>JACPNA010000032.1 GCA_016185725.1 Candidatus Woesearchaeota archaeon | reverse complement strand
AAAAGACCAAACATACTATTTAAACTTTTTTCAATAAAATATTTAAAGGAGTGTTAGTCTTATATTTTTTAAGGATCTATGGTCTAGCGGCTATGACGTCGCCTTCACATGGCGAAGATCGCCGGTTCAAATCCGGCTAGACCCATTTTTTCTAAAAGATAAATATACTTACTATTAATAATGTTCCATAAGATTTATATTAGAAATAAATGTGAGGAACATAAAATGAAAGATAATAAGGTAAATTATTATGTGCCCGGTGGTCTAGCGGTGTCCGCATTAGGTAGTCTAGGTCTTGTTGCTACAGAAATAACCAATTATTGCGGTGCGTTAAATTTCTATCAATATCAGTGTACATCTACCCTATCATTGAGTCTAACTCTTGCAGGATTAGTATATAGCATAATTCCCCTAGATGATATTAAATCTTATGATATTCGTAGTAATATAAATAATGATAATAATAAACAAAATTTATTGTTGAGACAACAACAATCACCTCTTGAAAAAATAATTATAGAATAAATACATTTCTTTTTAGCTTAATTTTCTCCAAAATGATTATAAATTCCCGTTAAAAATATTGTTCTATGTCTTCAATGTTCTGCACTACTTGCGGCTCTTTATTAATACCAAAAACAACTCCTTATGGTAAATGGATGTCTTGTCCTAACAATCATCACCAGCCGGAATTAAACCAAACATCTATTGCCTTAACATCTAAAAATAATCAGCAAGCCCAACGCATCGAAGTAACTGATGACAAAAACCACCTTGCCGTTCATAGTCATCTCTGCACCAAATGTGGTTATAACAAAGCCGAATTAATCGAAATAAGCTGTTCTTACTCTGACGAAGACAATTGCTACAGGATGAAATGCGGTCACTGTAAACACATTGACATTTTAGAAGGGAAGTTAAGATAATAGCAAATTTCATTAATTATTGAACATTTGTGAGATTTGCTAGAATATAATCTATCCGCTCTCATCATCAGTATCTTGATATGGAGAAAATAATATTTCTTTCTGTTCTTTTCTCTCTCTAAACGTCCTTGCTACATATACTTCTTCATTCGTCAAGGGATTACGACCGGTATAATATATTGACGTGGCTATGGTTCCTGGTGTAGGCGTAAACACCTGCGTTAAATTCACAAATAATTTATGTTCTACACAAAACTTCTTCAATTCATACATATCATCAATTGTACATCCAGGATGTGCCGCTACAAAATACGGCACTAAATTCTTATGCGTGCTCTGTTCTTTATTTACTAACTCATATTCCTTTAAAAAATCTAAAAATGCTTTTCTATTAGACTTATTCATCTGCCTTAATATCTCATCCCTAACATGCTCCGGCGCTATTTTCAGACGCATAACAAACTTCATAATCTCTCTAAACAATTTCTTCTGTTTTAAAATAATATCATGCCTAATCGCACTTCGTAACTCTAATTTTGTATTACATCTAACATTTAACTTTTCCACCTCGTGCAATAATGGGATTAAATCATCACGTATAATTCGATGAGAACATCCTACACATTTTTGCGAACAGGGTTTATCCTTTTTCATAACGACAACATCTTTATCAACAATTGCGGAAAATTTTTTCTGCGTAACAGCATACAAATCACAATAAGAACCATACATATTTAACGTCGGCAGAGTAAGATCGTTAATCAGGCGTTCGCCATCATTATACAACCGTTCTATCTCACTAACAATACTTTCAGTGCTGCGTTTAGCCACATTCTTCCCTTGAACTAAAGGGATAACACAAAATGTGCATCCGCCCCAGCATCCCCTACCTAAGATTACTGAATTTTTTAATCCGGCAATCATCTTTTGGTTGAAATCAAAATTTTTCATTTTCGGATGCAATGTTCTGGTAAACGGTAATTCATAGATAAAATCCATTTCCTCTTCTGTTAACTGATCACCAGCCTTGTTATGTTGGACTAATCCTAATCCACATGGCTCTACAAACGCTTCTTCTGGATGTAAAAATATTGTTTTTGCGATTATGTTGAAGGAATCTTTACTCTTTAGGCATTCTTCATAACTAGGTAAGAGAATAGCTTGAGGATTAATCTCTTCTTTCTTAATTCGATATGCTGCTCCATCTATATGCAATAAATCTAACTTTTCCTTCACGTTTTCAAAATCTTCTTCTATACAATCTAATTCTTTGAATTTTCTAATTAATTCCAATAATGATCTCTCAGCATTTCCAAACAATAATATTTCTGCCTTGCTATCATTTAAAATCCCTCGGCGTAAATTATTCTCTTTATAATCAAAATGAGTGAATCTTCGAATAGTTGCTTCTACACCTCCTAAAACAGTAATACTTCTCTTAAACAACTGTTTGACTTTAGCAGTGTAGGTGATCAATGCTCGTTCTGGAACCAAGACATTTTCTCGCTTGCGCAGCATGGGAGTATAATTTGCCAGCATCGAATCTAACAATCCTGAAGTAATACAAAAGAAATATTTTGGTTTGCCGCACTTAGAAAAATCAGCATCAGTTTCTGGCTGTGCTACAATTCCTACTTTATATCCCTTCACATCTAACAATCTAGTTAATACCGCTACGCCGCTTAACGGATGATCATAATAAGAATCTCCTGTAATAAAAATCACATCAAATTGGTCAAAATTGTGATAGTACTCCGCTCCTTCTTCTAAAGAGACAGGTAAAAATAGATTCATTAACACAAAAAACAACCCTTTCTTTAAATAAATTGCTTAAAATTATTCACGTTCCAGTTACAATAGGACGAGGGGTATTAAATCTATTTATTACAACGCTTAAATCTTTATAAATATCATACCTATTTTGAGTAATATGACTACAATAGTCGGTATAAAAACAAATTATGGACCAGAAGAAGGTATCATTATGGGTTCTGATACCCAACTAAGTTATACTGATGGTGAGGGTCAGGCCTGGAAAGGCCGCATCCAAAAAATTATTTATGGTCAAAATATAATGCTGGGCCATGCCGGATTAGTAGATAGAAACTTATACGATTTTCAAAGAACATTTCTTGGCCAGCGCAAAGGGAGCAGTGAAGAAATAACTTTGCAATTAATTAACCAAGCTATGGTAAATTATAATAAAGGTGCACGTTACAAACAAATCCATTTTCCCCTATTTAACGAACTTAATGCCTTAGCTTTACGGGAAAATACACCAATAAGTGATTTACATACTTTCCTTCTTGCCATCAATTCCCAAAAATTAAGTTTATGGGAAATTGATGAATTTGGTAATCTTAAAAAATCTCCCCGTATCAGAGAATTTGAATACTTGGCGATTGGCAGCGGTTCCGATAATGCTTTAAAATATATTGACCAATCAGTCATGCGCGCTAAGATTGATGCCAGTAAAATTAATATACCGCAAGCAATAGATTTAGTGGTAACATCCCTGCATCGTGCTGCCGAAGATCTTAATACGGGTGATGGTATTGATGTAGTAATTATGACTTCTTCAAAAATAACTTCCTATGGAAAACGCATAAGTAATGCTTTGTCCAAAGCAGAAAAAGAAGTTATTGATAAAATAAAATCAGAATTTCCTTAATAACTCCTATTTATTTTTCTGCATACACAAACCAATCCCACAGTTTCTTTCTTCCTCTGAATGCTAACAACTCCTCATCTTCATACACTTCCCACGGATAATACACTTTTCTTACCGTAATATTGCCGAATCCCGCTTTCCATAACCTATGTTTTAACTCGAATAAATAATAATTTTTTTGTATAGAATCCTTATATTTAACTAATCCCGCAGTAAAATCGCAAGGCGCTTCATCGATCGCCGCTTGCGCTTTCTTCAACGCTTCCTCTTGTGTTTCTCCATTATCCAAATACTTTTCTTGTACTAATAATGCCTGGTACAAAAAACTCTCCATTGCTGGAAATACTCCTAACAATACCCCTCCTTGTTTAAGGACATTATATGCTTCTTTAAACATCTTTTCCACATCTTTAATATTTGGTAAGAGTATAGAATTAACGGTTACTACCACCTCAAACTGATTATAAAACTCTGATAACTCTCGTGCATCCCTAACCAATACCGTTACATTCTTTAAATGTTTTACTTTATCTTTAGAAATATCTGCCATCTTCGACGAAAAATCAAACCCGACCACTTTAGAAAATTTTTTGGATAATATCGGTAAAAAATTTCCAATCCCGCACCCCACATCCATAACTGACATTTTTTTCTTATCCTCAGTAATTTTGTGATCTAAATACCAAAAGAGAGGATTATCAACACCTTCCGCAAACGGGCTTACTACTTCAGAAAAATAATTCATCGCTGTCTTATCCCACGCCTTAACCTCTTTATCCATTAACAAAATAAAAATGAAATATTATATAAATGTTTTTTAAAAATAATCTTAAAAATAGTTTTAAGGTTTATACCGCTCCATAGTTCTTGGGAAGGGAATTGCATCCTTGATATTATCTAGTCCGCAGATCCAGCTGATAACCCTTTCCACCCCCATTCCAAACCCACCATGAGGCACGGAACCATATCGTCGCGTATCTAAATAGAATTCATATTCCTTAGGGTCTTCTCCTTGATCCCGTAATCGTTCTTTGATTTTCTCAATATCATGCTCTCGTTGTGAACCACCGATAATTTCGCCATATCCTTCGGGAGCAATGAAATCACATCCTTGTACTACTTCGGATCTGCCCGGCTCTTCTATCATATAAAATGCTTTAACAATCTTAGGGTAATGCGTACAAATAATGGGTGTATCATACAACGTACTTAGATTATCCTCTTCAATTGTCCGTAAGTCTTTACCCCAATCGATAATCATCTTATATTTTTCTTTAAGAATTTTTAAGGCATCATCATAGGTCATACGTACAAAGGGTTTGTTTATGGTCGGTTCTAATTTTTTAACATCTCTGCCTAACAGCTCTAAATCTGCTTTATTTTTCTCTAAAACTTGTTTGACAATATGTTTGATTAATTTCTCGCCATGATCTTGAATATCTTTAAACTTAGACCAGGCCATTTCCATTTCCGCATGCCAATACTCTGTTAAATGGCGTGATGTTTTTGACTTCTCTGCCCGAAATGATGGTGCAATCGTATAAATTTTTTCTAACGCAAAAATTGCTGGTTCGGCATACAACTGCCATGTTTGCGCCAAAAAAACTTCTTTCTTCTTGCCAAAATAATCTACTTCAAATAACGTAGAACCGCCTTCGCACTGTACTGATTGAAATATTGGAGAATGATACTCATAAAACCCTTCTCCCTTAAAGTACTCGTCAATCGCTCCAAAAACTGTACTCCGCACTTTCATAATGGCGGTCATTTTTCGGCTGCGCAGCCATAAATGCCTGTTCTCCGCTAAAAACTCTACTGACTGATCTTTGGTAATAGGAAAACTATCACTCTTACCTACAATATTTATTTTTTCCGCTTGCACTTCAAAACCTGTCGGTGCGCGTGCATCAGCCTTAATTTCACCTTCAATCTCTAACGCAGCTTCTACCTGTAATTTATCAATATCATTCCACTGCGCTGCAAATTTCTGACGATCAAACACACATTGAATAATATTGCTCGAATCACGTAATGTCACAAATTTTAACTTATTCGAACCACGTTCTCGGTAAATCCAGCCCCTAATTGCTACCCTTCCCTTACCCTGCTTCATCGCGTCTTGAATTAAAATGTATTTTGCCATAGTCAAGAAAGTAAAGAGGGACTATAAAAATGTTTCTTGAAAGTTTTCATTAGATATTCTCCTTGCTCATCTTATGTACATTCACCGCTCTCCCTGAAGGATCTGCTTTCCCTTGGAATTCCTTGCTCCAGCGTAGTGCCGTAGGTGTAGAACAAGCAATTGACGGACCTACTGGAACAGTTTCCACTGCACTTGGACTATGAAACAAAGCATTAAAAATTTCCCGATAATAATATTCCTCTTTGGTAAGCGGCGTCTTCGCTGGAAAACGTATTATCGCATCATTCATCATCTGATCCGTTACTTTTTCATTCGTATACTTCTTCAAATGATCAATCCAGCCATATCCTACACCATCAGAAAATTGTTCTTTTTGTCTCCGCAAAATCTCTTCAGGAATATATCCCGCAAACGCTTCCCGCAATATCTTCTTCTCAATCACTTTTCCCGGACACAGCTTATCGGTGGGGTCAATACTCATAGCATACTCCATAAACTCTTTATCCAAAAAAGGCACTCGTGTTTCTAAACCCCATGCAGCGGTTGCTTTGTTGGCGCGTAAACAATCATATTTACTGAGCAAAAATAATTTTCGTACACTTTCTTCATGTAACTCTTGTGCATTTGGCGCCATATGAAAATATAAATAACCCCCAAAAATTTCATCCGACCCTTCTCCTGATAAGACCATCTTAATACCCATTGCTTTAATTTTTCTCGCTATAAGATACATGGGCGTAGATGCTCGGATGGTGGTAACATCAAATGTCTCTAAATGATAAATAACATCTTTTAATGCATCCATCCCTTCCTGTATTGTAAATAAAATTTCATGATGCCTCGTTCCTAAAAACTCTGCAACTTTTCGTGCATAATCCAAATCAGGCGCATCTTTTAATCCTACCGCAAACGAATGTAATGGATCTTTTCCTTCTTTCATCTTGCACGCAATCGCCGCAATAAGAGAAGAATCCAACCCTCCGGAAATCAAGACTCCATACGGCACATCTGCCATCAATTGTTTTTTTACTGCATATTCTAACTCTTCTCTTAATTTTTCTAGTGATACTTTTTCCGTGGGTATAGTTGTTGCCCAGTGCGGACTATACCATCGCTTAATTTTTCTATCGGTACTATAATAATAACTTCCGGCAGGGAATTCTTCAATTTTGGGGCAATATTGATCCAGTGCCTTCATCTCACTGCTGATATGCATAACACCAGTTTCATCCCATCCCCTATATAGTGGACAAATTCCCATATGATCTCGTGCTACAAAATATTCTTTTTTCAGTTTATCATACAATATAAACGCAAAAATACCGCTTAGCATCTCCACGCAGTACGGTCCATACTCATCATAGAGATATAATATAACCTCACAATCAGATGCTGTCTGCCACTCATGTTCCCATTTCAATTTTCCGCGCAATTCCTTATGGTTGTAAATTTCTCCATTCACGCATAATACTCTGCCTGTTTTTGTATCAATCAACGGTTGTGCTCCATGTTCAACATCAATAATTGATAAACGTTCATGTGCTAAAACCATACTATCATCACTGTAAATCCCACTCCAATCCGGACCGCGATGTCGTATGCATGCCGCCATCTTTAATGCTCGTTCACGATATAATTCTTGTTGTTGTTTAAATCCGCTTATTCCTATTATGCCGCACATAAGTATTCACCAATTAATGTGTATCTCTTTTTCTCTTGTTTTATTAAGTCTTTTAAATAGGAATGTAAAACTTATTTAAATAATTATACCTAAAATAATGGTAGATATAATAAAAAATACGAAATATTTATATAAAATTGGAACATTTGTTCCATCATGGACACTAAATTAGACGAAAAAGACCTAAAAATAATCGAAATGCTCCGGGACCATGCTGAATATACCACCCGTCAGATAGCAAAAAAAACCCTATTGCCCATAACAACCGTGCATCATCGCATCCAAAAACTAAAACAAGAGAAAGTAATCACTAAATTTACCATTGACCTCGATCCCCAAGCAACAGACGAGAATTTCGCCGCGTATGTTTTAATTTCCATTAACCTCCCTTTGCTAAGACAAAAGAAAAAGACCCAATACGACGTTGTCAAAGAATTACGCACTTTTTCCTTTATCAAACGTGCTGACATCGTCTCCGGCGGAACTGACATTGTTGTCTTTCTTCGCGTCAAAGACGTCCAAGAATTTGATAAAGTTCTACTCGGCAAATTACAATTGGTGGAAGGCATTGAAAAGACGCAGTCGTTGATTGTTATTCATTGAAGGTCATAATTAATTTGCTGAATGTATTCAAATTTATCTTCTTTGCCAATCGCTTTAAGAATTCCCCTTACTTCTTCAAAATTAACAGAAGTTCCTTTATTGAAGAATAAATTAAGAAGATTAAATATATCTATCTTATCTTTTTCTGCTGAACGGATTAATTTTGATGCAATTAAAAATTCTGGTCGGGGAATTTTCACATACACCCGTTTATTCCCCTTTCTAAGGGCATGCTCTTCTGAGGTATCAATAATCTCATCATAAAAGAGTGTTAATCCTCGCAAATCATCAGAACAAGTTTGGTAATTAATTAAAACTTGACCTTTTCCAGGATGTTTTATTCGAACTAATTTTCCAGCAGTATTATTTATATTCAAAGCAGGATATCTTGCCGCCATTTCATTAAATACACTAAGCATAGTGGAATGATCACTTTTTGTAGTAAGATCAATATCTCCAGTAGGTCTGAGAATAACATCAAGACCATGCACATCTTTAATATCAATTATTCCACCATCACTTAAAAGAGAAGTCATTTTAACTTGATAAGCACCACCGCCAACAACTGCATAAGGAATCTTCTTACTAGATAATACCTCTTCTAATGCCGTTAAAGTATGAAAATAAAAATCATCACGAAGCGTAAACCGAGATTCTTTGTAGTGAGTCATACAATAAGAATATAGTCTTTCTTTATAAATGTTTCGTTTATTTACTACTTTATAGTGTCTAACCAAAAAATCTCCCGCAACTTATAAAAATAGGTCTCTTTTTCCTTAAAGTACGGACCCGTCGCCTAGCCTGGTTACTTTTAAAGGTAAATAGGGCACAGACCTCCTAATCCTGTGACGAGCTCCTGAGTACTCCCATTGATGGGATGAAGAGAGTAGGCTGAGGATGAGTAAGTCTGGTCTCGGGGGTTCAAATGCAAGCAATCTATGCAAGTGGGGTGAGCATAAAGCCAACCATGAAAATTCGATTGCAACATGAAAGTCCCCTCGGGTCCGTTTTTAATACTATACTAATGACCAATACCACAGAGCAATATATTTGCCGCCAATCACAAATAACTGAGCAAGAATTATATCTCTTAGCTAGCGGAAGGATAATAAATTTTGTAAGAACAGATGAATTACAAAAAATAATTACCTCATTATCCAATTATGGCAGTTCTATGTACAACATTCAGCAAACTATGGAAGATCATATTAGAAACTGCCCCAACTGTCAGGACAAATACTTCCCCTATTGCGAGACCACGAAAAAAGCATATGAGCATAAACATGCCTCTCTTGAATTGATATTAATATAATACATGATAGATTAAGAGATCTGATATCGCAAATGTGTTAAATAATCGTACGTTTATCCACACAATTACTAGATTTATAATCCACATAGTATCCTGCTTTTTCTGATTTAACGTCATCCCTTGTTAGGCGAAATCTTTTTCCGCTCTTGAAGCACTACTTGCACAACTTTAAAACTGATACGTGCTCATTGCCAGACTTCACTTAGTCGAGAACGACGAAACGGAAATCAATTGCTTTACAACAAATCCTAACGTTAACTAAGCGGCTTTATTTCATTAAACGAAGAATCCAGAAAGCACCGTGCTTTAGCGAGGTGAGACGCTTTCCCGCATTTTTATGACGCCCAAATTTTGAAGAGTGAATACGGCGGAGAATCAGGGGCACGGAAAATTACTCTGAATCTTAAACTATAAACTCATCTAAGCTAAAATACACCAAACTAGGGAAAGCGGGAATTCCCCTTTCTTTGGCAGATTTTACGGCATCGTTATTACCAGAGATGCCTACAAATTTGGCTTCTCCGGATTCAACTCGTTTTCTAATGAGTTCGTACACACTAATTGCAGGTGTGATATCGGGACTGTTTGAGGAACCTAAATTGAGATACATCAAATATCTATCATAATCTCTAGTTCTAACGTACTTTATCATTTCTTCCGGGTCTGGGGTAATATCAACAATAGTGTAACCTGCTTTCTGGAATATTTCTCTTAAGCTTATTCTCAGATTACGTTTACCAAGCAAACCCAATAATGCACTTCTTTCCATAGTTCTCACCTATATTCACATTTTACTTTCTCTTCTGCTGAAACCATCTCTGTCAAGCAATCAGCAGTCTTCCTTAAATTTTGCCCTGAACACTTCTCTATTTGTTCAGCAGAACTCATAGGTAAATTGTATTTATTTCCATTTTTGTCATAAATATAACATTGTAAATTTGGTACAGAATAATTATTCACCCTGCGAACTAATTGGGAAATTTCTGGAATCGTATCTTCACATCCTTCCAATGGAACCCCCGTTACCAAATCTACTCTTCTCTTGACTTTAATATTATATCCTACTGCTTGCCTATCAGCTACAACCCGATAGCATCCAGAATTAAAAGCTACGCTCTCAACTTCTCCACTTCTCAATTTTACTTCTACTTCAATATTGTCTCGGTTATACTTTAGGTCTTCACTGCCGCATCCAGCAATTGTCGCTATAGCTAATCCTATCAATGTTTGTTTTATTTTAGTTTTCATGTGAACCACCTTGTTTCATCTAGCAGTAGCAACCGCAAAGTTTATATATCTATTCTCCCCCCTAGTGAGAGAATGAACCTAAAACAGCTTAAAGAATTAGGATTTACTGATGGGGGAGCACCATTACCAAGATTATCGAACAATCTGGTGTTTCAAGCTCTAAAGTCTACTTGATATTAGACAAACTGGTACATAGGGGATTGGTAACGTACGTGCTTGTTGATAATATTAAAGAATTTCATCTTGCTAATCCTGAAAACCTTCTTGACTACATCAAGATGGAAAAAGAAAAATTACAAGAAGCCGAAAAGAATGTTCAAAACCTCGTTTCGGATATTAAGCAAGCTATTGGAAGCCTAATCCAAGAAAGTGCCCATATCTACCGAGGATTAGCTGGGCTAAAAGCAGCACATTTACGCCTAATAAATGAGTTAAAAAGAGGCGAAGAATATGTTTTCTTTTCAGTTGAAAAAAGCGAACTAGAACAAGACGTGGTCAGATTAATGTTTAAGAGTATCCATACCAGAAGAGATGAGATTGGAGTAACGGCTCGTGGCATTGCTCTCCCACAATTAAAACATCTCTATATAAAATACCTTTCAAGTAGGAAAGAGTATAGGATAAGATTTTACGACTTAACCATAAATCAGGGTGTAACTATTGGAAAAAATAGGATTATTATCGAAACAGCACATCCCAATGCTTTCGCCGTTGAAATTATTTCACCAAAAACTGCTAAAAGCTACAAAGAATTTTTTAACAAAATTTGGAAATTGGCAAAACCGTAATTATTTCTTATCTTCAATTAGCTTCTTCTTTTTCTTCTCTTCCGTCAAATGTAAATAATTCTCATCTGAAATAATCGATTTTCCGATGCGTTTCTCAGCATCCTTTCGAGCATTCCCGGCAACTTGCCCGCCTTCTATTGCAGCGTCTTCACATTCCATAAAACTTTTCGCTTCTTTATTCTTGGTAATCTCAGTAGAAACCCTTTCACCAAGCATACTAAAAATAAGTTCCAAATCGTTCATGTGGTCACGTAAGTTCTCTCGTTTCAGCCCTTTGAGTTGCTTATATTAGCTGGGGGTCATACCAAAAGTTGCTTTCGAAATTTCCGCAGTCAAAATGGCGTATTCCTTCTCAGTTTTCACTCCTCTTTTGTCCCATTCATCAGTCAGTTCATCTCTTATCCCAATGCCCCGGACTCTCTTTTCTACCCAATCTTCAGAGTATCCTTTGGCTTTGTAGAGTTCTTTCATGCGTTTCTGGGCTAATTCTGGATTTTCTATTTCCTGTACTCGGTCATAACCTACTTGAGCCAACCATAACTTGAGCGGTTCTGCTTTTTTAGATGGCACAGACTGGATTATCCTAAAAAGATTTTTGGTACTAGCACAATCTGTTTCATAAGATTTACCATCGGCTGCCGGTAATTTCAGTCGGTGACAATTTGTCACCACCTCGCTTCCTTCTTCCTTTAGCCGTTGGCTGAGCTTATTCCAATACTTTCTGGCAGTTTGAAAATCTTCCTGCTCAGTCAAAAATGCAATTATATCAATAACAGAATAGTACCATTCATTATTATACCATAATCTTCTAAATTGTTTTCCTTGAAAAATTACAAGAGAGGTATTCCCCACTATTTCATCTGCCATTTTCTGCACCTATACCTGAACTTCGAATGACTTTTAAGAAATAAACACCATATTTATCAAAATTTCTTTCTCCAATCCCTTCTATTTCAATCATTTCCTCTTTGGTCATTGGTTTTACTTTGGCTAATCTCTTTAAAACAGAATCATGAGCCACGACATATGGAGGAAGATTCTCAGCTCGTGAAAGATCCATTCTCAAGCTTCGTAATTTTTCAAAAAGCTTACCATCTCCATAATTTAATTCAATAGGTGCAGGCGATAGAGGTGTTCCCGGCTTAAAATCTCCTTTATTCATTTTATCTATTTTGGTATGAAGAAATGTAACTGTCGAATCTAAAACTTTGTCTAACTCTTCAACACTATCCGCACCAACTTTTACTGAGCCAACATACCAAGAACCTTTAGCCGTTTGCTTGAATTCCACATCAAATTTCTTTCCCTCTTCCATTCTATCCTAGGAAACGCCTAACTTTATAACTTTTGCCCCCAATTTTCCTAAACTTTAATCTGCTATGCAGTTATCTTATCACACATTCACTCTTCAAAACTACGTCTGGCAATGAGCCTGAGTGGAAAAAGACTCCTTCGGGGACGCTGCGCTTTCGCTTCGCTCACCTCGCCTAACAGCAACTTGCGATATTATACTCAATATTTTAATCACCTTTTCAGGCACGCTAACGCTACCGTAAATCTTACACATTGGCACCTTTGCTAAATCGGCAACGACGACAAAAAGAAATTCAATTACTTCGTACCTAAACCTAACGTTGATTTAGCGGTTCACTTTATTCTCCAAAATTTTTGCTAACATAAAGCAAGGGGGAGTTCTAAATTTCTGAAAAACAAACGTTAACGAGGGGGAGTTCCGTGACGAAGAAAAACAAAAACAGATGAATAAGAAAATGATAAGACTTTATCTGTGTAACCCTGCTTTCTCCAATATTTCACCCATAACTGCTGAATTTGATTTGCCTTTATGTAATGTGGTTGCAGCTTCATCTAACCCTACTTCAGGATGCTCTTTAACATAATACAATGCTGAAAAATAGATCATCAATGATTGACCAGCTATATCTACTCCTGTTGCTGGATCTCTAAATCTTGCTTTTCTAAATTGTTGGATTCCCGCATTTTTTAAATCATTATGAGAGAGAGTTTCCCCTTCCAATGTAGCGTGAAATAACATTCTTCGTAGTACAGTTGAATCATGCAAATCAACTTCAGTAATATCTGGAATAAATTTATACTCCAAACCTGCAAAATCAAGCAACTCACCTAATGCTTTCTTATTACTCTGGATTAAGCCTTTATGTTCTTCACTTTGAGCTTTATTAAAATCAATGTAAGTATCAATAGTTTCCTGTTCGGCATTATATTTGTAAATTGAAAATAGGTGTAAAAGAGTATGAATACTTACGCTTCTATCACCATTGATGGCTACTTTTTGTTTTCGCAGTGGCGAATATTGCTGTGGCTTTGCCCATCCTTCTTCAGTATTCATTTGAAGAAATAAATCTCTTACTGCAACGGGATCATCAAAGACACCATAAAAGCGTTCAAATCTATCTTCAAGTGTTTTTCGTAAAAGTTCGGGATTACCTCCTACTTTTATTCCTGCTTCAGAAAACATATCTTTTACTGAACGGTCTTCTCCTCTGATTTTTTGATAATGTCTGCGTAAACTAGCACCGGCAAAATTTTTATAACCATCTAAATCAAACCAAGTACTTTTAAAATCAGCATGACCACCCTGCCAATTCTCCCATTCTTCTTCGGTTCTTCTGGTGAGTAAGATTTCGCGTAATCTCTCTGGAGTTAAATCTTCTTGTAGGATTGATTTTGATTTTACGGTTAATCCTGCAATCTCAAATGCCCTAGCAATGAAAGCTCCACTTCGTGTGGCCTGGAGTTGTTTATACATTTCAGGATTTCTCTCAGGAGTGTAATCTACAAAAGCATAAAAAGTTCCATTTCTTTGGTTTTCTAATTCAACAAAGAGATTATACAGAAGCATCTGTCCTTTAATATCAATTCCCATATGCTTAAAATCAAGTGTCCAAAAAGTGTGATAACTAGGTTGGTACTTGCTCCATTGTACTGGGCTTCTAGCAGAATGTAGAAAACCACGCATAACTTCTGGATCAGTGAATGAAAATTTAGGAACTCCACACTCCAATAACATTCGGTTTAGTGTTCCTCTATCTGAATATTCTCTATCTGCTGGAAATCTTTTGGCGTATTCCCTAATTAATTCTGTCCCCGAAACATCTCGACCTTCAAGTGCAAAAGTACCATGATAAACTGATTGATGTTGTGGCCTGTACTGCTTCCACTCATTTTCTGGCTTATGATCTAAAAGAGCTTCTATAAATGCAAGTCTATCTTCTAGTGTCATTTTATACTTAAAATAGAGGCTAATTTATAAATGTTTCCCTATAGAATTTACTCTGTAGTAGTTACTTAAAAGTAAAACATTTTTGTATTACTTAACCTATTTTTAGGTTAAACAATACCAAAAAGCAGATAAAATTCTCACCAAACTCGGAAGGTAGTTAAATTTTGGTTCCCTGATAAATTCATTTAATAATAGCTTGAAAAAGTCTGGTGCTAAGACGTTGATCATAACCAACAAGTTCTACATAAGACTGCCCAGTGATATAATTATTGTTCTTTTTTCCTTGCACGGTGCAAGAACCTTCCCAATAAGCAATAGGAGTGATATTATTTTTACCTAATTCTTGATCAGATATTGTGGGGGTGATAATGATATTTATTTTGAGTTTAGGTATTTTTAATTGCCATTGTTGAGGATAGGTTATTTTAGTGTGAGGACTTGTCCAAGAGGAGAGATTTTTTAGATGAATATCCGGCGATTTGAGAGGAATTAATTGGGAGTGTTTATTGATGTACGTTCCACCTAAATTATTGACAAGTAGACCTTTTTTTGTTTTTAATAAGAAAATCATTAGTTCAGTATTGTCGGCAAACATGATACTGAACCAATCCCATCCTTTCAGCGGAGAGCGAGGGGGATTGTTCATTTTTTGATGATCAAACCAGCTTAATCCTTCAACTTCATGAACTTTATTATTTAGCAAGATTTTTCCAGTAGTTTTCAACCTCGGATAAGATAAGTAATAAGTGCGATGTTCGGGGGGGGAGTACATAATAGCAAAGCCAGAATGGAAATGTTTGATTAATGGTTTTAAGGGGGATAATTTGAAATTTAGAGAAAAATTTTTGTTTTTTGTAGTTATATGAAATATATTATTGTTTAATTTTATTGTAGAATTATCGAAACTTAAATGGAGATTGTTATAAGATATAGATTGTTTTTTTAAGATGCTGGATTCTTCGTGGTAGATGAACTTTTTATTTTTAATATCAGTAATAGCACAATGTAAAACTAAAAACTGTTTTTTAATGAATTTTGAAAGAGGATAAGATAAGAAACGGGAAGCGTAGGGATTGAATTTGAACATGCAGAATTCGTAGCCAAAGGTATGAGAAGAAGATGATTGAAGATGACCGGTACAATACCACCATTCTATTGGGGCTTGTTTAAGAGGGTATAAGGTATGTGGTAGAGATAATTTTTTCTTGTTGATGGAGTCTAATTTTACTTTAATTGGATGTTTAACGAGATTTTTGTTATATTCCTTTAATTCGTGCTGTTCTAATTGTTGTAGAATTTTATCTTCTAAATGAGCAAGACGTTTATGCATATGTTCAAGCATAGGATGACCTCTTTTTATGAGATATGGGAAGAAGGTTATTTAAGGGTTATGGTGGAAAAAAAGAAGAAAAATAAATAAAAAATTATTTAGCCAACGTTATTTCAATATTGCTTACACGAACTTGACGGCCTTCTTTGTTCTCAAACTCTTCGCTGTCTATTTTAATATCTTTTATGTGGATTGTATTATCCATGAAACGTTTACGAGATACTTCGGCTACGTCAACTGCTCGAGAAATGAATTTACCGCGGGCTTTGATGATAACTTCAGAAGATCCTTTCGTGGTAAACTGCATAACCACACTAGTAACGTAGTTCATAAATGGTTTTTCGCCGATAAAAACAGAGTTGTCGTTGTTTTTAGGGTATATTTTATTGTCATCGCTCATAGTATATTCCCTCCTGTTTTAGATTTTTATTGAAGACTTTGAATGACTTATTGGAATTACATATTTACGTTCATCAAAAGTCCTCAAAGATAGTTTGGAATAGGATTTTTCAAAATTCTCTACTGTTCTTTCTGTTTAAGCCGAGTAACGTAACCGGCGATGATATTACGTAATTTCTTGCTGTGAAGCTTAGTGAATTTGTTGGTTACTTCTTTGTTTTGAGAAAAATCAGCAGTAACTTTGTCACCATGAGTTTTGAATAACTCTTTTGTTTTACGTTTCAAATACGTTGTTTTTATACGTCCCATCACCGCTTCTCTGTAGGGGGTTATTTATAAAGATTGCGGTTAGGAATTGCGGTTGTTCATAAAACTTATATGCGAAATGAACTTACAGGGAAGAATGGGAAAGATTATCGATTGCGAGACGATTGCAGAGCAGTATTTTACGGAAGTAGAACAGGAATTGAAAAGTATAGGAGTAAGACCGATAGTAAAGATGTTTTTGGCTACAGATGATGATAGTTGTGTATCTTATGCGACAATCATGAGAAGGAAGTTTGCCAAGACAGGAATAGAAGCATTATTGTTCAGAATTTCTTCTTCAGAAGAGTTGGAAGAAGGAATCAGAGCGACGGAAGGGGAACGAGAAACGACGGGATGTTTTGTGTTTTATCCAATTAAATTTCCGGGGTTTGAGAATTATTATTTTATGAAATTAGTGCCTCCTTCTAAGGATGTAGAGGGGTTAAGCGCGGAAAATGTCTACCGGCTAATTCATTATCGAAAAACGTTTGAAAATACACCGTGCAAGGCAGTTGTTCCATGTACTCCCAAGGCGGTAATCAAGGTATTACAAAACTATAATGTACATACAGAAGGGAGTGATGTGGTGATTGTTAATAAGTCTTATGCGCTTGGTGATCCGTTACGAATGATGTTTGATAATTTGAGGGCGACGGTAACGGTATGCGATATTAATACTAAACCAGAATCGCTGCGCTATTATGTGAAAAATGCGGATATTATTGTAACAGGAGTGCCGTACGAAGTGGAACTGTTTAATGATGAGGATATTAAGCAAGGAGCAACGGTGATTAACTGTTCATTCTATCATAATTTTGATCCGGAAAAGATTGCGCGGAGAGCGGAGTTTATTAGTTTTCGTCAGGGGAAGAATTATATCGGACAAGTAACTACGGCAATGGCAGCAATAAATGTATTATATTTGTTAAAGTATCAACGGTATAGAGAGAGTAGATAATTATAAAAAAAAGAAAAAAAATTATTTTGCTTCTTTCTTTAGGAGTTCCGCTTTGTCCACACGTTCCCAAGTGAAATCTGAATCGTCGCGACCGAAATGGCCGTAAGAAGCGGTTTTCTTATAGATTGGTCTTCTTAAGTTAAGTGTGTCGATAATTCCTTTGGGTGTGCAATTAAAATGTTTTTTTACTAATTCTGATATTTTCTCTTCTGCTACTTTATTTGTGCCAAAAGTTTGGACATAAATAGATACGGGTTGAGCGACACCAATAGCATAGGCAAGCTGGACTTCGCATTTATCGGCAAGTTGGGCTGCAACGATGTTTTTAGCGATATATCGCGCCATGTAACAGGCAGAACGGTCTACTTTAGTGGGATCTTTACCTGACAAAGCACCACCACCATGACGACCGTAACCACCGTAAGTATCAACAATAATTTTCCTGCCGGTTACACCAGCGTCACCAACAGGACCGCCAATGACGAATCTTCCAGTAGGATTTACGTAATATTTAGTATTATTATCAATCCATTCATGACATATTGGCTTGATTATTTTCTCAATCAAATCTCTCCTTATTGTTTCTAAGGAAACATCAGGATGATGCTGTGTGGAAATTACAACAGCATCAACACGTTTTGGTTTATCGTTTTCATATTCAATAGTTACTTGAGATTTACCGTCAGGACGTAAATACCATAACTCGCCACGTTTTCTGGCGGAGGCTAGACGTAACGTTAGTTTATGTGCAAGCATTATAGGCAAGGGCATCAGCTCAGGAGTTTCGTTACAGGCAAAGCCAAACATTAAACCTTGGTCACCAGCACCTTGCTCTTGATATAAACCCTGACCTTCGGTGACACCTTGAGAGATGTCAGGGGATTGTTCGGATAAGGCGGCAAGAACGCCACAGGTAGAACCTTCAAAACCATAATCTGGTTTATCGTAACCAATTTCGATAATAGTGTCCCTTACTATTTTTTGTACGTCAATATAAGTATTAGTTGTAACTTCGCCGGCTACAACTACAAAACCAGTTTTGGTTAAACATTCTACGGCTACTCTAGCCTGCGGATCTTCTTGATAAATTGCATCTAAAATGGCATCGCTAATTTGGTCACAGATTTTATCGGGATGACCTTCGGTTACTGATTCAGATGTAAATAAATATTTTTGCGCCATAAATTATACCTCTTTAATTTTTTATTTTTTTGTTGCAGAAGGTTTATATAAATAATCGTGACAAAAATATTCCAATAGGAATAAAATTAAGGATAAATATGATAGATAATACAAAATATATTTTAGAAAATATCAAAAAGATGAGAGTTAAATATGAATTAAATCAAAAAGAGTTAGCTAAAAAAGCAGGAGTTTCGCAAAGTTTAATCGCTAAGATTGAAGCGGGAAAAATTGACCCGACATACAGCAGAGTTAAACAAATTTTTACAGCGTTAGAAAATTTGGAAAATAAAGAAGAATTGAAAGCGAGGGATATTGTCAACAAACAAGTAATGTTTGCGCAAAGCAATGATATTTTACGGGATGTTATTAAGATAATGAAAAATAAAGGGATTTCACAAATTCCGGTATTATGCAAAGAAAAAATAGTGGGGTTAATCACGGAGGGAATTATTTTAGAAAAAATAGTATATAATCCAGAACGAATTAATAATTATAAAGTTAGTGAGGTCATGGAGGAAGCTCCGCCAATCGTTTCGTTGAATACTGGGATTAAAACGTTGTCTGCATTGCTTCGGGACAATGCAATTGTATTAGCAGCAGAAAAAGGAGAGATTAAAGGAATTATTTCTAAAGCTGATTTGTTGGGAAGGATGGAATGAATTGGAGCATAACTTATTTATATTATATTAGAAAACCGACCACCACCAGTCAATAGACTGGTGGCATGCTCGCCTGCGGGCTCGGGTCGGTTTTCTGACCATGCTTTTTCCACTTTATGTGTTAGTGGATGTGTACCACCAGTGAAACACACTGGTGGAAAAAGCATATTATAGAAGATAATAAGGATTAATCTTTCATGGCTTGGAAAGCAAGAATATCCTCGGTGCTTAATTTTTTGCCTTTCTTTAATTTCTCTTGAACTTCGGCAGTCTTTTCTTTGGCTTTTTCTTTGTAGGATTTCTGATCCTCTTCTTGAAATAGTTTAGCTAGTTCAGAGACACGTGATTGTAATTCGTCATATGTTTTCTTTTTTTCTTCAAATTGTACTTTTAAGGTTAAGGCTTTTTCTGAGATAGGTTTTTCTTGTTCATGAAATTTTTTAACTTCTTCGTATAAAGAATTAATTGTTTCATGACGTTTTTGTGATTCTTGTGCTTTTTCTTGAACTTTATGATGCGATTCTTGTGCTTCACGTCTAGTTTCGGAAAAGTCAGCGGAGAGGGTGTTAATCTCTTTCCAAACGTCACCAAGCTTTTCAGCTTCTTTTAATTGGGCTTTTAGTTGTTTGATTTCTTTAGTCAAGGTCTGTTCTTTAGTAAAGGCCATTACTTCAGTTTCACGTTTATGTTCGAGATGTTCAATTTGACGTTTGAGAGCGTGAGGATTTTTCAAGTTTGATTTTTCAGTGATGTTTTTCTTTTTTTCATCAATTTCTTTTTTTACTGACGCTTTTTCATGAACTACTTGATTAAGTTTATCACGGGTTTCTTTTAATTGCTTTACTTCTTTAGTAATAGAATCGCGTTCTTCTTTTAATTGTTTAATTTTAGTGGCACGAGCTTTGATTTTATCATGAATAGAACGCAATTCACGAAAAGCAAGTTCTTTATTTTTGCTTAAATCTGATAGTTGAGAACGTAAAGAAGATAACTCTTTTTTCTTGTTGTTGAATTCGTTGCGTAATTCTGGTGTATTTGCGGTAGGCTCATCCATGCGTGTTCACTTTTGCATCTTAAACTAAGTTTAAATTTAAAAAAATAAAAATAAAAGAAGATATTTATCCGAAAAGAGCACCTAAACCAGCAGCGGCGGCTTCGTCGTTCTTTTTAGTGTCTTCTTTCTTTTCTTCTTTCTTTGGTGCAGCACCAGAGACAGGGGCAGCAGCGACGGCTACAGGGGCGGCGACAGCAGCTTTTTTAATAGCTTCTTCTATGTCAATGCCTTGTAGGGCGGCAACCAACGCTTTAACACGCGCGTCGTCAACTTTAACGCCAGCGGCAGTTAATACTGCTTTAGCGTTTGCTTCGTTGATTTCTTTACCTGCTTTATGAAGCAACATTGCGGTATAAATATATTCCATTTTTTATCCCTCCATGAATTCATGAATGTTTATTTTTTGTTTTTTTTTTGTTTTTTATCTTATTTATTCGAAGTGAGCTTCGCTCTTTACGGAAAGAGCTTGCTGTTCGGAACGGGCAAGTAATTCATCTCTGGTTTCTTCAGTGAGGAAAGCACTTTCTAAGGATACTGCTTTAGAGTCCCGGAAGGCTTTTTGGATAATTAGTTCGGCGGTATCCGCAGTAGGATAACCAGCGTCGACGGATAAGTTAACTGCCCAGCCAGATGCTTTAGTGATATTGCTGAGATACTCAGCTTCATCAATGTGTAATGTTTTAGCGTCGAAAACGGAACCATTTTCCCAAACGGCAACTAAGTCAAGACCAATCTCCATGGGTTTTATGTCAAGACGCTTTAAGGCTTCGGCTAATTTTGGTGAAATGATGTCGCCTTCTTTAGCGACAATAGCATCAGCCATGATGGCAAGTTTGCCGGCATCTACTTTGGTTTTGATACCAACGGCAGCGAGCTCGGAAATTATTGGACCAGGAGCGAAACTGGTTGGACCGGCTTTAACAATGATTTCCCTTGGAGCAATCTGGCCACCTTTAGCAGGAGCTACTGATTTACTTTTTTGCAGCGTGGCGTAGAGGGCGAAGGGATTATCTTTTGCTAAGATTAAGGCAGGAACGCCTTTAAGCTTAGCTTTTAATTCTTCAATGTTTTGTTTTTGTGATTGAGTTAAGGCCAATTCTAATAATCTTTTTCTGGTCATGCGAATTTGGACGCCTTTCTTTGCTAAAGTTTTTCGCATATTTTGATATTGTTGAGCAGGCAAACTTTGCAAGTTAACTACACCGACAATAGGGGAATCTTTAATAGCTTTAGTCAATTCTTGCACTAATTTCTTTTTTAGTTCGCTGACCATCTTAGACCTTCACCGGTTTTGTCATGGTTAATTTTAACAAGACATTTCTGACGTTTTGCGCTTCGTTAGGAAGATTTTTCAAAGCGGTTTGATAAGCGGTTAAAATATTATCAATAATCTGTTCTTCGGGCTGAGATTCTTTGCCGACGATACATTGTAAATTTAATCCTTTTTTTGCAGACATGCGCACAGAAGTGTTTAATTTTTTGATTAAAGGCTCAAGGTTAGCGTTAGGAGGAACAACACAACCTAATTTAGGGTTAGGCATTTTTCCTTTTGTACCAAGGATTTTACCAAATGCGGCAGCGACCTTAGGCATTAAAGTAGATTGAGCAATAAAATAGTCATATTCTTCGGCTAATTTTTTCATTAGTTTTTTGTCGGCAGAATATTTTGCAAACTCAGATTCTTTAATTACCAAATCGCAATTTTTTTGAGCTTGGTCAGCTAATTGCTGATCAACAAAAGCAGCTACTTTTACTTTGCTTCCTTTGGGATAGTGTAAGGTTATAAAGAAATCAACAGGAGTGGTTTTAATAACGATGTTTTTAAGATTAATTATAAGGTCGTAAGATTGATCAAATTTCTTTTTAGGATTCTTGTTCAGTTCTTCTAATGCTTTTTGTACTTGTGTTTTATCCATTTGACCTCCTACGATGCTGTATCACTACAGGTGTAGTATTAACGGTTTAGGGTTTGGGTTGGGGGTTATTTATAAAGATTGCGGTGAAGAATTAGGTATTAGGGATTAGAAAGAATTTATGCGGGAATAAATGATGATTAAATATTAGGAGAGTATATGTTTAAAATATTTATTCTTTTGTTTCTTTTTTACCTTTTTTCATATCGACAACGGTTTTAAGGAAGGCATCACGTTGGTTTTCTGTAATAGAACCAAAACGAATGTAGGAAGATTTAATGTTTCTTAAAAAATAGGATTCTTTATAGAATTTTTCTGGTATGTCAAAGAATTTTTTGTATTCGGGATCTTCTATTGGCTGATCAATTTGTTTCATTTGACAGTCTGTGCAGATAGGAAATTGTTTGCGAGAAAACATCATTACCATATTCTTCTTGCATAAACCGCAACGTTGCTGGTATTTGGGGGTAGCCATGATATTGTAAATCAATAAGAGTTTATAAGTTTATGTTGGTTTTTTGATATCACTATTTAATAGTTATTCCACAAAAAAGTTATAAATATCCTATCAGAGAGGTAATCACATTAATATTAAAACCCAAGTTTGACAGCTTGCTAACTAATTCAATAAGAAAACTCAATTGACAGTTCGTTATTTTTCTTCTATTTTGCTATGTTTCTACCGCATTTTTAGTTAAAATAAGACTGTTTATCTCATCAAAATTAGAAT
>JACPNA010000001.1 GCA_016185725.1 Candidatus Woesearchaeota archaeon | reverse complement strand
AGGATTTACTGTGCAAGGCGGGTTTGAATATCTTAATTTTATGCAGAGATTTGTGGCAGAAAATGTTAAAGGAGATGTGGAAGTTGATGGTGTTATTGAAACAGTTAAAGATTTAAGTTCAGTGTTTAAAAAAATTGGAGTGAAATTTGAGGAAGAAAGAAGGTTTGGCAAGTCGGGAAGTAAATTTGTTCTTCCTGCACAAAAGATTTCTAAAGAAACTTATAAGAAATTGGTTAATGAGTTATTCATGGAATATTTATTATTTAATGTCAAAGCGGAGGGCGTATTATTAAAAGTAAAAAAGAAAACTACACCTAAGTTAGGAAGCCCTACAGACAAGTTTGTTACATTAAAATTACCTTCTAGTTTTATGAGTACTTTTAAAGAAGACTATTTATTTGATGTTGATGTGAAAGATTTTAAGGATTTAGTTATTGAACATAAATATTTCGTGGAAAATATTGATGTTGATGATAAATTGTTAGCTAAAGATGCCGAACTTGCTCGTAAAAAAGCGATAAGAATCGGCGAAATTTCACGAAAGCTTACGGTTGATGGCAAGGTAGTGAAAGAGTATAAGACTAAGTTTAAGGTTTAAATATTCTTTATGAACAAGAAAATTCAAGTAATATTAATTCATGGCGGTATGACTTTTAAGAATCGGAAAGATTATTTACATTTTTTGAAAACTAGAAAAATTTCCCTTGAAAATAAAATAAGATGGAGCGATGATTATTTAACTAAAAAGTTAGGCAATGATTTTGAGATTATCAGACCACGAATGCCGTTATCTGATAATGCAGAATATAAAGACTGGAAAATTCATTTTGAACGATATTTTCCTCATTTGAGAGATAATATAATTTTAATCGGTTCGTCATTGGGCGGAATTTTTCTCGCCAAATATTTATCGGAAAACAAGTTTCCTAAAAAAATATTATCCGCTTACCTGATATGTCCACCATTTGATAATTCGCTGCAAGGAGAAGATTTAGTCGGCGGGTTTAAACTTAAATTGGATTTATCACTCATTGAGAAGAATTCTAAAAATCTTTACTTGATGTTTTCTAAAGATGATGATGTTGTTCCTGTGGCTCATGCTGAAAAATACAGACAGAAGTTGAAAAACGCTAAAATTATAATTTATAAAAGTAAAAATGGTCATTTTAAGGTATCTGAATTCCCGGAAATTGTTGAAATGATTAAAAAGGATGTTAAAATAAAATAGCTTTGTTAGTGTTCTAAGGGTTTAAACCCACGCCTTTTAGGGCGTCTTTTTCTATAGAAAGTTTTTGTGGCGGCTTCGCCGCAGTATGAACTGCGGACGAAACTGTGCACATATCTACCCATCAAAGTAGCGTGAGCTTTCGTCCCGGAGGGACAAAAAAATGGACGTAACTTTACATCGATATTGCAACAAAGTCGGCACGAATTTCTGGCATATGGAATGGTGTCCCAAATACTGATATAAGATGATGCAGAAGTATGAGAATAAAAATCTTGTGGCTGCTGCCATCAGAAAAGCTGCATCTGAGCACGGCATTACAGTGCATTATCTTAAGGTCCTGCCGGAGCATGTTCACACACTTGTGACGTTGCCTCATAGCAGGGATGACAGCAAAGCGTTCAATCTTCTTAAGGGAAGGTCAGAAGAAACATTGGGTTGAAGAAGAAAAGAAAGAACAGAAGATGCTGTTCAATTTTTTAGGCTGACGTGGCCTCAACACGTGACGCCACGAGTTGAGCCCGCAGGCGAAACTCGTGGTAGTTCACAATAAATTACCTATCTTTAAACGATTAATCAATAAATTAGTTTCTTGTTGAATTCGTTTAAATGATTCTTGATATCTAGCAATCTGATGAGGTTCCATCATGCTAGCATCTTTTAGGTCAGGGGCAGTTTTGATTTGGCTGAGTTCCTGAAGTTTTCGGGTTAGTTCAAAATGAACTTTAGTTCTATTATCAAGGTGTGTTTTTAAGTCTTTACAGAGACTGATATAATTATCTAATTGATTTTTTAAAGCCATTTCCCGTTTGATATCTTTTATTGTGGCATGCACGTCAAGTTTAGAACTGTTCAAGGCGCGGATTAGGGATTCAATATTATCTAGGGACATAGCGTTTACCTCTTCTTATGTATTGTTTAATTTTATGGTCTAATTTTATTATTTCATATTTTATTATCTCATTTTAGGAAGTTGCACTATTTTAATTATGTTCAATTATGTTTTGTTTCACAAGTTGGTTAATAATTTTTTTGGAGAGAGTTTGAATATTGCTAATAATCTCTTTACAACGAGCAAGGTTCACTATTTCCTGTTGTGTATGTGGATCCGCGGTTCTATTTATCGGTTTGTTTTTATTAATCTCCAATTCTAATAGTGCAAAGTCTTTTTTGGTAATAAGTTGTTGAAGATTATCTCTCAATAGAAATAAGATTTGCGCTTCTTGCGCGGCGAGTTTCTGCAAGACTGTTGCCCTTAATTTTTTCTCAATGATATTACATAACGTAATTGCATTTTGAAATCGTTCGTTAATGGGATATTCTGATAATAAGCCTAAAAAGGTAATCTTAGCCTGGCTTTGCGCGGCTTTAAGAACAGTGATAAGGGTAGTGATAGGTGTTTTTATTTCGTGTTCTTCATAGGTAGTCATGCATTATCACTTCTTTTTTAGTTGTAATTATTAATCGTAATTACTAATCGTAATAATTAGTTAAGAAGGAGTTATTTATAAAATTTTATGTGTTAAGCAACATATAATCTCAATATTGTAGGGTAGGGATGATGTTATTGATTTTTCTTTAGATGAGGAATGTTTTTATATATTAGCTTATTTTCAGTTGTTTATGATTAAGACTAAGACTAAGTATGAAGGTGATGATAATAAGGTAATTGTTACGGCGGCTTTGCCATATGCTAATGGTAACATTCATATTGGGCATCTTTTAGAATATATTCAGGCAGATGTCTATACGCGGTTTTTGAAGCTGATAGGCAGAGAAGCGTATTACATCTGCGCTTCGGATATGCATGGAACGCCGATAGAGGTTAATGCGGCTAAAGAGGGGGTTAAACCGGAAGTTTTTGTAGAGAAATTTTGGAGCGAACATCAAAAAGATTTTGCTACTTTTTTAATAAAGTTTGATAATTATTATAAGACGCATTCTAGTGAAAATAGGTTATTAGCGGAGTTTTTTTTTTCTGAGTTGAAGAAAAAGGATTTGATTTATACTAAGAAGATTAAAGTGATGTTTTGTGTGAGTTGTGCAAGATATTTACCAGATAGATTTGTTAAAGGCGTGTGTCCAAACTGCAAGGCGGAAGAGCAGTATGGGGATATTTGCGAGAAGTGCAATGCGGTATTGAAAGCGTTTGATTTGATCAATTCGTTTTGTGTGATCTGTAAAAATAAGCCGGAACAAAGAGATAGTTTACATTATTTTTTTAAGCTAAGCCAGTTTGTGGATAAGCTGCAAGCGTGGATGCTTTCAGAAAAAGAAATGCAACAAGAGATGAAGAATTGGCTGCAAGGATGGATTGATAAAGGTTTAGATGATTGGTGTATTTCTCGAGATGCCCCTTATTTTGGGTTTGAAATTCCGGGTTCGCTGCAAGAAACAGGGCAAGTGAAATATTTTTATGTTTGGTTAGATGCACCTATTGGGTATATTTCTTCTACACAAAATTTGATGAACAGAATGAGCAAACGATGGGAAGATTATTGGCATAAAGGAAGGGTACAACATTTTATTGGGAAAGATATTTCTTACTTTCATTTCTTGTTTTGGCCAGCGATATTGATGGCGATGGAAATTCCCCTGCCAAAATTAATGGTGCATGGGTTTATTACGGTTAATGGTCAGAAGATGAGCAAGAGCAGAGGGACGTATTTTACAGCGAAAGATTTTGCTGCGCTTTATCCTGTTGAAGGATTGAGGTTTTATTATGCTTCTCATTTAGATAGAAAGTTAGTTGATGTTGATTTGAGTTTAGAGGAATTTAAGGCAGTCAATAATAATGTGTTAATGGGCAGTTTAGGTAATTTTTGTTATAGAGTTTTAACGTTTGCAGAAAAGAATTATGGTTGCGTTGATAAGATTGCTGATGAGAAGAATTTGAATAGGGAAATTTTAGAATTGGTTAAGGAAATTGAAGGCGACTATTTAGCGATGGATTTTAAGAGTGTAGTTAAAGGAATATTGACGATCGCAGATATAGGCAATGCTTATTTTCAACGGTCGGAAGTGTGGAAATGTAAAGATAGCAATGATGCTAAAGCGAAGGTGGGATGGTGTGTGAATCTTGCGCGCAATTTAGCGATATTGGCAAGTCCCATACTGCCGGAATTCAGTCGAAAAGTCAGAGAAGTATTGGGTGAGAAGAAGTGGGGAGGGATTGATGTAGGATTTGGATGGAAAGGAGAATTAGGAAAAGTGGAATTATTGGTGGAGAAGGTGGAGTTAAAAAATGAGATAGTACGGTTTCCGTTGCATATGGTGATAGGGGAAGTCAAAGAAGTGGAGGATCATCCTAATGCGGATAGTTTATATTTAATGAAAGTTGATTTCGGGGTGGAAAAGGGATTGAAGCAAGTGGTAGCGGGATTAAAGAAGTTTTTTAGGCTGGAGGAGTTAGTTGGGAAGAGAGCGGTGTTTTGTGTGAATATGAAACCAGCGAAATTACGTGGGGAGGTTAGTGAAGCGATGATTATGGTAGCAGATGATGGTGAAAAGTTAGGATTATTACAGGTTAGTTCTAGGGAAGCAGGTGAGGAAGTGTTGTTTGAAGGGATGGTATTTGGAGGAGGAGAGATAGGATATGAAGATTTTAAGAAGCTGAAGATGGAAGTTAAAGGTAAGAATGTGGTATTTGAGGGAAGAACATTATCGTATGGCAAGGCGGCAATAGTGGTGGAAGGAGTGAAAGAAGGAGCGAGGATTGCGTAGATAATTGGAGATTTGTTTAATTCAAAATTCAATATCACTTGTCTCGTCATTAATGTTTTAGAAAATACTCTTTAAATTCTGTCATTTATTTAGTTAAGGGTTAAACATTTATAATAACTGCGTTTGAACATTCACAGTTTAATCTCCTAATTTATCATTCTTCGAGCTTTATGACAGCCTTTTCTCAACTTTGCGAATGAAATTATCTCGATAGTATATGTGAAAAGAAACTAATAAGAATTATTCACTGAAGAAAATAAAAACCTTTATATACCTTAGTTCTTTTCTGTTTTATATTAAAGATGGTGGCTAAAATAGAGAAGATAGATAGTAATAGGTTTTTAAAGATTTTTAGGGAGATTTTTACAAATAATTTTACGAATAAACAGGGAAGAAGGGGGCAAGTAACGGTTTTTATTATCATGGGAATTATTATTTTGTTTTCCGTGGCGGCGATAATTTATTTTACGAAAGTGGCGGCAATTCAGAAAATTGTAGAGGAGAAGGAGCCCACTATTGCAGTGGTGCCACAGGAATTTCAGCCGATACAAATTTATACTGAGAATTGTTTAAAACAAATAGGCAAACAAGGTTTACAGGTTTTAGGTGAACAGGGTGGGTATATTTATCCAGAGTTGGTGGGGAAGTTTTCTGGTTCTAAGGTAACTGATACGGATGGTATTGATTTACAACCGCTAAAAGTTCCGTATTGGCATTACAATATAAAGGTGAATAGTGAAGCGGAAGTGCTGTATAGTTCTTTGCGTCCAAAGTTGTATTTTGCTGAAGATGAGGAGATGAGTGTGGAAGCACAATTGAATCGTTTTATCAATGAAAAACTAAATGATTGTTTGAAGGATTATAAGGCGTTTGATGAGCAAGGGTTTGTTGTGGAGGAGAGGAGTGGGCAAGAAGTTAAAGTTTCAGTGGGAGAAAGTGGCGTGGGATTTTTATTAAGCAAAGAGATGGCGGTTACTAAAGGGAATAGTAAACAAGAGATGAATCAGTTTTATGTGAAAATACCAATTAAGTTAAAGCAGATGTATGAAACGGCTGTGGAGATTACGGAGGTTGAACAAAATTATAGTTTTTTAGAACGGCAAGCGTTAGATTTGATTGCGGCTTATTCTGGTGTAAATTCTAATAAATTGCCGCCGATGGAAGCAGCAACGTTTGAAATTATGCCCAAGGTGTATTGGGTGGAAACGGATGTAAAAGAGAATCTGCGAGGATTGTTGATATCACATGTTCCTATGCTGAGGTATTTAGGCGGAGACAATTTTTATCGTTATGATTATCCACAAAATAAGAATGAAGTGGTTACGGATTTACGTGATTTGTATCAGAAGAATTATGATAATATGATTTTGCCGTTGGAAAAAGGCAAGGGATTAAATGTAAATTTTGATTATTTTGGTGAGGATTTATATTTTGATATGAATGATAATAATGGAAGAATTGAACCAAGTAATAATGGTGTTAGTTTTGGGAAGCTGCAATTTAACTCGCAACATTATTTTGATACTTATGATGTGAGTTATCCGGTTTTAGTCACATTAAGCGATGCGAAAGCATTTGATGGTGAGGGATTTAATTTTGTATTCGCGTTAGAGAGTAATATCAGAAATAATCAAATTCCGGTTTCAGGTTATAAGCAGCCAGCACTGTTAGGTGATATAGGAAAAAGTATGGTGTGTGATTATTCTAAGAGAAATACACAGTTAGTTAAAACTATTGTTGTGGATAGCAGCACATTGAAGCCAATAGAGGGTGTACAAATCGGTTTTAGCATTCCTAATGATGATGATTGTGTGATTGGCGAGACCAATGACAGGGGTGAGTTGAATAGCAAATATCCGGCAGTTTATGGGGGGGTTACAAGTTTTATGAAAGAAGATTATTTAACTCATTTTTATCCGGTAGATACATATAAATTTAAGGAACAGAGGGGGATTATAGGATATGCGTTAGCTTCAGGCAGGGAGGAAAGAATTGTGCCACTACATAAATTTAAAATGATTAATGTTACGGTGAAAAAAAAGATGCTAGAGAAGTGTATTAAGAATGGCGATGATGAGCAATGTTTTGCGCAGGGAATATTTGGCAATACCGGCGAAGTTTTATATTCTTATGAGCCGCAAGTTTTGGAAGAAACACATGAATGGAAATATGCTGATGCAGCTCGAAATCTAGGCGAGAAGGAAACGGCAACGATTATTCTCAATAAAGTTGCGGATATAATTCCGGGAGCGGTATCCGATGATTTTACTGCTACGGTAATGGTCAATGGGGCGGGAGAAAGTGAAATAGAATTAGTGCCAGGGATATATAGTGTTACGGGGTTATTAATGGATAATGAAGAGATAGTTATTTCGGAAGAAGAACGTTGCGGGGGAAATGTACTGTATAAATTGATAGGAGCAGATTGTATTACGTTTGATGAAACAACTTTGGATACAATGTTAACTGGTCAAGTTGATTGGATGGAAAAGGGAGTTTATTGGATGGTTACTCCAGAGCAATTGTATGGGTCGCAAGAGATTACTTTTTATGTAGTGAGTTATGATGAGAGAAATGTTCCGGAAGAAGAACATAAGCGGGTATTGGAGGATTTACAAGTGATGGGTCAGTTAGGAAATATTTCCAAAAAGGTTAGAAGCAGTTTAGAGCCGACGTTTGGTTAAGGTTTTACTAGAGGTTAATGAAGTGTAAATAATGTCAAAACGAAGAAAAAATATTTGGAGTGTGGCGGGATTATTTTTGATTTTGTTAGTAATTACCATGCCGATTTTTTCTGCAGACGCAATGGCGGTTTCGGTGCAGATCACTAAAAATTCAGGGCAGGCAGGAATAGAAGGTGTACTTGATGCAAGCAGTGATGTATGGACTGTAGAAGCGCTGGTCTCGGGTGTTTCTGCAGAAAGCAACAATTCAATAAGTCCAGATGATGTGAAAATAATTATCAATAAAAATAGTGATAAGTTTAAGACTTGTTCAAGTGATTCTTTAGGTGTTATGTGCAAGTATAGCAGTCCTTTAACCAATGGAGTTAAGGAAGGCGCGTATAATTTTAAGATTGTTTATGAGATGTTGAAGGATGAGGAGAATTATAATAAAAATCCGGGGGCGTCCAGTGTAATACTTGCGGATGGTTCGATTCCTAAAATCAATGATTTAAAAGTTATACAAGATAAAGGGATGGTACGTATTAATTTTGCAGTTACGGATATTTATGATGGAAAAACTTCGGCGGGGTTGAAATCTATAGAAGTTAGTGATGCGGAATCGGGAAAAGTTTTGGAGAAGGTAGAGAATTTAGATAAGAGTATTAAGGAGTATAGTTATAGTAATGCGTTTGTTTCTCCATGGAAGGAAGAGGGTATAAAAAAAATTAAGGTTATTGCTTTCGATCAGTTAGGTCATCAATCTAGTGCAGTGGTTAAGGATGTATTGGTTGATTTTATTGCGCCAGTAGTTAAAGATGAAACTTTGAATTTTGCGAGTATGGGAAAGTTTATTGGTGATGTTATTATTACAACAAATTTACAGGTTGATGTTATTGAAAAGAATATGTTAGTTTCGGTTAAGGGCAGTTCTGATCAGATACAGTTTTTGGGTGTTGATGCAGAATGTAATGAAGATGTGGAGAAGGTAGAGTTGTGGCATTGTATGTGGAAGAAGGTGGAAGTTAAACCGGAAGCGGGAATTACGCTGAAGATAATGGCGAGAGATGAAGCGGGTAATGTGGTAGAGAAACAAATTTCTAAAGGATTTGTAAAGGATAGTAATGCGCCGGAAATAGATTTTTTTGGGACGGAGCATCAATATAAGGGTAGGAGTTATATTGCTACTAATGGTAATGCTAGAATTATTTTGAAGGTTAAAGAGCAGGGGGCAGGTATTAATGAAAGTGGAATTAGGTTGAATTTGAAGGCATTGAGAAAAAGTGTGAGTGAAGCGCCATCAGAATGTGGGATGAAGGAGGGATTGTTTACCTGTTATTGGGATATTTATGCTAGTTTTGGTTCGGATACAATTGTGAAAGTAGGATTGTCAAAGTTTCAGGATAATGTAGGTAATGAAGGGAAAATGCCGGAGATAGAGGTGGTAGTTGATGGTTCTGCTCCTAAAGTGCAGAAGGCGGAGTTGTATGGTGTTTCTGAGGTAGGGGATAAGCAGTATTTTCAAAGTAATGATCAGTTGAAGATTAAAATATCAGTAGCGGAAGTTTCGGGTTTAGCGGTATTAGTTAATATGAATGATTTGATGATGGATGCGGAAAGTAAATTGCCAGTTATGGATTATACGCGTGAGGAGGGAACGGGATGGCAGGTGTTTACGGAAAAGGAATGTCAACGCAATGAAGAGGCGAAGACGTGGGAATGTGTGTTTGTCACGAATAATTTACGAAGCGGGCCGGATAGCGGGGTTAAGGTAGAAGTTAAGGTTAAGGATATAGCGGGAAATTCTGCAATGGTTTGGGAGAAGGAGCCGAAGAATATTAAGTCTGGTGGTAAAGGAAATTATATTTTAGAGTTGTTAGGGTTGAGTACGGAAACTAGTCCGGATTATTGGGAGGGTAAGAGTACATTAGTCTCAGCTACTTCGTTTATTGATTTGGATACGACGCAGTTGACTTCAGCGCGAATTCCGTTTAATGTGCAGTTGGATTCTAAGCAGGGGAAAGTACAGGCGTTAAAGGTGGAAGTAATAGGGTGTGAGAATGCGGGTGAGAGTTTGGCGTTTGTCAATATTTCAGAGAACAAGCCGGTGATAAGCAGGGCGTTATTATATGGCGGGAAATTTATTACGGCAGTCAGTGAGCCTAAACCAACAGTGGTTTTAGAATTTGCGTCGTTTGAGGGGAAGAAATTGTTTAATGTTGGTGAGAAAGGTAAATCAGAAGAGCTGAGGAAGGAGATTAGTTACAAGTGCCAATTAAAAATATTTTCGCAAGTAGGAGATAATGCTCTGCAGAATGCAGAAATGCAAGAAGTTGTGTTTAAAGTGCCGTTTGCATTTTCTAGTTTAGGGGCGGATAATGCTAATTTAGATGCAAAGATTCAGGAAGCGAAGGATGACGCGGGTGGAGCATGGAAAGTTATTGGTACACTGAATAAAGTGTTGCATTGGGTGGATTATGGGGTGCAAATTGTGAGTATAGTGAAAGGAGTGATTGCTTTACTGAGTGGGGTTAAGCCTGTCGCTGATTCTGCAAAGGCAATTCCTTGGGCAGAGGGGGGTAGAATAGCAGTTTGTTTTGGATTAAATGGTATGCAAGAAACGGCTGACAAAGGAGTTAATGCGTTAGATCAAATTGTACAAGTGTTATCGTGCAGACCGTTGCAGCATAATATCGGAACAGAAAGTAGTTCTAATAATCAACCTTTTACTTGGTATGGAAAATGGCAGAATAGTATATTAAGTTTGTATAATGTGGAATTGTTAAAAGATCAGGATTCTCCATTAGGTGCGCAACAAAAATTATTACGTCCAGCAAGAAATGTCAAGGATAATCTTTATCTGTCGGTGGCATCTCTTTGTTTGCCGGGGATAATTAAGAATTTGGATAAATATAGGCAGATTAAGTGTCGAAAAGTGTATTGTTTACAGAATGAGGTTAAGGCAGGGCTAGCTACAGTGGACCAGTGCGATAGATTAGAAAATTTGTTAACTTGCAAGTATTTCTTTGGAGAGTTATGGTATGTTTTCCCATTTAGTCAGTTTTGGGATAAAGGGATAAGAGCGATTTGGGATGCGTTAAAAGATCCATTTGCTACGGCTCATACTTTAACTATTGGTTATTGTGGTATTAGTTGTTCGATAAGCGGTACAGCGTCAAGAGGATGTGATTATGCGTTGTACATATGGCAGTGGATTGATGAACTGGAAAGTATTGCAGGATTTATTGTTACGATTAAGGATGATATATCTAGCGGCGGGTTGCAGTATTGTGATAGCGTGCTGTAGAGAGAATAGATGAAAAAAATATTTATTATAGGAATTGTATTTATGTTCTTGGTTAGTTTTGTTTCTGCTTCCGATGAGTGTTCTGGTTTCTGGGGTTCGGTTAAATGTTTGTTGTGGAGGGATTAATGAAAAGATTACTTTTAGATACAAATATTTATGGTTTGTTAACTGTAGATTCTGATTTACATTTATTACATTCTTTAATAGAACAAAAAAGGGGAGAGTTTAGGATTTATGGATTTAGTGTTGTTCGTAAAGAGTTAAAAAAAGTTCCTAAGAAAGTTGTGGGGGGAGTTAATGTTCAAGCTTCTTTGTTAAGAGCATATTCTTATTTTATTGTGAAAGAGTATGATATTGAAGGGATGTTTGAGCGAATTGCTGAAGAGTATTATAAAAATTATGTTTTTTTTGGAGGTAATTTGCTGAAAGAGGAAATATATAATGATTTACTTATTGTGGCGTGTGCTTCTGTTAAAAATGTGGATATTGTTGTTTCTGAAGATAATGGTACAATGTGGAATGAAGTTTTTCGGAAAGCGTATGAAAATGTTAATCTTAAATTTAATGTGGGAAATCCTTCTTTTATTAGGTATAAGCAGTTTAAAGAATTACTTAGGGGAACAACTTTCACGGACCCATTCATAAATAGTGCGAATAAATTCGGGATTTTTCTGAGCTTGTTCTATATCTGCAAAATAATCTTTGGTTTTTCGTTTCATATCTTTATAAAAGAAAGGCTTATATATAAAAGTTTTGTTATTAATTATGATGTATAAAAAGTGTGTGATAATAATTGTGTTGTTTTTGTTAGTTTTGAGTTCGTTTGTTATTGCTTCCGACGAGTGTTCTGGTTTCTGGGGTTCGGTTAAATGTTTGTTGTGGGGGGATCCTAATTTTAAAGTGAATATTGCAGGGGAAGCCGTTAGTAGTGGGAATTTGGTAGGAGAGGCTTCAGGTGGTAATATTGTGGGTGAAACTGATAGTAGGGGGAATTTGGTTGGGGAAGCTAAAGAGAAAACTAAAAGTAATTCTAAGAATGGAAAAGGAAGTAAAATAAAAAAAAGCGCTCCAGCTAAAGAAATAAAAAAAGATGTTGGTTATACTTGCAAAGGGGATGATTGTACTCCTGATAAGGGGTATAGTTGGGCTAATGATAAAGATGCTGAAGTAGAAGGAGGGTTAATGGTTCAGAAAGATCCAACTGGAGATTATGTAACTTATGAAGATATTAATGGGAATTATTTTAGCGTAAAAGAAGAGAATGGTGGTTTAAAGTATTATTCTAACGGAAAATGGGAAAAATTAGAGACAGTTTTTTATACATTATCAGACAGTAATGCAAAAGCTACTGTTCCTGAAACGTTAAAGGAATTTATGGAAGGAAAGTTGGCAATTGATGGTCAGGAACAAACAATTCCAGCTAATTATTTTTCTGATGGTGGCAACAGTGAGGTTGTAAAGAAGTTTATGCAGGATGAGTTTAAGAAACAAGTTGGTGATGATGTTTATAAGAAATATGTCGATTTAGTCAATTGGAAGGATTTTGAGAGTAATTTTAAAGAGTATGGTAAGAAGTTAACATTGAAGAATAGCAAGGGTATCATTAGTGTATCTGGTGAGGAGGGTAAGGTTAAAGCTGTTATAGTTAAGGGCACTTCTAAAGAGTTGAATGGAGCTACTTATGTTTATCAAGGTAAAATATTAGCGAGTTCTTCAGAGAGTGATAAAGCTAGTGGTAAAGTGAGGATTAATGGGCAGGAAGTTTATGTGAAGGAGGTTGATAGTGATGTGAATGGTGTATTGTCTGATAAAGAAATTTTTGGTTATGCGAGTAAGGAAGATATAGGAAAAGCTGATGCTGTGCCGGTAATAGGTGTGGAAGCTAAAGAGGATAAAATAACAATGACACAATATCAAGAGGGTACGCGGACGATAGAGGATTTAAAACAACAAACAGAGATTAAGTGGGAGGGAGATTATTATCAAGGTGGTAAAAGTGAAGGTGATTGTAAAGACAAGCAGAACTGTTTAATTTATAATAAAGGAACATTTGTGGATATGAAGACAGGTAAGGTTCTTGCTTTATTAGATGCAGATACTAAGGGAATGGGTAAGGATCAGAAATTGGTTAGGGTAGAGATGTATGATCCGCAGAGTGGAAGGAGAAATGGGGAAATTTATCCTAATGGTGGTTCTATAATTGCAATAAAAGATGATACAGGTAAATACACTGGTGAAGTGACCGTTACTAAATCTAAAGAACCAGTTACTTACAAGAGGGATGAGCAAGGGAAATGGAAAAATGGTAATACTGAATTAGATAAGACCAATGCAGAAAAAGCGGATGCAATCCAATCTAGTACCACGGGATTTGTTGCAGGGGCACAAACGGTATTGGAATCGTATTATGCAATTACGAATTCGATCAAATCGTATCCGGCGTTGTCGAAGTTGTTATTTAAGGATTTAGGTGGAACTACTGCGGTGGAAGATTGGCAGAGAAAGGCTGATCAAACGTTTGCGCCAATGTTAGGGGGTAATTGGTTCCCTTCAGCGGTTTGTGAAGGACGAACGAGTATCCTAGGTTTAGAAAATTCTAATACGGATATAAATTCTAAAGGTAAGCAGTTTATTAAAACGGTTTCGGGTACGTATCAGGGGGTAGGGAGTGTACAAGGAGAACGTTCTGCAGATAAATCGCCGTTGTTATGTTATGCTAATCCTGATACGGAAGCAAAAATAAAATATATTTGTGATGAAGGGCAGGTTTGCAAGGAGGATGGGTTTTGTTATGCTAATGAAGATGCAGAGAAACCATTACAAGGATATTTTTATAAGATTACCTGGGCTGTTTCTGCACCGCAGGATGAGAAATTAACACCGTTAGTGGATGAGAATGGGGTGGCGGTGACGTTTAATATTGTGTTGAAGGATGCGAGTGGAACTGTGATAGCGAGATTATATCGTAAGGATGAAAATAGTCAATATCCTATTGAGTTGAATAATGGTGCTAAGGATAGAGATATGATTGTGCATTATTCTGAGAGGGTGTTTAAAGAGGTTTGTATTGAGTGGGGTAAGAAAATGAAAACAGTAACAACGTTGGGAACTGAAGATATTCCTAATATTTGTTTTGAGATTGAGCAATCTTTGGTTGGTAAGTCGGCGTGGGAATCTTCAGTTAAGAATGAAGGCAGTGGAGCGACGACGTCAGTTTCTAATGGGAAGGTTAGTAAAAATACGCAGTGGTAGCCCACTACACTTTTAAGAAAGCAACTTTTACAAAAGTTGTATCAAAAGAGAGCCTATGGCAAGATTAAATTCAATAAGAACTTTTAGGAAAAGTTTAATCAAAACAGAGGCTGAAGCCAAGATGAATTTCTAAGGAGAAATATTTATATAGTTAAACTGTTTAACTGATAAGTATTTTAGGAGGTATAATATGGAAACAGAATTAGTGAAAATGAGTCCGAAGGGGCAGTTAGTTGTACCACAGGAGATAAGAGAACAAGAAGGTTTTAATCCTGGAGATAGATTTGTTCCTTTTCCAGTAAAAGGAGGAATTTTGTTTAAAAGAATAAAGATACCTAATGTAAAAGCTGAATTTGAAACCTTATCTAAAGAAATAGAGAAGCAGTTTAAGAAACAAAAAATAACTTCCGATGATGTTGTTGAGGCAGTTAAATGGGCGCGACAAAAGTAGTTTTGGATACTAATATTCTGATTTCGGCGTTAGGATGGAATGGCAAGCCGAGAATGATTTTTTAAAAATGTCTTGATGGTGAAGTAGAATTAGTAATATCTTCAGAACAGATGGAAGAATTGCATAGAGTTATGAGTTATCCGAAATTTGATTTTACTGAAGAACAAAAAGAAAGATTTGTTAATATAATTATGGAAATAGCAACTATTGTGGGAATAACAAATAAAGTTAATATTATTAAAGATGACCCAGATAATAATGTCATAATTGAGAGTGCAATTGTTGGTAATGTGAAATATGTTATTAGTGGCGATCCACATTTGTTACAATTGAAATCGTTTGCAGGCGTAAAGATTGTGACAGCTACTGAGTTTTTAATGGAATAAACTTTTAAGAAAGCAACTTTTACAAAAGTTGCATCAAAAGAGAGCCTGCGGCAGGATTAAATTCAATAAGAATTTTTACAAAAATTTAATCAAAACTGAGCCTGCGGGCAAGATTAATTCTAATAGATAAAATATTTCAAATAAATTATCTTTTTAATTCTTTAATGTATATATCCAAGGCTTCGGCGAAGTCAAATGCTTGTCGATCGTTATAAAAATAGAGGGTCTTTTTGGATGTATCTTTAGAATGAGATAATTGTAAGTTGATACCATTGTTTTTTTGAGTAATTCCTTCCACTGAGGTAAACTCAAAATCGAGTTTGTTGGAATCCCAAAGAAGACAAGTCATATTACCAACAACACAGATTTTCTCGTTACATGTAAATGTTGTGGGGGTAATTTTAAATTCAAAATCGCAAATTTTTTTTCCAATTTGTTCTAAATTATAAAAAGCGATATCTTTTTTATAAGCTGGATATTCGGCATAGTCGCGTTTAGCATAGGTTTGACAACTAAAAGATGATGCTAAAGTCAAACCTATTAATGTTTTTTTCCCGGTTTTAAGGATTGTTTCTAACATGTGAGAGTTATTTTAAGGTTATATTTAAATGTTTTGTAACTTTTTAATAATAAACTTTAAATATAAGTTATATTTTAAGCTTATTATATGCTTATAAATATAATGCAAAAAACAAGTTTATATAAAGTTCTTGCTCCGGTGTTAGCAGCAGGAACGTTGGGAATGTCAACGCCGAGTTATGCTTATAAATTAAGGTTTAATTCTGAGAAACCTAAATTATTAAGTCTTTATAATGATAATAGACAGGGAAATTCTTTGGAAAGTAGATTATTTAATAATATAAGTTGGTCAGGAATGGAGTTAGCACAGAATGATGAGCCTTGTCCTCCTTATTTAAAATGCAATAAAAAAGATGTACCTGCTTCTAGGAAGAATGATGATACTCCCTACAAATCACCAAGTAGTTCTGAGAATAGCGCACCTCATTATTCCGAAAGAAGTCATACTGGAGATTGGGTATTATTCGGTAGCGGAGTTTTAGCAATGTTTGTGGGTTATTTAGGAAAAGATTCGGTTGTTTGTTCGGGAAGTATGTCAGGTGAAGCAAAATGCGGACCTTCGGCAGTAGCGTATGTAAGTTATTTTACGTTGATAGGCGGAGCGGGAATGTCTTTAGTAGGATTGATTGGTTTATTATCAAAATAGATCAAATTTTAACCAGTTATATTTTTATACTTGCGGTTATTTCTTTAATATATGAAGAGTTGGTTAAGAGATTATTTTAATTCATTTAAAGTTAAGGGAGAATTTTGGTATGTTTTTTGCTTTAATGCTATTTTTTTTAGTGTGATTGGTTTATTAGGGTATTGGTTTGTGGAAACGGTTAAAATTAGATCAGAAGTGTTAATGCAGGGAAAAACTCCGGAGCAATTACAGGCATTTTTTGCATCGAGTACGCCGGAACAGATGCTGCCGTTCTTAGAGCAATTGAAAGCGTTTTTGTTGTTTTTTGTGATTATAGGAATCTTATTATTGCTATTAGGATTTTTAGGGTATAGTTTATTGCAAGCATTCTCTTGGAATTATCTTTTAAAAAGAAAATTAAGTAAGAATAATTATTGGAAATGGAATGTATTGCAGTTGGTATTGATAATTCCACTAGGATTATATTGGTTAATGGCTTTTTTAATCATGGTTATAGTTAAAGGAATGGTGCAATTTTTGTTTAATCTTAACAGTTGGGTTTCGGTTAATTTTGCCAATGGGATTGATAATTTTTTAATAATATTAAATAGTGTGTTGATATTTATCTTTGTGGTTTTATTTGTACTTATACTTTACGCAATTTATTATCTCTTTACTAAAGATTATCAGGTATGGTCTTCCATGGGGAATGCTTTTCATATTTTGAAATTGAAAATTAAGTTGTTTAGAAAGTCATTTTTAAGTGGTTTAGTAACATTAATGGTGTTAGAATTGTTGATGACTCCTGTAAGAAATGGGTTCATTAATTCCACTATTTTATTAGTTATGGATATATTTATTTTCTTGGTATTTTTGGTTTGGTTACAGATATATTTTGTCAGAGAAATGCAAGCTGATTAATCGGTGTGATAAGCAGAGTAGGGTACTATTTTTTTTATAGGAAATTTTGCTGGATGTAAAACACCGCGCTTTAGCGCGAAATTTCCTATTCAGGAAAGACGTAGTCTTTCTGAACAGAAAAACTTTGTTTTCCTTGTTCCAAACAGCAAATTTTCGTTATCTAATAAGTTCTTCCAGTTTTGGAGAGAATTTTGGTTTCCAAGAAGCACACGGTGTTTCATAATACTTAGCTAATTCTGGAGAAAATCCGTTATTATGACCACACTCTTGAGGAGTTCTTTGATAATGTTCTTTTATATCACAATAAAAGAACATGTCCCTATTATCATTAATAATGTCAATACTGAAATTTGAGCAGGATTCACATCCGCCTTCTGAATTATTTCTGTAGGTATTGACAATCTGTTTTGCAGAGGATAAATCAATTTTAGTTAAGATGTTTCTATTTATTTCATACTTTCCAGATTCAACTATTGCGACTACTCTTAATAAATCAATATCCGCAAAAGAAGGCTCTAATTTTCCAATCTCTTGTCTTACATCATATAACATTTTTAAAATTGATTCGGGAGAAATATCTTTAAATCCTTTGATGGCTGGTTCGTATTCAATTTTAGAGAGTAATACCATGAGAATAAATATTTAAAAAGAGTATATTAATTTTATGGTAAATTAGTCTCTATATTATTTTTTTAAAAGACTGATACTAGCTTCTTTTGAACTCGCCAGCCATATCAATAAGCTCGACATTACCAATAAATAAACTGCGGCAGCAGAAGCGTTCGATATATAATGAATCCATTATTTTTTTAGGCGCTTCGCCTTTTTGAGTACGTTCGGCAAATTCTTCCCATAAATGCCCTAGCGGTTTGCCACAGGAAAAACAGCGGATTGGTATAATCATTTTTGTTGCCTCATCTGTATGATTTTTGTCTTTTAGCTCTGGGTTTAGAATCGTTAGGTTTGGATACTTCATTCTTTCTAACGTCGGCTACTAAGAGCAAGCGATCGTAATCGTTAAATATTTTTTTTAATTTGCCATCGTATTGAACAAGAGCACGAGCGATAGCTAAACGAGAGGCATCAGCTTGACCATTGACACCGCCACCATGGACATTAACGTCAATGTTTACTTTGGTGGCAAGTTCGCCGCATAAGACTAAAGGTTCAAGGATACGCAGTTTAGTCAGGTGATCCGTAAGACTGTGTAATAATTTACCGTTAATAAGAACCTTACCTGTACCTGTACGTAAAGTAGCGCGAGCTACCGCTTGTTTTCTTTTTCCATCAGTATGAATTGTATTTTTCATGGTATTATTATTTTACCGCCTAAGTGTTTACAAGTTTCGCCTACAGTGGTGTAATACAAGGTAGGTAATTTTTTATAAGTATCATTTTGCAGGTGAATTGTTTTTTGGCTGATTAATCCGTTAGGTATGCCAATATGACATTTTAAGTTTTCAAATGCTTTTTTTCCGCGGTTAAATTTCCAAGGAAGCATACCACGAACTGATCGGCGAACAAATTTATCTGGCAAACGTGAATATTTTTGAGATTTTAAGGGATATCCTCGACGGTCTCGTTTCTGTTTTTCTAAAGCGAAGGTGAAGGTTTTGTTACCGCTGATAACTATTTTTTCACAATTAATGATGTGGATTTCTTCGCCAAGCAAAAGATCTTTGGCAACGTGAGAAGCAATCCGTCCAAGCATTACACCATTTCCATCGTATATTTTCATCCTAAAATCCTCACTTTTTTACCTTCGGGGTTTTCATGAAGCAGTTCGTTAATGGTTAAGGTTTTTCCTTTTAAATCAGTAATTTTACGTTTAGCATCATCGGAAAATTTTAAAGCAGCAACATTCACTTTTTTGTTGATGCTGCCAACGCTTAAAACTTTGCCAGGAACAAGAATAGTTTCGCCATCTTGAGCAAATTGTTCGATTTTGTACAAATTAACAATTCTACGCTGGCGTGATGGTTTTTTTAGGTCTTCTAAGACGCGTTTCCAGAATCTACTGATAAGAGCTTTTGGTTCTAATTCTAGGATAAGCTGCTGCAGTTGATAGTTTGTTGGACCGGTGCGTTTAACCATGTAACATTTACCTATATTAATTTCTCCATTTCTTCAATTTTCTCAAGGAATATTTCGGAACTCTTGTGCAAGATTTCTTTGCAACTAAGTTGACCCCAACTTTCTAAGGTGAAGAGGATATTATCAGTATATTCTAAGGAGATTCCTCCGTCAAGCTCAGCATAATATTCCAGCAGGTTGCTGTCGTATATTCTATCTTCATTTAATTCTAATTTTTTGTTTTTTAATGTAAAGACGTTATCAGTAGATTTTTGAGCAATCAGTTCAGGATTTTTAACTTTATTGATGGTGATAACGGGTTCTTTTTTGTAAAAAGCCCAGCCAGGTGTCCATTTAGTATGTTCGCGACCGTTGTTTAAGACTGCAGTCATAGTTAAATCTAATTTTTGTTTTGGCAATAATTTGACAATGGGCATTTTTTCGTAAACAAAGGTGCATTTAGGGTCGGCGCTTTCTGCTTCACTAGCATAGACATATCCTTTTTTATTTGTTTTAAGAGTGATTTTAAGTTCGCATTGCGCACATCCGACCCCTTCACATTTACATTTTTCTTTACTGGTATAACTTTTTAAATCAGTTTTTATGGGAATTAAACCAATACGAAGAGCAAGCATTTCATCAAATAATGCAGAACTATTCTCTTTGATTTCTATGTCTTCAATGGCAAGCGTTGGTACTTCTTCAATAATTAAACGTCTAATACTATTGGCGAAGACTTCATTACTGCCTTTCAGCATAAATTTAAGAATGCCGCGTTTTTTTTCTTCTTTTAATTTTTCAATTTTTATGGCCATTTTATTTGTTAGTATTGTTTATTAGGATAATTAGGATATTATTTATACTCTCCTTCCTCTTCTTCCGCCCTTCATGCGACAACCGTTGTGCGGTTCAGGGGTAACTTCTTCGATTTTGCCAATACGCATACCGACTCGGGATAAGGTTCGAATAGCAGCCTGAGCTCCAGGACCAGGTGATTTTGACCCATTATGACCGCCTTGAGCCCGTACACGAATGTATAAGCCATTGATGCCTTTTTCTTTACAAATCTCAGCTACTTTTTTAGCTGCACCCATGGCGGCGGTAGGCGAACTTTCTAAGCGGTCAGATTTAACTATTTGTCCGCCAGAGGAACGGGCAATGGTTTCAGTTCCGGTGATATCAGTAATAGTGATAATAGTATTATTGTATGAGGAGTAAATGTGAGCAATGCCCCAGCGTATTCTTTGATTGTAATCGGGAGCAGATTCACGTCTTTCTTCGGTATATTCTGGTTTTTTCATGATTTAGTATTTTCCTCAACTGTAATCTCTTTTTCTTCTTTCTTTTTCTTAGATTCTTTTTTTGGCTTGACTTCTTCAGCTTCTTCTTTTATTTCTTTAGCTAGATTCATACGTTCAGGATGATCTAGATTCGATAAGGATGATTCTGGCTTAAAGGAGAGTTTACTTTCTTCTTCTAAAGAAAGCATGTATGCAGGCGAAGTTATCTCTTTATCACCTACTATGATATGTCTATGAGTGATAAATTGCCGGGCTTGTTTTACAGAACGAGCCAGACCTTTTTTGTTAGTTATAGTTTGCAAACGTCGTTCTAAGATGTCTTTAGTTTCCAGACTAAGAATTTGATCCAAAGATGCTCCAGCAGGCAATAAACCATATTTTTGTAATTTGACCAAGACTAATTTTTTTTCGTGTTCAGCTTGCACAGTTTTTGTAGCAATTAATTTTTTGGCAAGATCTTTATATTTTTTTAAGAAAGTGTTAGCCAAGAAAATCTCTTTTTTGTTGACTAAACCGTATTCTTTTTTAAGGATAGCTTCAGCTTCAATAGCAACTTTATTCCAAGGGTGGCTCGGTGATAAGTACTTTTTCTTTAACTTTTTTGGATCTCCCATGTCAATTCATCTATTTTTTACCTTTAGCCGCAGACTTATCAGGTTTACTGCTGGCTTTATCAGCTTTGCCACCGGCTGATTCTTTACCAGGGGTTTCTTTTTTCTTAGCTACGCCAACTACTTTTCCTTTATTTCTTCTGAAGTTAGCTTTTGTTCTCTGACCACGGACAGGCAGGCCTTTCAAGTGGCGAACACCACGATAAGATTTAATTTTCTTATGACGCTTAAGATCGTTTTCAACAACGAAGTTTAGATTACCTGTTAAAAGATGCTTATCCTCGCCAGAATCGTAGTCTTTACGACGGTTAGATATCCATTGAGGAACGCCATTTTTAAGGGGTTCAATAACAATAAGATTTAGACGTTCAATTTCTTCTTGTGTCAAATCTCCGGTTTTTTTGTCTAAGTTAATTTTTGCAAGTGTGCAGAAAACATGGGCAAGATTGGTACCGATACCTTTGATGTTTGTCAATGAAAAACCAATGGATTTATTACCGGGCAAGTCAACGTTAGCGATACGTACGATGTGCTTGAAATCAGGATTTTGTGGTTGTGCCATTTTTATATAATTAGTCTCGAGAATTAAGTTAACTTACCAGTGTATAATGAATATACTCATAATAAGTCCTATACGCGATTAACTCGGACTTGATAGGGGGAGAAAAATAGGGGTTGTTTATAAAGCTTTCGGCGGTCAATATCTTAGGCGATATTGTTAGGGGGAGTATTTCTTTGTCAGTTCCACAATCAGAGTTATTATGTTTCTTTTGTTGTATTAGAGGCGAGAAGTTGTTTATCTCCGTTAATCTTATCTTCTTTACTCTTTTTTTTGCGTTTTGGTTTATTTTCTTCTTCTTGTTCGAGATGGATTTTCCATTTGAGAATAGCATAATTGGCGGGATTTTTTATTTTTGGACAGAATGTATCCGGATGGCAGAGGTTTAAGCCTTTGTAATAGCCTTCATTATCACAGTTAGGAGGAAGGCGTTCTCCGACGGCAAGGTTGTGCAACTGACCTTTGAGATAGACTTCTCTTAAGGGGGCAGGGTTTTTTTTGTTCCATTCTTCAAGAAATTGTTCTATTTCTATTTTATTCCAACCGGCTTTGCCAAGGAAATTGGTTAAGATAAAAATGGCGCGTTTTTTGCCGTCTTCTAAACCATACGAGGTTTTTTTTATACAGGGAGGGAAGAATTCTGCAGGGATAGCAGCGGTGAGATCAAATTCATCATATTTTTTTTCTTGCTTTTCTTTTTTTGTTGATTGTTCTTGGATATCTAGTTGGGTTTTGAAATCCCAGGCTTGCATCAAAAGATGACGAGCGTTTTCTTGGAGAATATGGCGGTCCAGAAAGATTATAGAGGGAGAAGCAATTATTTCGGGATGAGCCTGTTCACGAGAAAAATGGAGGATTTGCGATGGTTCTATAGGGAGACTTACCAAGCCGGATTTTTCATGTAAACTATAGGGCATACGGTATAAATGACGTGAGGAGATGAGGATAGTATCTACTTCAATGATAGAAGATGGTTTGAAGTTGGCGGTGTAAGAATTGGAACCGCAAGGGCATACGGTTTTTGCCGTTTCTATTTTTTCCATTAGAATATTGCATTTATCACATTTAAGAAATTCTTTGTCTGTCTGGGATTTTTTTTCACATTTTGTGCAGATAAATTCGTGGGAAAATTCTTCAGAATTCTTTTGTTTGATTTTAATCTTTTTTTTGCAATTAGAACATTTATTCTGCAAAAATTCTTTGTCGCCAAATTTTTCTTTCAGCTGGGGAAGACTGTAGGAGAAGTTTTGTTCAAAGGTGATGGTTCCGCTATTTATCTTGATGTAATTTTTAGAGATATAGTCCAGAAGGTATTGAGCGATTTTTTGCGGACCTTCAGGGAATAAATATTTGGTTTTCTGTGAGCCGATTTCCGGGGGAAAGGCCTCAAAAGGCACGCCAATATGGAACCCTTTATTGCCGGAGAATTTGCAACTGATACTTTTCACTTGATTATCCTGCAAGGCTTTGATAAAGAGATGAGCGGTTAATTTGGAAAATTCCCAATCGGGGCAATCTATATCTAAAACCAAATCCCATCCTATTCTCAGTTCGTTAAGATCTTGTTTTTTTAATTCAGGTGAGAGTTGCAAGGGGTTGGACCAAATTTCTTCGCTGCAATGAAAGGAGGTTAGGTTTCTCAAGGAAAGTTCGAGAATTTCTTTAGGATAGTTTAAAATATCAGGACGTTTACCAAAAAAATCATGATAACGCATACCAATTTCTTTATTTTTAGCGTGATTGATTATAGCTTCTTGTATGTCTTTACGTTTATAAAATTTTATGCAGGTTGATTTATCTAAGGGCATGAGTTATATATTAAGGAATAATGTTTAAAATACTTTTGGGAAAGTTTTTGAGATAATAGCAAATTTCATTAATTATTGAATATTTGTGAGATTTGCTAGAATAGTAAATCACATGGCGTAATGTGCTATTACTTTTGTGATTTACTATAATAATCAGAAATAGGGATTATAAGGAGGCAACTTCTTTTTGGAATTCTTTAACTTTCTTTTTTAAGTTAGCTAATGCTTCTTTAACAGCTTTTCTGGGTTCGATACCTTTGGTTTCAATGTGGAATTCGGGTATGCCAATTAGAGGGTGATTGACTCTATAGGTTGCGAGGGTAATACCTTTTATTTGCAAAAGTTCTTCTTTTAGAGCATTACAGAAAGTATGGGTTTCGCCTTTTAATTCAAAGATTAATTTTGTTTTAGTTTCTTCCAGAATTTTAAGTTCCATCGTGAAGGGAGAATTAGGTATTCTATTTATAAATGTTGCGTGAAAAATTTTGCTAGATGCGGGGGTTAATTCGTCTTTGTTATTTATTACGTTAAGGGTAGAGAGGTAACAGTATATGGGTGTATTATTATCGCGGTAAATTTATCAGGGGACATATTGATGATACGGGCAAGTTCATCGATATTAGCGGGGTGAATGTGCATGCAACCGTGGGAAATATTCGTGAGGATCATATATTCTGTACCATAGTCTAATCCACGTGCACCACGTTCTAAGGCGATATTGGGATGAATTTTTTCGGCAATTTTTATTCCTAATTTATTTCTTAATTCTATGGTGAGATGTCCAAAAGGATTATCCCACCAGCGATCCATTAATCTCCCATTTTCGTAAAAGTCTTCTTTATCTAAATCGCCAAATTTTGCGTTTTTACCGGTTACGAAGAACCAGGTTTTGCCGTTGTTTTCACTTACTTGAATCTCTCCCTTTACTTCGCGAATGAGCGCTCCGAAGGCAATCTTAGCGTCATCCCAGGCGCTATTACGATTGACGTAGGGACGAATGTCTTTTTTAAAAATTTTAAATTTGCCAGAGGGAGTTGGTCCAAAAAAATGTCCGGGGTTGTCCTTATCCGGCATTCTTTTTTTCGGACCGCCACGAACATGGTAAGAAGTGATAGTTTCTCCGGTATTTTTTGTTTGGACAAGCAGAAGTTGTTTACTAGGATAAAAATGTAAAGTGATGCCTTCCTCAGTAATGTCTTTTTCAAAGGGAAGTATATTTTTCTTTTCTTCTTGCAATAATTTTTGGTATTCGGGAAAAGTAAAGGAAGGTAATTCCCAGTTTAGATTACCTAGTTTTTCAGTGATGATATTAACAAAGGGAACAGGAGTGGTTTGTTTTACTGTAATTCCTTCTTTTTTTAAAGTAGGTGTAGGCAGGGAAGATGTTCGGGCGAATACTTCGTCAGAAATGGGGAGAGGGGAGGCAAGAGTAAATATTGAGGAAGCAGTAAGGATGGCAAGGGTCTTTCCCACGGATTTTCTTAACTTATCAAAGCGGCGTAATACAGTTTTGGAATTGCGTGATTCTCGATGCAAAGACCGTTGAGTTTGCTTTTGCGCTTGGTGAAGATATTGCTGGATTTCTGTTTCTGTTTTAAGAATAACTCCAGCAAATTTTTTAGATTGAGCAGACCAATAGGCAAGTTTAGCAGGGATTATTTTTCCAGGAGTTTTTTTTTCTTCTTGTACTGCAGTGAGGGTATTGATTATTTCTTGGTAGAATTTTTTAACATTGGTTTGTGTTTCTTCCAGCTGTTGAAGATATTTTTTTTGAAGGTTAATTCCTTCCATGATTATTTGTTTTGATATTTCAATTCTTTGCAGTGAGAAATCAATTAAGCCAGAAAATTGTGTATAAAAATACTTTGTGTTTATAATAAGGTTATCGGTATATTCTTCACTCCATTCTTTTTTATCTTTTAAGGGTTTGATTTCCTTGACGAGGAGTTCTAGTTGTTTTTTTATATATTGCACTTTACCATTTATCTGACGTTTTAATTTTACTCTGTTTCTAAGATAGAGTTCAAAGGCAATGTTTTCTCCCAAGGCGAAATTGGTGTTATACCCGGTTTGGGCAAGGAAGCGAAATTCGTTTTCTAGGTATGTTTTTACTTGTTCGAGAAGGGTGAGATATTGTGTATCAATATCAGTGATAATTTTACGAATTATTCTTGCTTTATCTTTGTTGATGGCAAAATTTCCCACGGCGTCTTTTAGTTGATGGATAAATTCTTCAAAGATGGATAAAGGGGTACGGACGTCATAAAACAGATCAATATCTTCAGTTTCAAGAAGCTGGCCAAGAAAACGAATTATTTTGATGAGGTCATTGATTTGCTTTAATTGAATTTGTTCGTATTTTTTGGAATTGCCGATCAATTCCGGGGAGAGGGAGAAATTTTCTGTTCGTTTAATAATGGTTATTAAAGAACGCAGATCCTGCTGGGCTTGTTCTTTTTTTCGAGCATAATTTTGGTAGTCGTATTCAAATCCTTCAATGAGAAGCGATAATTTTTCATTTGTCTTAAGAATGTGTTCGGGATTAAGCAAATCTGCAAATTTACTATTTGCCACCACCAATTTTAACCCTAAAAACATAGTCTTATCTTATATTTAAAATATATAAATCTTTTTGTTATAATTGATGGATGGCGGGTATTTTTAACAAAGGTGATTTTCTTGGAAAAGGAAATTTAATAAATAGGCACTTATTTTTAGGTGATGATGAGGCAACAAAAAAAAATCAATGTTTATCAGTGGGGAAAAAATAATGAACACTCGCTGGTGTTGGGATGTAAAATTCCGAGACATTTTTATGTTGTTAAGGGATGTGGAGAAAGCGATATTTCGCATCATACGGGTTCTTTTCATCGGGCATTGAAGGATGCAGGTATTGAACGGCATAATATTATTACTTATTCTTCGGTTTTACCTCAAGAAGCAGAACAAGTTCTAAAACCAAACTATTATGTTCATGGTTCAGTCATGGAAACGATTATGGCAAGGATGGATGTGGAAAAGGGTGAACGAGCGACGGCAGGACTTATTTACGGCTGGTTTTGTGATAGGAGGAGGGGGGAAAAACGGGATGGATATGTCTGCGAGTATATGGGGAAAGATTCTGTCAAAGATGCTAAAGGAATGTTAGAATGCATGATTCAAGAGTTGTTAGAAGTTGATCCGTTGTCTCAACGATATGATTTTAAATCCAAGATGGTTACAAAGAGTTTTATTCCAAAAAAAAGATATGGTACGGCGTTAGCAGCGATTTGTTTTATGGATTATATCTATCCTTTAGTTAAGTGAAAAGAAATATTTATATTCTTGGTTAGTTTGATTCTGTTTATTCAATGAAAATAGGTCTAATATGCTGCAGTTCTACTGCGACCAATTTTCAAGAGTAAAGATATCTCTATTCATTGTTATCGAATGCTCCGCAACTCTATTGTGGGGGGATTTTTACTCAAAGAGGTTAGAATGAAGCTTAAAATTTATCTGTTTCGACATGCACAGACGTATTATAATCGGGCGCATCGGTTTACGGGGTGGAAGGATTCTAAATTAACACCTCTTGGTCGAAAACAGGCAAAGAAAATTGCTTTGTTATTGAAAGGTAAGAAGATTGATATTGCGTATCAGAGTCATTTGTCTCGTTCAAAAGAGACGTTACGGGAGGTGTTGAAATTTCATCCGGAATGCCGTAAAGTATTAACTGATGATAGAATTATTGAGCGGTCATATGGAACTTTACAAGGGATGTCGCATAATAGTTATCTGAAATTAAAAGAAAAGGAGCATTGTGATGTAATATGGCATTGGCATAATGTAGATCATTTATCTAGACGAGAACAGCAAAAAGCTACAAATTTATGCCAACAAGATTTGCATACAATCCGGAGAAGTTATACTACTATTCCGCCTGAGGGAGAGAGTATTATGATGGTGGAGAAACGGGTTAAGAGTTTTATTAAGGATTTACTTCAATTGATGAGGAAAGAGAAGATGAATGCGGTCATATCTGCACATGGCAATTCCATGCGGCCATTTAGACGGTATTTTGAGAAGTTATCGGTGCAGGAGATGATGAAGTTAGAAAATCCGTGGGATGATTATTTTGAATATATGGTTGAAGTGAAGTAGTAACTATTTATAAGTAATAAAAAATAGGAAAGTTTATAAATTATGTTGATTTAAGGGGGGTAGATGTCTACAAAGTTATTGGCTCTACTTACTATGACGGTTGTTATAAATACACGCTGTTACAGTTCTGTGGAAGGGATTTTATCAATTGACGAATGTTCTTGTTCAAAGGATACTTCTTATGCTGGCAGTGATGGCGATAAAAATTCACAATATGCAGGTTCTAATTTAACAAAAATAACTCAACAGATGTATACTATGCAAGCAGATGAACCTTTTTGTATTGAAGATTTTATTCCAAATGAGAGTGAGGACAATAAACAGGATAGATATTACCATGAAGGGTTGCAATTGTCTACTCTGACAGAGGAATATATGAAAAAGAATTCTTCCGAAAAAATTCAAAAAAGAATTCTTATTGAAAAATCACGGCGTATTTTAGGTGTTTATCTTAATACTAATCTTCTTAAAGAATATGGTGTTTCTCTTGGCGAAGAACCAGAGGGGGATAAGGAACGAGAAGGGGATAGAAAAACGCCAGTGGGAGAGTTTTACATAGCTAAAAAAAAAAAATTTACGGGTTATCATAACGCTTTTTTGTTAAGTTATCCCAGTCTGGAAAGCGCAGAACGAGGTTTAGCGTCAGGATTAATTAATAAACGAAAATATGAAGCTATTGAAATGGCGCTAAATCAATGCAAAACGCCTCCGCAAGATACGGAGTTGGGCGGTGATATTGAGATTCATGGCGGAGGAGGGGTTAAGGACGGTGATTGGACTTGGGGATGTGTTGGGTTGGAGGATAGAGATATCGATGAGCTTGCTGCTTTTGTTGAGATGGGATGTACCGGGGAGGGAACTTATAAAACAAGAGTGGTTGTTATGCCGTAGTTTGAAGCGGATTATTGTTGTAACTAATAAGTGATAAAACAATCGAAAAGTTTATAAAGTGGCAGTGTTACAAACCGACTGATAATATTTCTTCATTATATTCTTGAATAAATACCCTAATTACTGTTTCGTGCATTTCCAATGATTTGGAGAATGCACAAGTTCTCCTAATTAGACGCGCTAGTCTTTGTCTTAAAACGGTATTAAATGCCTCTACCTGAGATGTTCTACCCTCTTTCTTTTTGCCCATACTATGTCCATAAATCTTTAAGACTTTATAGACCTCCAACCCATCGCTGGTGCTCAAACAATTTGCATAATCGATAGGAACTTTGTTGTAGAATTGATGAAATGACTTTTTATCTCTATTTCCTAGATGATAAGCTACAACTTGTTGTGTTCGACGACAAAGGGCTATCCAGACCCATATTCTTTGTGCTTTACTGTGCACAAAAGACCATAATTCATCATATTCTACAATGTCTCCTGTCAGCGCAGGAAATAATGATTCAGAAAAAGGTCTCAGGCTTGAGACTTTTTTTTTAACCAAGTCAGAACAGTAGTTATTGAAACACCAAAGATTCTTCTGACTCCACGAAGACTTGCACGTTCTTTATATGTTCTGAGAATTTCTTCTTTTCGTTCCGTCGAATAATAGTATTCTGGCCCGAATGTTCGATAACATCGACAATTCTTACAGTGATATTTTTGTCGACCATTTGAACGTTTACCGTTCAAAACAATGTTATTGCTGCCACAGTTTTTACAGAGAAGTTTAGTTACCATGGATGATTAATATTCTTCAAGAATATTAATCTTTCTATCAGTCGCTATGGTACACGGCCTATAAAGTACAACGCTTTTAGATAAAAAAAATGATATTAAAAAAGAAGGTATTAGGATTGTTTTTGACATTAGGTTTAACTCAAAGCTATGGCTGTAATAAGGATGAAAGACCAATAAAACTTGAATATAGTGTAAGCGATGCTGTTCAGCCTATTACAGTTGAATATGATCAGAAATTTTTAGAGAATAAGACTAATACGTTATTTTTGGTTTCGGGATTGGAGTATATCGTTGATGAAGATGAAAGAGCTATTATATTTTTTTCAGAACAGTTAAAATTAAGACCAAAAAATGTTGATGAGCGTTATGAGGATAATAAAAGAGTATTATTTGATTCCGATTATTCTCATTTATTAGCGGCGATAGCTCCAATAATTGATTTTAATGGGGATGGGAACATCTCAGATGAAGAATTGCAAGATATGAAACTTATTAATCAAGCAAAGGTCAAGAAACAGGAGGTGTATAAAAAATGAATTCTTCTAGAAGAGAATTTTTAGGTAAATGTTTGGTCATTTGCAGAGATAAATAAGTTGTTTAAAAAAAAAGCGGTAATGTGCGGGAGGGATATTTATTTAAAAAGAGAGGTTTTTCTGGATTTATGATTTTTAATAAGATAAGAAAAATTATTTTTGGTGTAGTGGCTGCAATTATTTTTTTAGCGGTTTTTATAGGATATTATACTCATACTACTTTACCTGCGGATATAGAAGGAGAGAGTTATGATTTGATTATTATAACCGGCGAGGGTACGTCAAATAAAACTTTATTAGGAAATGTGCCGGAAAGGTTAGATTATGCAGTGAAATTGTTTGAAGGACAACAGCATAAGCCGAGAATTATTTTGAGCGGGTACGGCGGAGGATATGTTGTACGAGGAGAGGGGGAAGTGGAGGCGGATTTGATGTATCAACGATTAGTTCCGGAGATGGAAAGGTTAGGGTTTAATTCAGAGGAGTTTTTGTTACGAGAAAATAAAAGCCATCATACGTTAGAGAATGCGGTTTTTTCTAAGCGATTGTTCAAAGAAGATGAGACTAATATTTTAGTTTTAGTTACACCTAAAGCATATTATCGGGTGAAATTGATTTTTAATAGTGTTTTTGAGCAAGAGGTTAAAGTTGTGTCTTTACGTGAACAAAGTCGGAGGGAAAAGTTAAATGAGGTATTAAGGACGATAGGAATTTTACCCGTTTTAATTATTCCTAATGATGATACAAAATTAGATGTTTATGAAAAGTTGTATTTATTTTTTATTGGGGAAAGTTGTATGAAGGATGGTTTGATTAATACTATTTTATGTGTGGGAACATAATAGAAAGACTTAAAAATGATATTGATTTAGCAATACTATTAATCTAAAAAAGGTGATACTTATGAAATTAATTTTATCTAAAAAGCCAAAAAATGTTACGATTATAGAAGGTTTTCCAGGGTTTGGATTAATTAGTACAATTGCGACGGAGTTCTTGATGGATCATTTAGAGACAGAAAAAATCGGGATTATTGAGATTGATGAGATTCCAGCAATGGTAGCGATACATCAAAGCAAGGTTATCGAGCCAATTTCTTTGCATTATAATAAGCAGTATAATTTAGTGTTAGTGCATGCGATTAATATTGGAAAAAATTTAGGGTGGAAGCTAGCTGATGTAATATTAGATTTGGCCAAGGAATTGCAAGCGAAAGAAATTATTTCTTTAGAAGGTGTTGGTTCACCTAATCCTGATCAATCAAGAATATTTTATTTTTCTTCGGGTAATAGTTCAATTGAGAAAAAATTGAAGGGGATAGCTAATCCGTTAATGGAAGGTATTATTGTAGGGGTTACCGGAGCATTGATGGCGAAGCAGACATTGGTTCCAATAGTGGCTTTATTTGCAGAAGCGAAGAGTAATTTGCCGGATAGCAAGGCGGCGGCAGAAATCATCAGAGCGTTAGATGCGTATGTAGGGTTAGAAATAGATCCTAAACCATTGTTGAAACAGGCGATTGTATTTGAGGAGAAATTAAAGGGTATTTTGGAAAAGAGCAAACAGGCAGAAGAAATCCAAGAAGATAAGGGGTTAGGATATGTGGGTTAGTTCGGCGGGGATTACATTTTGATCGTATAGAGGTGTGTCGTTGGGGGGATTAGGGTTTGATTTGAAGATTCATAGCTAAATTTAGGGGTGATGGCGAGAAATTTTATGATAGATGCAATAAAATCCAGCTGACATTGACTAATCGGAAAATCTAATTTCTCTAAATTAGAAAAAGGAGAATTAGATATTAATCTTAACATTAAAGATAGTGGAAAGATTGAATTGTCTAAGAAAAAAAAGGTGATAAAAATGGAGATTGATTCTTGTTGTGGTATGAAAGTTGATGAGAAAAAAGCGGACAAAGAGAATTTAGTTGTAGTACAAAACAAAGAAAAATTCTACTTTTGCAGCAAGAAGTGTAAAGAAGATTTTATTCAAAAATCTCATCCCTATCCAGACCATTGTGCAGAATGCATGAAACAATGTAATTTAACTAAAACTATATGGAAGATAAAGCATAAAGGGGCATTGTACTGTTTTGATTCAGAAAAATGTAAAGAAAAATTTCAAAAGAAGCGTTTTGGTGAGGTGTTATACTAAAAGGAGCGAATAATCAGATATGAATTTTTTAGATGATAACAAGAATAAGATTAAAAAGGGTGATATGAAAATGGAAAAAACAACTCTGCACTATGTACATCCAACAGGTTTAGTCTTAAGTATAACGGTAAGTATTATTTATTCTATCTGTGCTTTCTTTGTAGGGTTCTGGCCTGTTCAGACCATAAAATTCTTTAAATATTGGTTCCGTGGACTTGATCTTTCGCGCGTATTTGTAATTCCAGAAATGAGTTTAGGGACCTTTTTTCTAGGGCTTATTTTGGTAATACTATTCTTTTATATATCAGGAGCACTGTAGGGGTGGTTATATAATAAATGTGTAGATCACTGCAAAAAGAGAGGAAGGATATGAACTATATACTAGAGTGCGTTTGAAAATGAGGTATAGTCAGAAAACGAATTGGCAAAGCCTTGTCTTATGGATCGCAATAGCCTTGGCTATTATTGCAGTCTTTGTTTTTAAGCTGAGTTATGTCTGGCTGTTTGTCATCGTAATGATTGCCTGTCATTTGGGACACAAAAGTATAACGAAAGGAGGGCATCACTAACAATATGAACCACCCAAAACATAAAGAGAAAGTGATTTACACTTGCCCGATGCATCCTGAAGTCCAACTGGAGCAGAAAGGAATATGTTCCAAGTGTGGAATGAGACTAGTAGCTGAAAAGAAAAAACAAGCTTCTTATACAGACCACCAAGAACACAAAACTTTAGAAAAACATAAAGGCCATTCCCCCGAGATGTTTCTCTACCGATTTATTGTTGTTGCTATTCTTACCGTACCAATCATTCTTTATTCTGAGCTTGCTGAGCTAGTTTTAAGATGGGAAGCGCCTCAATTCCCCGGTGTTGACTATGTTATCTTGCTTCTGGGTTCTATCATTTTTTTCTACGGTGGCGGAGTGTTCATTCTTGGTGCTTATCGTGAACTACGGGCAAAGCTTCCCGGAATGATGACACTCATCAGTATGGCGATTAGTGCCGCCTATCTCTTTAGTGTTTACACCATCTTTGCAAAAGTTACAGGATTATTTTGGGAACTGGCAACATTAATTGCAGTAATGCTCTTGGGTCATTGGCTTGAAATGAAAGCAGTGCGCGGCGCGCAGGGAGCTTTGCAGGAGCTCGCCAAGCTGTTGCCAGATACTGCAGAAGTATTAAGCGGGAAAAAAATCGTGACCATATCACTAAATAAATTACAAGAGGATGATCTTGTTTTAGTAAAGCCAGGCGCTAAAATTCCTGCTGATGGAATAGTTGCAGAAGGCTACTCCGAAGTCAATGAATCAATAGTTACAGGAGAATCAAAACTGATCAAGAAGAAAAAAGGAGATGAAGTAATTGCAGGAACCATCAATATCGATGGAAGCCTCACTGTGAAAGTAACAAAGATTGGTGAAAAAACATTTTTGGCTGGCGTGATGCGCTTAGTAGCTGAAGCACAAGCATCAAAGTCACGGTTACAAATCCTTTCGGATAAGGCAGCATTTCTCTTGACAATTATTGCAGTTCTTACAGGAGGTATGACACTGCTAACTTGGCTATTATTAGGTAAAGGTACTGCATTTGCACTCACGAGGCTAGTGGCAGTACTAGTCATTGCCTGCCCACATGCACTAGGCTTGGCAGTCCCTCTCGTTGCTTCCATTTCTACTCGTATGGCTGCAAATAACGGTTTCCTCGTGAAGCAACGTTTAGCATTGGAAGCAGCTCGTACGATTGACACGGTCCTTTTTGACAAGACAGGAACGCTCACAAAAGGAGAATTTGGAATAGATACGATTGTGACAACACAGAAATGGAAAGAAAGTGAAGTGCTTCTACTTGCGGCATCTGTAAATAAACATTCAGAACATTCCATCGCAAAAGCAATAGTTCAAGATGCAGAAAAGAAAAATATCACGCTCAAAAAGGTAACCGGTTTTAAACGTATTCCCGGAAAAGGTGTGCAAGCAACTATTGGCAAAGCAGTGATAAAGATTGGAAGCGAAACTTTGCTTAAGGATATAATCATAAGGCCGGCAGAGGCTTTTACACGAAAAGTCCATATGCTTTCAGCACAAGGAAAGACAGTCGTTTATGTAATTTCTGGGAAAAATCTTGCTGGTGCAGTGGCACTTGCTGATGTTATCCGAGAGGAGTCACGAGAGGCGGTGAAATTATTACAGGAATGCGGTATAAAAGTTGCAATGGTGACTGGTGATTCAGAAGATGTGGCCTCATGGGTCGCAAAAGAATTAAGCATGGACGAATATTTCGCACGAGTATTGCCTGAAAAAAAATCAGAAAAGGTACAGATTCTACAGCAGAAAGGACGGAAGGTTGCCATGGTTGGCGATGGAGTAAACGATGCACCAGCACTGATGCAGGCTGATTTAGGGATTGCTATTGGAGCTGGAACAAACGTCGCAATTGAATCAGCAGGGATAATATTAGTTCGCAACGACCCGAGAGATATTCCCAAGATAATTCATTTATCACAAATGACTTATTCAAAAATGATTCAGAACCTTTTTTGGGCAACTGGGTATAATATAATCGCCTTGCCGTTAGCAGCCGGTGTGCTTACATCTAAAGGAATTATCCTACAACCTGCATTAGCTGCAGTATTCATGTCAGCAAGTACTGTTATCGTAGCAGTCAATGCCTTGCTCCTACGGAAGAAAAAAATGTAGAAAGTTAAACACCTAAAATTCATATAAGCTACAATGCTCAGCTTTCTGTCGACAGGAATCAAATAATTATTGCCAATGATGTCTGTCAGGACAAGCATGATGTTCATCAGTTTATCCCGCAGATGAAGAATGTTAAAGAAAATATCAAACTGAAAAAGGACACCAAAGTGGGAGTTGACTGTGGGTATAGTGACGCGGGGAACATTAAATTTGCAGAGGATGAGAAGATAGATTTGTACGTGCCCTCACGAGCACAGGCGCAGGAGTTTGATGGTAAAGAACAGAGCTTGAACCATGATAAGTAGGAGTATGATGCTCAGAGAGAGGAATTAATCGTCGGGAAATATAGATTTTACTTGAAGTTCCGGTACACTCGGAAAAATGGTAGGAAGATATTGAGTTATTATAATGATGACCCCTGTTTGCCGACCCGATCGTAGCGACCGAGAGTAACATTTCGTTATCAAATAGCGAGGGAGCGAAGGGAGAGCACAGCGGGGCTTGAGCCGCAGCGAAAGAGTTTTTTCAGCGCCGAGAAGGTAGGGGCTGCCGGAGTTTTCTGAAATGAATTGATAGCTGGGCTTTCCTCGTATATTTAGGGGGCTTTGGTGTTCAAAATCGTAAGCTTTAAATATATGTACGTTATTTGTACCGATATGTACGTTAATCATACCCTATTGAGCTTGACAGAAATAAAGATTCTAGATGTTTTTCTAGATTTGAAGAGGCATTATTTTGCTGAATTAATTAAAGTTACCAAGTTGACTCGTCCAAGGACTTTAAGGGTGTTGAGAAAGTTAGTTAAGCAGGGAATATTAGAGATAAGTGCAGAAGCCAATGTGAAATATTATTCACTTAAAAAAACTTCTTTGGTGTATAGTACGCTTGGTTTGGTTGAATATAACCGCTCATTGCTTTTTCTCCCAAAAAATAAGACTCTCGCAAGGGCTTTAGATATGCTCAAAGAGAAGTATGCAGATTACTCCATTATGCTTGTCTTTGGTTCTGTAGTGAAAGGTTATGCCACAAAAACGTCTGATATCGATCTTCTCTTGCTCAAAGAGCATGTTGCTCAAGATGATATAAAGAAAATAGAAGACATTATGGATTTAATAAATGGACGAACAGGCTTAAAAATAAGTCCCTATTTTATGACTTTAGAGGAATTTAAGAAAAAAAATGATTTAGCAAAACAGGTGATAACTGACCATATTTTAATAAGTGGAGCAGAATTATTTTTCAGGGTGGTGTTAGTATGAACGAAGAGAAACCAAAGAAGTGGCAAGTATGGTTAGAGAACACAAAAAATCTCAACAGAGATTTTAAGAAATACATCAGGCAGCATATCGTTCGTAAAATCGAATCTTCTTCATCTCTTTCAAAAATTCATCTTGACAAATCATATCATAATCTCGACTTTGCCAATTTTACGGTGCAAAATCAACAGAATATCAATAAACGAATAGAGGAAGAAACATATTACGATTGGGTCATTGTCATTGCTTATTATGCCATGTACCACGCTGCCATGGCGTTGCTCTATAAAATGGGCTATAAAGCAGGCACTCATTTAGCCACGATTTGTGTTCTCTGTAAAGAATGTTTAGGAAAAACATTGGAGAAGAAAGATATTGAGAATCTCTCAGCTATTCTGGAGCTAAGCGAGGAAGAGATTAAAGAAATTGGAAGAGCAAAGGAACGGCGAGAAAAAGCAAGTTATTCTGGAAGCGTATCTTTTGAAAAGCATTTGGCAGAAATGACGTTGGATGACGCAAGGAAATTTATTAACAAAGTGGCGGATATCTTGGAAAAATAATGATTGTAACTCTACAGTAGTTCCTTGACCGAAAGCTTTAAATACTTGCTATTTATACCATATACAAGTGAATAAATATGCAAGACGTCGGAAAAAAATTAATGGGGGATATTGGTGCGTTATATTACTCCGATCTTTTTTAGTTTGGTTATCGGTTTTAAAGATTTAGATCCAAAAGGAATTCGGAATTTAGAATCTACACTACAAGATTATTTTGGCAAGGATATTCCAGAACTGGTATCAGTACCAGGATTATATACGGCAAAAATTTTTAAAAGAAATGAAATAGATCATAAAAGAAATACCGGCGATTATCAGTATCCCTTCCGTTCAGATGCAGTTATTACTGAAGCACTTTTAGATGTTTGGCTAACAACAGAAAATGCCGGATGGTGCAGTTATATTGCTGGAGCCAATAATTTTCATACCGAAATAGAGCGTTGGAATCAGCCATCTTCACCAAATAACCGCCATGTAACTCTTTATGTGTCAAGCGAACTACAATTTGGAATGTTTGATAGAAGTCCAGAATGGAAAAAAAGTATGGTAGCTTTAATTGATAGCCTCTCTCAAAGGATGAGCGATAAGGAAGTGATGAGAGAAGTAGCAAAACGAGATGTGCCTCTCATACAAAGAGTACGTTTGCTAAGACAAAAAGACAGCATATTTCTGATAAAAAATTTTTTGCCCGGATATGAAATTGCGTCACCTAACGGATATCCGGAACTTGTTCGTAAACTGAAATAAGACGCCAACCTCTTTTTATTATTTCTTCAAAATCGAAGATTTTGACTATTGTTTAGCCCGAACCTCAAATTGAAACTAACATCGGGCCCTGTTCTATTCTCCCGAATATTTGGAGGGATTGATTTTTAGTGCAACGATGCCGAAGGCAAAAAATCAAAGTCGTCGTGTCTATTGTTTCTTATGGGGGTTTCCGCCGCCGTTTTTTGCTTTTTTTTGAAAAAAGAAGAGTGGGGGATTTCCGTTGTTTTTAGTTCTTTTTTTGAAAAAGAATATTTCAGGCTAAAGATTACCGGCTAATATGAAACCCTCCTTCTAAATTCATAAAAAATATAAAGAAGTCCACGTCGATAAACGTTTAACCAAAAATATTTTAACGACGAGGTGAACTACAGATGGAAATAATAACTTCTAAATATAAAAAAGTTGCGGATTTTTGTTACGAATTGTTTGGCGAAGCCGGTTTAATACTTTACAAATCAAAATTTTCAAACAAGCTATTTACTCAAT
>JACPNA010000016.1 GCA_016185725.1 Candidatus Woesearchaeota archaeon | reverse complement strand
TGCAGGGGAAAGGTTATGGTGGCAGCAGGAATGGGTATTTTGTTAGGTTTGTTGACATTATATGTACTTAGGAAAAAGAATATCCCACGAGGTAAAGCGAATGGAAGGGAATATCTTTCTCTACAACAATTAGAAAAAAGAGAGTTAAGAAAGAAATGATGAAAAAAGAAGAGAGTAGTAGTCAAAGTTAGAACCTGCTTTCTCCACCATGAACACACCGGTGTGAAACAACAATCTCACACTAATTAAAAAAAGTAAAGTATGTTTTCTTTGACTAAGTTAAACAAATACAGAACATTTAATCAATCAAATAAATTCCTGCCAATGCTTTCTCCACAATTCCTTTGCAATTTTCCATTTTCCGAACTAACACATAATTATCCGTAGCTTTCTTGATTTGACCAACTCTGTCTAACACTTGCAGGTAAAACCTGATCAAATCCCCCTCTAATAAACTCGTTGTTTCCAACACCTCAAAAAAAGTTTTTCCATGGTAAATAGGATAAATTAAAGTAGTCATTAAATCTAAATTCAAAAATTTCTTTTCTCTGCTCACATATTCATACTTAAACAGCCTTTTCTTCAATTTAACTAATCCTTCATCCGTAAAATTAGTCTTAAATTTATCTCTCTCTTTAGATTCATACACTAAACAGGCAATTATTAACAGCATTTGATACTCTTCTAACTCTTCCACAAAATCAGTTGCAAAAACTTCTCCAATCGTAATTTCATCCGCAAATATCTTTGCCGCAAATATTCCTTTCTCCGTCAATTTTCCTTTGCGTACAAATTCTAAATGTTCTAATCTATGCATAATACTTTCGTATCGAGCCAATAATACTTTTGTAGGAACTTTATCATAATTATCCCCAAACTTTTGGAATGAAAAAAAACTCAACCGTAAAATTTTCTCAATTTCCGCCGGACTCTTTTGATCAATTAGATTCAAAACAGTATTTACTGATAATCTAAACTGTGATTTGATGGGATCAGTATCTTTAGAAGTCAACGCTTTAACTTCATTATATCTAAACGTCAGCCTAAAAATCATACTCACCACATAACCAACCTTATCCATCCCTCTCCTTCCTGCTCTTCCGGCAATCTGAAAATATTCTTTGGTATTTAATAATCTGAAATTAATCCCATCATATTTACGTAATCCATCAAAACAAACTGTTTTGGCCGGCATATTAATCCCTACCGCAAATGTTTCCGTTGCATAAAGAACTTTAATTTTTCCTTGAGCAAACAATTCTTCTACCGCCTCCTTTATCACTGGCAGTAGTCCCGCATGATGAAACGCAATCCCCTGCACAATCGTATCTCTTAACGCTCTTGTAGAAGACAATTTGCTAATCTCGCTTGGTGCATTAACCAATTTCTTAGATAAATATTGCCCTAAAGAAACATCTTTCTTAAACCTATTCTTCTTCGCTAACTCTAACGCTTTTAACTGGCAATCCCTTCTTGAAAAACTAAAAAACAGACACGGCATTTTCTCTTCTCCCAATTCTTCCAGTAATTCCATATGGTTTGGTTCTGGTACTCGTTCTCTTCGTTTACCTTTTTGTCTAAACACTGCTCTATATGACGGTATAGCGCAGGCTTCCTTAATCTTCTCTAAAGAAGTAATACCTAACTCATAATCAAAAAATTGATGTTCTAACGGCACATTTCTATAGGTTGAAATAACTGTTTTTACCGTATGTTTTTTAATCGCTTGAATCCATCTGCTAAACTCTGGAGCATTAGGAATTGTCGCTGATAAACACAAAAATCGTACCTTCTCTGAACTATAAATTATCGACTCCTCCCAAACATATCCTCTTTCAATATCATTGATATAATGAATCTCATCAAAAATAACATACGCAATATTGCTGATATCCTTATCATTGCTTACCGCCATATTGCGATAAATTTCTGTAGTCATAATAATCACTTTAGCCGTAGGATTTATGACTATATCTCCGGTCATTAATCCAATCTTATCTTCCCCATATTCTCTAGAAAAATCTTTATACTTTTGATTGGATAATGCTTTTATCGGCGCCGTATAAATTATCCTTTTATTATCATTTTTATGTTTTTCAATAATATAATCCGCAATCAGTGTTTTTCCGCTTCCCGTAGGCGCAGAAACAACCACTGAATAATTATCCTCAATAGCATTAATAGCCTCTTCTTGAAACGTATCTAACGTAAATCCTTTGAATTTCATCCTTGCTTTTTCATCTCTTTTACCACTTTCTTAACTAAATCGTAAACTTTTTCCGGTTCTTTAGAAGCATCAATTTTAACCGCCATTTTTTTCTTATCATAAAATTTTCTTACCGTTTCTGTTTGTTCATGAAATATCTTAAATCTTTGTTTGATAACCTTAGGAGTATCATCTTTCCTTTGCACTAATTTGCTTCCATCTACATCGCAAATACCTTCTTTTTTAGGAGGTAAATATTGAACATGATACCCATGCGTACCCTGTTCGCAAACTCTACGCCCTGCAAATCTTTTAATTACTTCTTCTTCCGAAACATCCAAGTAAATTACTATATCAATCTTTAATTCTTCAATCGACTTAGCTTGGTCTAATGATCTAGGAAAACCATCTAAAATATAATTATCTTTACCTTTAACTTCTAACTTAACCATTTCCACAACAAATCTATCCGGCACTAATTTTCCCGATTCAATATAGCTCTTTATCTCCTTGCCTATTCTGGTTCCTTTCACAACTTCCTCACGCAATAATTCTCCCGGAGAAACATGTAACCACCCATACTCCTTTTCTAACCGTTCAGAAACCGTTCCCTTACCGCTTCCCGGCGGACCCATAATAATAAGCTTCATTCTCTCACCTTTTTATTGAATACAAAAAATAATATCCCTATTTAAACCTACCCCATTTTTTTACAGCAAATACGCTATTCCGTTTATTTAGCCATTTTCCAGAGAATATTAAAATACTCTGTTTGTGCTTTAGCAAGTTGCACATTTTCAATACTTACTGCAAAATATGGTTCTTTCCAAATAAAGAAGACTACTTTATTTTTATAAATGAGTGTTGTAACTGGAGAAAGTAATTTTCTATTTAAATACCTGTATTCTCCATTTTTTAGTTTCATAAATTTTGTATTTTTTTCCACAATTGCCCATTCTTTAGCTTTAAATTGATCTAATTTTAATATCGCTTGTTCATTGAAATACCCTAAAATTTCTTCATACTCCCTTCTAATGCCAATAACTCGGTATTCTTTAGTATTATTGACAATATCTTTTCCAACCGTTTTTAATCCCTCTTTTCCATAAAAAAGTTCACATTTTACCATTTCAGGAGTTTGATTGGAAATCTTCTTTAATTCCGGCAGGATATTTTCTAATGAAGAATATTTCTCTTTAAAATAAGACAATAATTTTTCAGGAGCTAAAGCACTAAATTGCTTAGATTTATTTTTGACATAAGATGAAACAATTCCTCTAATGATCAGTCGTTCTAAAACATCATATGCCGTCGTCCTATCAATACCTGCCTCTTTTGAAATTTTGAGTGCGGGAGAATCACCTAATCTTAGAAGCGCCAGATAGATTTTTATCTCTCTATCTTCAAACTCCAAATCCTTCAAAATTTCAAATACATTGCTCATGTACAATAGTTTATGCAGGAATTATTTAAATGTTGCGGGATATCCACAACACAAATATAAATACTTAGTCAGTTCTCACTTATTTATGACATTAGATAATAAAACTCAACATGATAATATCGGACTATTTCGTAGATTTGCTCTGTTTGGCGTATCAACCATACCTCAGCACTTTGATTTGCAAGTCTCTAGAATTGAAGAGATTTGTGATATTGATGGCAAAGTGGTTATGCTTGAACTAGCACCGAATTATGCAGAACTTGTAGAACAGGGGATATTACAACCAAATACATATATGTTATTAGCAGAACGTTTGAAAGGAAGATATTCTAAATTAGTGGCAGGAGATCAAAAATTAACTATTCCAGAAAATCCAAATTGGCTGATTGGTTTAATAGATGAATATTATCTTTATCCAGACTGGAATCGTGAGGAGATTATGCGAGCAAATATTGTTAAAGAAAAACCAGATATCGTTATAGTAGGAAATGGAAACTCAGATATGATTAAAGACCATTTTCCGCACGCATATTATACTGTATTTGAAATAAGTGGTGGATATTCTGCAAGTCTAACAGGACATAACAGAGGAATTCATAGGTGGAATAATCCCGATAATGTAATCACATTACCAAGCGAATACTAGGAATCAAGGTGGCACTTTTCCCTAACCAGAAGATACATCAACTCTAACTCTCCTTTTTTAACTGTACTTTCACCCTAGCACAAGGAATATCCAGCGAAAATTCTTGCCTATACTTCGTACCATACTTTAACGCCACTTCCGCCTTATACAATTCTTTGCCTAAATACGCCGCATGCTCTAATCTTGTAACCAATTCCCGTTGAATTATTGTAGTATAAATATCTCGTGCATTTTGACCATAAATAAATTTGATAATGACATGTTTATACGTAACAAATCCTACCTCAATTAATTTTTTCGTATGGTTAACTCGAATTAAAAAATATCCTTTAGGATCAGGAAACCATTTCTTAAAATCATCTGCTGAAGCCTTAATTTTTTCCTGAATATCTTCGACTTGCTTTACAAATCTATACTTTGCTTGCTTCATTTTAATTAAAATCTGACCTATGGTTTATAATCATTTTGTTAGAAAATAGACATTTCACTTAGTATCATTTCCGTTCCGATAATTATATTAAACCCTTTTTTTTTAAAGTTTTCTAGTAAATTGTAATTATGCAGTGTGAGGCTAATATGAAACCCTTATAATTTTGATGAATATCAAAATTACTTGTTTTCCAGATTCTAACATTCTATCAATATTATACGCAATAATTCTACTCATCGCTTCGACTTTTTGAGTTTTAACAACTTTGGATTTAATACT
>JACPNA010000035.1 GCA_016185725.1 Candidatus Woesearchaeota archaeon | reverse complement strand
TTTGTATAACTGGCTCTTTTATCCTCTTTAACGAAGCATTGATATTAGATGTTATTTTTGCCATAATTTAACCTCTTTTTGTAGAAGTAAAGATAATAAGTATATAAATCTGTCTAAAAACTAATGTCACTTACTATAGATCAAAAACTTATAGAAATAAATCGCATTTTTTTGAATTAGCTGCGAATAAATTGCTCAACGAGGAAATAGCATGAACTCAGATGAGATAAATCTGTATTTTTATGATGATCTGAATGCTTTTCTGCAAGAGAAAGGACAGGCTAAAGTTCAAGTAGCTAGACAAAGATATTTAGAAGATTTAGTGGAAAATTCCCGATTGAACACAGATTTAATCTCTTCTTGGTCAAGGGATCAAAGAATCGAGTTGTTGCCTCACTACATTGCCTCTTCTAGCTGGTGTAATAGTATAGAGTTGGGTATTTTAGATTTATACGAATCTGTGCCTAAACAAGAAAGGCGTAGTTGTTTACAAAGAAGAGGATACGATTTAAGCGACTTAGATAATTTTATTCAAAGCCTACAAAAGATAAGGGTATATTTTCAAAAAAAGAGGGAAGAAAAAGGTGACGAACCGTGTCTTTATTCTGAGAAACTTAGTCCATTGATTGATGAAGCTAGAAAAAGCGGCATCAATTTTCGTCTAAGCTATTTAGAACGAAATCAAGGTTCAGATTTTCTGTTTTGTTCTGGTTTGCTAAGTTCTAAAGATGCTTATGAAACGTCTAGTGACCGTTCAGAATTTATTTTAAGAGTAGCAAAGATTGTTGATTTGGATGAAGAGCTGATGAAAGGATTTCAAAAAGAGAAAGGATTTTATGGTTCTTTACTGTTTAAGAAAGCGGAAGAATGGTATAATGGTCAAAGAAAAAGTGAGAAAGGCGATGGCGTAAAACCATACTTGCGCGATGAATTCGGACGAGCTTTTGATTTTCTTAAAACAGTAGATAGTATCATTGATACTGCGCAACATCCTGAACTCTTAAGAAAATTAAATCGTACTACGTATGATAATGAATTTTCCCAAATGTCTAAGGAGTATATGGATGAAAGAAGTTTGGAATTATTCTATTTAAGTTCTACAAGTCAGGGAAAAGAAAAGTATTGGTTGGAATTACTAAAAGCGGTAGATAGCGATGAGTGGGGATATTTATCTGAGGAAAAAAATAGCAGCATATTCCAGAGTAGAATTAAAGAGTTTAGAAAATGTATTACAGAACAGGAAGGGTGTTCATATATTCATGAATCAAAAAGAAAATATAATGGATGGAAGGAAGTTGAAGAAGTATTTTTTACTGAAGAAACGTTTGGAGAGTATGTTCTTGAAGATTTAAGAAATCTGCAAAATATGGTGAGAACTATTGATGATGTTATTAGTCAAAAGGCAACAGAAGCTGAAATTCTGGAAGTAGAAAAGAGTAGAGTATTGAGTGATTTTATTATAAAACAAAAGATAGAACCGGAGGGAGGATTCATTAAATCTTACTTTAAGGTTTTAGCTGAAGAGTCAAATGCCAGAAGGATGAATAATCTTAAAAGTTCTGACATGAGCAGAATTCAATATATTGCAGAAAGAATGTTTAACATCCAACCAGAGTATTTAACGTTGAATCCCAGAAAAACATTTGATACTATTTTTGCTCTTTATTCATTAGGAGATGATCAAAATTGGATTAAGTTGGTAGAACGTGGTAATCTAACTTTTGATAGTATTGGGGAAGGTTATAAATTATTGATATCAGAGGGAATGGCTCCTACAAGTTTTTTAGTAAAAGAGCTACATACTTCCGGAGATAAAGCAAGAACGCTTGATACTTGGTGTAAAGAAATGAATATGTTCAGCAAGGGTAATTTTGATTCTGTTAATGAACTGCATAGAAATTTAGAATATACCAGATTTAGAAGAATTGTGGAGCACGAAAAAATTCGCAGGCATATTAAGAACCATTTTACATTTGAGGATTATCTTACTATCTTTAAAAAACAAGATGGTACAGGCGGATTCTCATTAACAGATCAAGAACAATTTGAGGTTGATTGCGTGGCACATGAAGCAATTTTATTGAGAGATTATATTTTTACGGTTAAAGAAAAGGCAAAGAAATTAGGCAGGGAAGTTGTAGTTGTACCAAATTTAAGTTATGGTTATTTGCCAGTATCTTCTCTTGTTGAGGAATTGGAGGAAGTTGGAATTGAAACTATTATTGGTGTGAAAGTTGGCTCTACGGAATGCCATAGTAATAGAGAAGTTTTGAATAGCAGGCTTTTTAAGGGGCATAGAACAGAGATAGCAAATAAACAATCAGTTGTTATAGTAGTTGATGGCACATATAATTTAGTCACAATAAATAACAGAAATGCAATTGCAAGATATCCAGATGCTCATCAAGGTTATTTAAATCAAGTAATTGCTTTAAATGAAGCGATGGGATTTACTGAAGAAGATTATTCTCAGGTAGGAAAATCAAGCGATGATGTTAGTAGATTAAGAGGAACAGAAGAATTCAAAAGAGCAGTTGATGTTTACAAAAGAGTTCTTAAAGGCGAAAATTCAAGACAACCATATCAATTTCAGTTATGGAACACAGCAGGAATGGAATTAGCGGTAAGAGGAAATCGTGAAATTGCTACAACTGTAAGACCCTATGACGGGAGGGTTGAAGGTCCAGCAATGATTTTCTGTAATGTTGGTGTTTTGGATGAACAGATTCCAGAAGAGATAAAAGCTAGATTTGAAAGTCAACATAAACCAGCATATTTTGATGATAGTGGAAAAATTATTGCATTTGATTTTGGTTTTGATAATTTTGGAGTACATTATTTGAATAGATTAGAGACAGAAGTTAAGCGCGCTTATGATAGACTTAATGGAAGAGAAGAAAGAGCCCCCGAGACAATACCAACCCCTGCCATTATTGGATACGCAATGCGTAATTTAGGAAGAATGCCAGTTGAAGAGATAGTTTGAGTTTAAACTCTTTTATCGTAACGTAGATTAAGAAAATAATTAAAAATCAGGCGTAGCCAGATTATGTTGAAGATTGTATTTAACGTATGCGATCGCTGTTAGGCGTCCTGAACGAAGTGAAAGCCCGCAGGGCGTGGCAAAATTTCTGAAAGAAATTTTGAGTTCAGAATTCGGTGGCGGTGGGTCGGCACGCGTCATTTATTTTAGAATTTTTGATTTCAAATATGGGGAAAAATAATTTCCAAATTTTTTTTGTACTTCTGGAATTTGCCAATCAGTAGGCTTGATAATTCTTCTGCAATTATTTGATCCGCAATTGCATCTAAACGATTGGAATTCCGTTTCCATAAAAGCGTAATCCAATAAAATCTCTTCGCCAGTTTTGATATCTCTTATCGCGATATAGCAAATTGATCCGTCAAAACCAATATTTGGATTGCAAGAATGATTTGGAATTCCTGTTTCTTCAGCTTCTTTTTTGTCAGAAGGAACAATCCAGAAGTCATCGTGAACCTGAATTCCAATATGCCCCATGATTTCTCTATATTTGTAAATATCTTTTCTCGGAATAATTATGCCACCGATAACCATTACAATCTCCCCTCTCTTTATGGGCTTGGTTGCACGAACGCCAAAACCTTGGATAGGAGATCTAAAAGATTCTGCTTTGTTGCTAATCCATCTATGCGGCCAAGTATTATGTAAATCGTTCATATTTTATAACTTAGATTAGGATTGTTTAATAATTTTTGCATTTTAGCGCGCCGTTCGTTTGGGGTGGGTGGTCGGGGGACTGCCGAATTCTGAATTACGCCTAACTATGGTTTAATTCACTAATTTATCTAATCCTTCATATTCAATGTCTTTGAAGAAGGAGGTAAGGGTATTATCTCCAAGGATTGCTGGCGTGAAACGAATAGATCTAATGTCATAGCGATTGATGGAGATGTAGAGTTCTAGCGAGGAGTGATTTGATTTTTGATGATAGTGACCTTTGCCACCATTACAATATTCTGCGTTAATCTCGCCAAGATTAGATTCATACTGGTAGAGGTTCTGGGAAAGGTTCCATGTTCCGGTTTTAGGTAGGGGGAGTTTGGGATGAAATTCAAGAGCTATTTTTTCAATGTGATGGTGATGCGGGAAGGCATGGTTTTGCGGTACGCCGGGAATGGTATGGAGTAGATGAATGATACAATAGCCATTTTCTTGAGCAGGTAGTGGTCGATGATTTTTTGCGGAATAGGTTACGAACTCTGGATGGAATAATCCGCGACGGTTGCTTTGCATACTTAATCCAGGAGCGACAATATACGTTTCGCTGTTGTGTTCATGAAAGTGAATTTGTTTTGCTTGAAGATGTTGAATGAGGAGTTTTTGTATAGAGTTACGATAGTTTTTGACATTATTTTGCAATTCTTGATTGTATTGGGTGACGATATGATGTAGAATTGTTTCAAAAGACATGTGAAGGAAGTAGAGTGATTATTTATAAAGATTTTTGAAGATATTTTTCAAAAGGAATTTTAGGGGTTAATTTGAAGAAGGAATATCCCTCAAATAAGTGTATTTGAGGAGGTTATGCATGAAATAAAGATTGATTGAAGAGAATTTAAATGTTTCTTGTTTTTATTTTTTAATATAATATTGGCAAAGTTCCATTTAGAAAGAGAAGAAGTGTTGAAGAAAGAAGGTTAATAGGTTTCTAATTTTAATCCTTTAATTCTTTGAAAATGTTTACTATTACGGGTGAGAATCGGTTCATTATGATGAATGGCGATTCCAGCGATCATACAATCTTCAGCTTCAATAATTTCTCCTTTTCTTTCTAGTTCAGCGAAAATTGTGCCTGCTATTTTGGCACTTTCTAAATCAAAATTAAGCAAGCCTAAAGCGTTAAGGAGTTGTTCAATTTTTTCTTTTTTTTTAGATTCGTTTATATCTTCAATACCTTGCCGTAATTCAAAAATACTAATACTAGTTGTTCTTAAAGGTGGGGAAGAGTTATCTAAAATTTTTGCTTTTTGAAAAGCATTTTCTTTATTTTTTATTAAATCAATAAGAAAAGAAGTATCGAGAATCATGATTTAATTTCCTCACGTATACGTTTCATTCTTAAAGAAGAATGTTTGTGTATTTCTTTGATTTTTTTCTCAATGTTATGTTATAGTTAATGTTTTTGTGGACATGTGCTTACGTGTATGTACGTGTACTTTATAAATATTTCTTTCAAAACTCTTATTATTGTTCCTAAATATCTTTAACCATATAAGGGCCTTCTAATTGGTAGCCGAGTTTTTTGTAATATTCACGTACGCCAATGCCGGAGATGATAATTATTTTATTTTTTTTATGTTTCTGTGCGATTTCTTCAGCTTTTTGCATTAATTGTTTGCCAAATCCGTGGTGCTGAACATTACCGGATTCACCAATGGATGTGGCTGTGCCATACACATGTAATTCACGGATTAACGCTGAATCTTTAGTTATTTCTGGATGCATTTGCTGTGAAGGAAAGCGTAAACGGCAAAAGCCAAGGATGAAATCATTTTTTTTGTCTTCGATAGCAATGAAAAATTCTTTGCCTTTTGAGGCATCGTATTTTGTTATTTTTAATGTTATATCTTTTAAAGATATTTTTTTGTTTTGCGGTTCACGGCAACGAATGCAACGGCATTGAAATGGATAATTTTGAGAGATATATTGACGTAAATTGGTCATTTCTACACCGGCAGCCCATTGTATAGTGGGAACGTCACGCTGGATGCGCATGATGCGGCAGTATTCCGGAATATGTTTTTTGAATTCAACAATTAATTCGGCTGCTTCCTTTGCAGTAATAGGGGTGAATTGGCCTAGTTTAAATTCTTGATATAATTTTGTTCCAGGAGAAACCATACAGGGATATATTTTTAACATGTCAGGGCGATAATTTTTATCGGAGAAGAGTTTTTTCATTCCTTGTAAATCACGTTTTTTATCAGTTAAGGGTAAGCCAGGCATATAATGGGCGGTTATTTTGAAACAGAGATCTTTTAACGTTCTAAGGGATTGAATGGTCTCTTTACTAGTATGGCCACGATTGATTTTTTTTAATACGTCATCGTACACACTTTGGATGCCCAGCTCTACACGTGTACAACCAAGTTTGAGCAATTGAAGGCCGTGTTCCAAAAGACCGTAGTCGGGTTTAGTTTCAATACATAAGGCGACGCAGCGAATTTGGGCTGTTTCATTTCTCTTTTGTTCTGTCTCTAAAGTAGACTGGGCTTTGTGCTGGAGAAGTTTTTGATGTATTCTGTTTAGGCGTTCGGGGTCGTTAAGGTCGGCAGGGAGTTCAAAGAATTGTTTAAATTTCAGATAGCTAAATTCTCCGTCGTTGAAAAAAAGTGTAGAAAAATCATTGAGCGCTTTAAAGGCATATTTAGCGAATTCTTCTTGATATTTTTTTTCGTAGGCTAAGAATGTTCCGCCCATAATGATTAATTCTACTTTTTCAAAATTATGACCGAGAATAGCGTACTGCTCAAGACGATTAAATACTTGCAGATAGGAATCGTAATTATTTCTTATGCCCCGCATAGTTGCGGGTTCTTTTCCCGTGTAGGATTGAGGGACGTCGCCAAAGTAACTTTTAGGCCCGCCAGGGCACATAGTGCATTTTCCATGTGGACAGGCTAGGGGTTTCGTCATTATCGCAACGGGTGCTACACCGGATATACTGCGAGTTGGTTTGGTGAGAATTTTCTTTTTTAATAGAAGGAAGTCGGGAGGGTCGGTGTGAAGAAGTATTTCGATGTTGGTAGGAATGGTGTTTAGGTTATGTTTGATGCAGAGAGTGCGTTTTAGTTTCGTTAGTTCTTTGGTGGAGAGTTCTTTTTTTTTAAGTTCAGTGATTACTTCTTGGTAAAAGGAGAGCATAGATTCAGGGTTGTTTTGAGGATATTTTATTAAGGTTTGTGCGTATTTTTAAGATTTAACTAGTTCGTTCATAAATTTTGTTTTATTGAATTTGAAATCTATCTTATAGTTCTCTTTAAAGAAGTTTAGAATAGTTTGGGCGTCTTGTTCGGCATTTTTTAGGCACACAGATGCGCCGGGGGAGGGGGTAATGTTAAAAATAATATTTTCTCCAATAATTTTGGCGTCACCTAATTCGAGGTTCATGGTTTGCCAATTGACAAGCTGAGGACGGATTCCGCCAAATCCTTTTCTAAATTTCAGTTCGCAAGATTTTATCGAGGGGATTATTTTTCGAACTTCTTTCAGGAATGATCTTTTTCCGAGAATAGGGAGGTCGTAATACAAATTTTTTAAAACGTAGGGGAAGATGATAGGATTGAAGAGGATAGTGAAGAGGCTGAGGATTCCTTTTATTCTGAAGATGGAAGTTTTTACAAAATCAGGGATGGTGGCGTAGTGATGGCGTTCTAATAGAGGAAGAACTTTGGCGGTTGGACCAAAGCGTGTTTCGTAGATATTATCAACATAGGGATCTCCATGGATAGCGGCAAAGGGTAATTTTTCTGTTTGAATGGTGTATACCTTGCCATTTAAAAATTTCCTGGTGGTGCTAAAAAAGTTTCCCGCAACGGGTAATAAGCCGTATTCTAAGCCATACTTTAATTTTTTAGCGAAAATAAGACTATGTGAACCAGAACAGAAAATAACTATTTTTGCGCGATACGTATTCTTATTGGTAATAATAGTATATCCCGCTCCCTGTCTTTTTTTGATGTTGTTTACTTTTTCTGTTAAATAGATGTCCACATCTTTTTCTTTTTGCGCTTCAGCAGCGAAATTTTCGGCAAGCAAATCGTAATTGATGCCATAGCCATCAGCACTGTATAAGGCAATAAGGGGTTTATGTTGATCTCTTCCAGCAGTAACGAATGGTTCTAACTTTGTTATTTCTTCGTGAGTTAGTATCTTTAATTCAGGAAAGAGGGTATGAAATTCTTCGTGTCTTTTTTTGAGAAGATTAACTTGTTCTTCTCCGATACCTAATACAATTTTGGATGTTTTAATATAGAGCTGTTTATTGCGGTGCTGGTGATGATGGCGAAGATAATTTTTTAAGAGATTTGCTCCTTTATTGATGTCTTTGGCTTTTTCTAGATTATAATTTGTTTCGATATCGCCAAAATGCAAGGTTTGGCTGTTATTATTGCGATGACTATTGACCTGACCAAAATGAGAATATTTTTCTATCAAGGCAAGTTTAGGGATGTTGGTGTATCTACTCAAAATATACAGCAAGGCTGTTCCGACTACGCCGCCACCAATAATCAGAACATCGTAGTTTAAATTGGTTTGCGAAGAAGAGATGGTTGGTTTGACCATAATATTTATCAAAAAAATAAAAAAATTTAAAAAAGAAAAAATAAGGAAGAATTATTTCTTCCGTAAATTATCCAGACTCCATTTTCGGGAACCGAAGGCAATCATTGCCAAAAAGGCAGCAAAGTATAATAATGCGGCTTCGCCTTTATTGACAAGGGGATTAAGACCGCCGGGGGCGTGCACCGTAAAATAGGCAACAAGCATAGTTCCGGCAGTGATTATCGCAGTGTATCTGGTGAATAATCCGATGATGATGAAGAGGCTGCCGATAGTTTCAATTACGGCAGCAAGACCGATTAAACTTAAGAAGGTAATTTTACCATCATAAATTCCGGTTACTTTTTGTACGCCGTGAAGTAAAAATAATACACCAATCAGCACTCTGAAAACAAAATATAGGTAATCCGAGTTTTTTTCTAAAAATTCTTTCATCATTTTATCTCCCCCTCATTTTAAAAATTTTTGTCAAGGAAAACCGACCACCACTGGTTAATATCCAGTCACTATACATTTGGGAGTTGCTTGTTAGCAACGACCAGTGGCACAGATTGGTTTTCCGACCCTGCTTTTTCCAATTAATAATGTGAAACCAATGTTTCGCCACCAGTGAATACAATATTACTCTGTTCGTTGAGGCAAACCACTGGTGGAAAAAGCAGATTTTAAATTGTTCTTTCAAATCAATGGAAAGAACAAGATCATCAATAATACTACCTTTTAGATAGTATTAGCGTTTTATTTTGGATAGTAATGAGGAGATATATTTAAATATATCAGTATCTGAGGGGATAGTTAGATATAATGGAAAAAATATGCCCGGTGGCAAAAATAATTGAAGTGCTGAGTAAAAAGTGGACGTTGTTAATTTTAAAACAGTTGGAGGGGAACGTGAGGAAGCGATTTAATGAGCTGCAAAAAGATGTAGGAATGATCAGCCCGAGAACGTTATCTAAACGATTGAAAGAATTGGAAAAGGAAAAATTGATTGTCAAGCAGGTGTATAGGGAAATTCCTCCGCGGGTAGAATATATGCTTACGCCTTCCGGCAAAGATATGATCCATTGTTTTAAGTCGTTAAATCGATGGGTGGTAAAGTGGAAGGGGTAGGAAGAATTGCTGGTCAATTTCAATAAATTTGAAGTCCTAAAAATAAAAGAGGGCAATTTCTAAAACTTAATGGGGGTCGCCGTTAAGTCACTTTCTTTTCATATCGTTCAATCGCTTTCCTTGAATAAAAACTATCCAGTGGGGTCGGTAGTAACATACAAACTCTATAAGTACGCAAACGATAATCGACTTCTTCTCTCTTCATCTTACCTGATTCTACTAATCTTTCCAAATCTGATTTTATGTAGGGATATTTAAACGCTTTAAAACTATAACCTATCCCTTCTGTAACAATTAATGCTTCTACAGCGATGTATCCTACAAGTTAAAATGTTTCCTTTAAGCTCTCTATATCCACCATTGTTATTGTCTACCATTACATTTATGTGTTGCTATCCTATACGCTAAATCAAAATTATCAACTTTATACTCTCGTTGTAGTTTAAAATAACTGTCCCTAAAGCAAGTATTGGAGCATAAATCTAGTGAAAATTGCTGTTGTTCTGCTAATTGTACACATCTGTTTTGGTCTCTAGATTCTTGTTCTCGTTCAATTCCACGAATAACTATTCCATAAAATAAAAGACCAAACACAGAAGATGTGATGATGGAAAATATTACACCATCACGCCAACGATGTTCTCTAAACCTTGCTTCCTGAAATAGTCTACTTAATGCTTCTGTTCTAGGTGGTCTTGGAGAGCCAGAATATAAATCCTGTTCTAATTTTGTTAAATTCTCTATCCATAAATCATCTAAGCTTTTCTTCATTCTATCCCTGTTCTCTAGTTTCTAATTTCTTTTCCAATTTTCCTAAAGTGTTTCTAGCTCGTGCTAATACTTCTTCAAATGCGCCCCCTCCTGCGCCTTGTAGCCAAATATCAGGAAATCCTATTTTCACATACTCAAAACTTTGTTGTGCCCAATCTATGCAATAATATGCATTCTTGAAGTCTCCTTTTACTGCATGCTCAAATGCCAGAATAGTTCCAACATAAGCTTGTAAGTGTTTCCCGAGTATTTTGTGTTCTACTTGATGGACGGTATACCCTTTTAGATAGATAGTAATGTCTTTATTCATCGTTGCACCTCTCTCTGGCTCTTCTATATGCTAAGCCTACGTAATCAATTTCGTCTTGTGATAGTTCCAATCTTCTGTATTCTATTTGTAGATTTAGGTAGTTATTCCTAAAACAACGATCTTGGCATAAATCTGTGGGAAGTTGCCTATGTTCAAGAGATTCAACACACTCGTTAACCCGTTCTGGTCTCTGCAAACAATCTCCTACAGCGAAAGCCCCAACAATCATAAGTGGACCAATTATTAACCCCGCTCCCATTATTTTCATGTCTCTAGCTTGTTCCTTTCCCAGTTCAAGCAATGTATCAAGTGGTTCATTTCTAGGGTGTGCCATTCTAGAGCAGTTATACTATTTTGTATATTAATATTCCCACCCCCAGCAGTGGTGACAAGAAAACTTTAAATATAAAGCCACTTTTAAACAATAGATGAACACTGAAATATTAGAGCAGATAGGATTAAGCAAAAATGAGATTAAAATTTACTTTGCTCTGTTAGAATTAGAACAATCCTCAGCTACGCCAATAGTTAAAAAATCAGGCGTTCCCAATTCAAAAGTATACCCTACTCTTGATAAATTAATAAAGCGTGGACTGGTTTCTTACGTTATCAAGAACAATGTTAAATATTTCCAAGCTTCTGATCCTAAAAATCTTATTGATTTTCTCAATGATAAAGAAAAGTTAATTTCTCAACAGAAAAAAGAAATAGAACAATTAATCCCCATAATAGAGCATAAAAGAAAGCTTGCTAAAGATAAACAAGAATCTACAATTTACGAGGGATTTGAGGGTATAAAAGTTGCTTTTAACAATATCCTTAGCAAAGTTCTCCCAAATACTGAATATTATGTGTTCACATTGGGGGAGGAACTTGGAAAATCTGAACTAAAACATTTTTTTAGAGATTATCATAAGAAAAGAATGCAGAAAAAAATCAAAGTAAAATTAATTGCTAATGAAAAAATCAGAAAAACGTTTCTTAAACATCATCTATACAAAAATATGAAAGTTAAATTTATAAAATTAAAACTGCCAACAGGAATCTTTATTTATGAAGATTATGTTATGACTGTTGTTTGGATAGGCGACCCTACTGCTTTTGTAATCAAATCTAAAAATAATGCCGAGAGATATAAAGAATTTTTCTTAGAACTCTGGAAAACGGCGACAACCTAACTTATTTAGCTTGATGAGCCTTCGGTTTTGACGAGATAGAAATTGCCCTCTGATTCTTGTTCTTGATATACCGCTTTGCTCTTTTGATAGAACTGACTTCAAATTTACGTCCTACCAGATGAGTTTGATACGAATTCAGAGGATGTATTTATAGATAAACTGCGTAAGTTATATCCCATTTGTATGGAGTATCTAATAGTAAACTGTGTTGACAGGTGTTTAAGCATAGGATAAGGAAACGCGTTGCATGTTATTCAGTTTATTATATGTCGTCTTTATGAGCTGGTTATTTATGAGCGGATTAATTAGTAGATTAATTTTCCGGAATAATAGCCAATGGTGTATCCTAGACCGTATTCCAAGGGAGTGAGGAAAGCACCAATGGTTAAGCCGAATAGAGCGGTTTTTATTTTCTTTTCTTTGTTATCAAGAGTTAAACTAGCACTAGTGCAGAGAGAATTGATGGCAAGGGCAGGGAGAAAGAAAGTTTCTTCTGAAATAAGATTGGTTGTCTGCATCATTCCTTTATAGGCGCCGAGGATCAGCGGTGCTATTTGCGCAGTGACTAATAAAGCGTAGGGGGAGAAGACAATAATATCTGTTTTTACGTTATTGATTAGTTGTTCTAATGGCATAGGTATTGGTGTAGATAGTCAAAGAAAACCGACCACCACCAGTCAATAGACTTGTGGCATGCTCGCCTGCGGGCTCGGGTCGGTTTTCTGACCATGCTTTTTCCACTTTAAGTGTTAGTGGATGTGTATCACCAGTGAAACACACTGGTGGAAAAAGCATATTTTAAGGAGATTTTTGTGTATTTAATTTAAAAATTTTTCTCCTGTGAAGTAGTCTGTCGGGTAAGTGATAAATTATATCACGAAATCTTTATAAAGCAAGGTTAAATTTAGAGTAGTATGGTAATGAGAATAGGTTCACAACAGAGAAAGACTAGATATAAGTATAAAAGACATTTTCGGCAACGGGGAAAGTTATCTTTAAGCAAGTTTTTTCAGGAGTTTAGCAGTGGGGATAAGGTTAGTTTAGTAGTAAATTCGAGTGTGCAATATGGAAGATTTTTTCCACGATTTTATGGACATACAGGTACGATTACGGGAAGTAAACAAGGGTTTTGCTATGAAGTTAAGATTGTTGATGGCAGCAAAGAAAAAACATTATATGTTCATCCTATTCATTTAAAAAAACAGTAAGACAGAGGAGATTATAGACGATGGGAAGACCAGAATTTATCGAAGATTATCCAATAGGACTGGCGGAAGTTAAAAGTAGTTTGGATGCTATTCAAAAAAGAGACGGCGAATTGAATTATCGTTCTAATAAGGTTAAAGATTATATGGATAGTTTTAGCGCTAATTTATCGATCAGTAAGAAAGAGCAGTTAAAGAAAAAATTGTCAGATCTAAATTTAGTGAGGATTAAAGAGGAGCATATTATCAAAATTATTGATTTCTTACCAAAAACGGTAAATGAATTAAAAGTTGTTCTAATGGCTTATCCGTTAAGCTTGCCAAAAAAAGACCAAGACGGTATTGTTGAGGTTGTGAAGGGATTCATTTCTTAAATACGCATTTAGAAGCGTAATTTTAATAAATTCAAGGATTATTCTAAGAATATGATGCAACAAACAGTGGAAAAAACAGAAAAGGAAGAGCGGGCGATTATCTTAGATTTTTTGCCAAATGGGTATGCTTTAGAACAGGGGACAATGAAAACGCCGATAGCACAAGCGTTAGGCATTAATTTTTTAAGCATATTAGAGCTTATCCCAAAGAGAGAAGTGTTTTTATCATTGCATCAGGAAGTTTATATCGGCGAAGGCAAACGTGATGAAATTCATCATATTAAAGGGAAAATCCCAATAGAAAAATTAACTTCTACTGCACATAATGAGTTACAACATGCAGTAGAGAAAGTTATTGGGATGAATGAAATGAAGTTTGTAGATTTTTTTAATAAGGCTCAACCATTAAGCATGAGAATGCATCAATTAGAACTATTGCCTGGTTTAGGTAAGAAACATATGTGGGAAATTTTAGAGGCACGTAAGGTAAAACTGTTTGAAAGTTTTGATGATTTAAAAAATAGAGTTAAGTTATTACCTGATCCCAAACAGATTGTTATTAAACGAATATTATTGGAAATGTCCGGCAAAGAGAAGTATAAGTTGTTTATTGGATAATTTGTTTTTCTACCATTGAAATTGCCAATGAGGATTGTTTTTCTTTTTTTTAACTAAATCGGTCAAACCATTTTTTTTTGCTTGTTTCAATAGTTCGTTAGTTATATATTTTAAACGGATTCCATTGATAGAAGTATCATTTTCAAGGAATTCATAGCGCTCAAGTAATTGGTCAAGAATTTTTGCTTGAGTTTCTATATTGATGTGGATTATACCAGTATGGGCTACGAGGCGTTCTTTTTCCAGTTCGCGAAGTTTTTCTAAATCTTTGAGGAGAATTTTGGTGTCGTTATTACTATCTTTAAGGAATTCTATAATGGCATCAATGTCTTTTATGCTATCAATGCGTGGTTCAAATGATTTTTTAAATAATTTCTGCCACCACTTTTGTTCTGGAAGACTCATAGTTAAATGTAAATGTTTTATAAATATAAACCTTTTCCTTTTGTTTATGAAATTTAAAGCTAAAAAGAGTTATGGCAATTATAAGATTGTCAAGTGTCCGTTTTGTTTGAGAAATGCTACCCACAATAATGCTCAAGGTTTAGAAGTTTGTCATATACATAGCAAGAATATTTTAGAGGAGTTTAAGTGTACTTGTGGCAGTTGGTTAGAAGTTAGAAGCGGTAAGTTTGGGCCATATTTTAATTGTATGAAGTGCGGTAATATTAATTATAATAAAGGTATGGAAATTAAAAGTATAACGACTTTGAAAGAAATCGTGAATGTGGTGAAGAAAGAAGTGGTGGTTAAAATGGAAGTTAAGAAGGAGAAAAAAGAGATTTTTGTTGATTCTAATGATTCGAGATATTTTGATTGATTGTAATTGAAAATTTTTTGTGTCGTTGCTTTTTGAAGTGTGAGTAAGACTTTTAACTAAATTTTGGTTCTCCAAAAAGAGATCTTAATTGAACATATAAATTTCTTCCAAAAACATCAATAAAACTTTTTTCTTGATAAACTAATCTTCTCATTGCATTTCTACTTGCTTCTGGTCTTTCAGTATTTTCTGAATATCTCAATACTCTTAAGTTTTTTTCTCTTATAGCTTCATAAAATCCTTCTAAAACAGGTTTTCCAAAATGAGAATAATCAACAGCCCTGGCATAAGCAGCAACAAATGTATCTAACTTCGCTTTTTGTTCTCTAAAATATGAATCTTCTGGAGAAAAATCATTGGTTATATCAGAAATTAATCGTGTGATTCCATTAACAACAATTGGTTCTCTGGTCAATCGTTCTAATTCAAAAATTGTAGGAAAAAGATAAAAATCGCCTGGAATTCTTTCTGGATTAAATTTATCTTTGTTAAAAATACCATTATCAGTAATTGCATTAACAATAGGACGTCCATAACATTCAATCAGCCATAATTCACCGTTAGAAGTATTCAAGACATGATCTCTTCCATTATTATCTTTAACTGTTACAAAAGATTCCCTATACCTTACTTTATGAACATCATCCACTTGATTCTGAACAACATCCCTAATGTTTGTGTCTAAATAAGCTTGAATAACCATATTATCTTTTTTTTTCAATTAATTTATAAAACTTTTCTTTGTATAATGTGAAATCAATGTTTCGCCACTAGTGAATATATTATCACTATGTTCGTTGGTTTGCTGAGGCAAACCACTGCTGGAAAAAATAGATTTTATTAGAAATATTAACAGTATCTCCTCTAGCTAATTCTTCACTCTAGAATTAAAAGAAAAATCCTTGCAGAATAACTGCAAGAACCTTTCTAAATTGAAAACATCAGAAGAATTAAATCGCTTTGTAATAAAAACTCTTGCTTTACCTGAAGAGTACTCCTATGTCATAGCAGACGCCGCTAAGCATAGCACTTATGTTGAGACTATCAGCAATAAAGCTGATAGTTTACATCTCAAAATCAAGAATGAATACCTTGAAACCTTACCTTTAGAATATTTCCAACACATAAGACATCTAGTAAAAAAACAACGATTAGGTCTAGTCGATTTAATAGGAGATATTACTGAAGAAGATTTCTATGGTAAAATCAAAGGATTACATATAATACCTTGGACAGGTAAAGATGGTGTCCAAGGAAAATTTCATTATCTCGTTGTTAGCATTTTATTTAGAAATAAAATGCTTCCCTTCTATGCAGTTCTCGTGCATATCGGTCATCTTTGGCTTTCTCCAGAGTAATATGGCCAACTGAAGCAATGAATTTCCCATCGCCCCATAACTGACGTTTGCCTTTTTCTCTCCAGTAAAACTTTTTGAGTTTTTGCTCTTCGAGTATGAACAGCATCCTTGATGTATATCCTTTCATCAAACCAAGAACTTGGGCTGGTCCAACGCTTGGACGTAGTGTTGCAATCACGTGAACGTGATTTGGAGCAACTTCCAGTTCTTCAATGCAGAAACGAAATCTCTTTGCAACTTCATACAAAAAATTTCGCAAAGCTTTTGAAGTTTGACATCTGCAAACACATTGTAACGATACTTGGTCACCCACTGAAAGTGCCAAGTACTCCAACCTATGCCATGTTTATAGGCATGGTCTTGGTAAATACTCATTGTGCCTCACCTCCTTTGTGAAGCCCATCACTTTACCAAGCCACAGAGCTGAGGCACAAACATTAGTATCTTTCGCAATTCATCCCCACCGCTGAAGCGGGGGGATTTCTTGCTCAAAAGTTATTTAAAGATTAGAAAAGTAAATTACCTCATCTTTGTTCCAAAGAAAACAATCTTCAAATGTATGCTCGAATCTACAAACAAAAGCGTAATTATCGAGCATGAAATCAAATATAATGCAAATTTTACTAAAAATAAAGCAAAAACAGGTATTGCTTTAATAAAAAATATTTTTGATTATGAGTGGGTTTTTGCCACCAATATCCTGCTTAAAGATATCAAACGATATGTTTCTATTTATCGTAAGCGATGGAACATTGAAACAATGTTTCGGGTGCATGATGAAGCGAGAATTAAGACGAAAAGTAAAGTTCCAATAGTTAGGCTTTTTTATTTCATAATTGGTATTTTGTTAGTTTTTCTTTGGAATTTATATCACAAAGAGAAAGTAACTTTCAAATTATTTGTCATTCAGTTTTTTGAGGATAGGAAGATAATTTCTTCCTCAAAAACTGCATAAAGCTACGACCTAGCTTTAGCTCTCAAAGAGAGAGTAAAAAATGGTCAAAAGGGGGGTGGCAGAAATGATTAAACAAGAAGAAATAGTGCTAAAAAATATTCTTAAGAGAGATTTGGATATTTCTCTTTGAAAGTTATCTTTTGCTTCGGAGATACTGGATTAAATAATAATATTTATATAGTTTTATTATTTTGATATTATTTAGTTATGAAAAGAAAATTTTTTAAAATAATTTTATTACTGGTGGTAATTACGGGTGTTATTATTAGCGGATGCAGTAAAGGCAATGGGGTGCAAAAGAAAGAAGTTAATGCCGGAAAAAATCAGATACAAGCGATAAATAATGAAGAATTTTTAAAGGGGGTCAGTTTATCACCTAAAAGTTTTCAGGCGGCTGATTTTACTCATTTTTTTGATGCCGTACAAAAAATAGGAAATGCCGTTACTTGGTCAGGGGATTGGAATGAATTAGCCAATACACAAAATGGCGGACCGAAAGTGGTGGCAGAGTTAGCTAAAAGCTATAAGTATACGCCGATAATAATAGCGCAATTTTTTACGCAAACTAATGGACAATTGATAAGACCTTTAGATGAAGCGACTAAACAAAAATATAAAGATAGTGCAGCGGCTTTTGCAAAAAGTTATCAGCCAAAATATATTGGTTTAGGCATTGAAGTAAATATTTTGTATGAAAAGTCTGAGAAAGATTTTAATGATTTTGCGTTATTCTATAATGAAGTTTATGATGCAGTAAAGGAAGTGTCGCCGGAAACGAAAGTTTTTACGGTATTTCAGATGGAAAAAATGAAAGGCATGAATGGAGGATTATTTGGTGGAGAAAATAATCCTGCTAAGGGGCAATGGCAATTAGTAAATAAATTTAAATTGGATTTGCTGGTGTTTACGACTTATCCGAATCTTATTTATAAAAATCCAACAGAGATTCCAAAGGATTATTATGAAGAAATAAAGAGGTATACTGATAAACCAGTGGCGTTTACGGAAATTGGCTGGCATAGCGCAGCTAGTCCTGCTGGCTGGGAGAGCAGCGAGAGTGAGCAAAGAGAGTTTATCGAAAATTTTTTTGAATTGACTAAAGGTTTGAATAAAGAGATGGTTATTTGGAGTTTTATGTATGATCAGAAGGTTATTGAACCGTTTAATAGTATGGGGTTACGTGATAGTAAGGGGATAGCAAGGCCGGCTGAGGAGGTTTGGGCTAAGGCAAAGTGAAGAGGTTTTAAAACATATAGTTTTGAAGTTCTAAATCTTTAAAAAAAAGTGATTTATGGTCTATGTCAAAGAAAACCGATCACCACCAGTCAATAGACTGGCGACATGCTCGCCTGCGGGCTCGGGTCGGTTTTCTGACCATGCTTTTTCCACTTTAAGTGTTAGTGGATATGTACAACCAGTGAAACACACTGGTGGAAAAAGCATATTTTATGAATAAAAAAGGTAATTTAGGGTTGATTATTGTTGCTTGTTTATGAGGAGTGATTGTGTTAGTAACTTTAGTTATGGATGTGGTAACTAGAGGGTGCAGCAGCAATAAGGATTGCGCTAATAATCAATATTGCGGCAGTGATTTTGAGTGTCATGATTTTCCAGAAAAAATTATTGTCAAGCAGAATGAATATGTTCCAGCGGCGATTATTATTGCGGCAGGAATGATTGCTATGGCAGTTGTAATTAAATGGAGAAAAGAATAAAAAAATTAATTAGGTGTAGGAATGCCTAATTGTTCACATAATTTACGCTGGTTTTCTGTAAGCTTAGAATAATTTAATTTTACGAATTGTTCGAATTCTGCGTCTATATCTTTGAACATATTGGCACCTCCTTGGAAAAATTAAAGAATATCTAAGGGGTTTATAAAAGTTGTTTGTTATAGAAATGTAGTGAATAATTTCCAAATTTTTTGTGCTTATTTTTTTAAAAATATTTGTTTATGGTTGAAAGTTTTAAGCGAAGTCGCTTATTTTTTTCTGTTGTTTTTGTTTTAAGAGCTTGCTTTGCGCTAAAATCAGTGATAAATCAAAACCAAATTTGTTTTTGATGAATTGTTCAGCATATTTGAGCATTAGTTCTTCAGATGCGAATTTCAAGGGTTTTTCTTGCAAGGATTTTCTTACGGCTTCACGACAAACCCAGACTCCTAAAGGGAGATGGTATTCATCAGTGATGAATCTTAAGGTGAGAATACTTGATTGGCGTTTTAGTTCGTTTAATTTTTCTAAGAGCGGTAATCTGGCGGCGTAATAACCGCCAGCGCATTCTTCGGCGTAATTTGTACGTCCGTTGTAATCTTCAAAGTCTGTACTATAAGCATAACCATTTTTACTCCAGGGATTTACTTGGCGATTAAGATAGGTCTCAAATAATTCATAAGACCATGGTTCAGAAAAGGTTAAGATAAGATAATAATTGCCAAAATAGCCGCCAAAATAAAGTTGATAATCATTTTGAGGGTATTGTTTAATTTCTTGGATGAGATTTTTGCCGATGGTATCATCTACGGCGGTGATACTCCAACGGGTAGGAACAAGTTTACGATTTTGTTTTAATCCGAGTGCTCCTACGGAGATTAATTTGTTTAATTGGTTTTCTTCAAATCCTTTTTTGTAGAGGTTTAGAATGCCTGGGGTGGCTTTTAAATCAGTGTCGGAGGTTATGCATTCTATTCTTGAATCGATTTTTGGATTAGCAGTAATTCTTGCTTTTTTTATTTCACTGCCTGGACCAAAGGGAATTATCTCTGTTTCTTGTTTTAAATTTAGTGAGGGAGCTTTTTGTAAGTTTACTTCTAATTCAACGGGTTTAGAAGACATACCTACTTCTTGACAGATTTGTAAAAAGCGAGAATTTTGCAGTTGTTTAATGTTATGGGTTGTTCGGGAATTGACTAGATTATAGCGCATATTGGCTATTTGGGAGATAGAGAATTTTCCTTTACTCCATAACCGAGGGGAATCATAGTGGGAGGTTTCTCCAGAGAATTGAGGGCTTAAAATACCGATGTTGACATTAGGATAACCAAAACGGCCAATGAATGGCGCAGGGGCAGATCCCTGAAAATCTTGTTTGAAATTTTTATTTAGTTGTATTTGAGGAATTTGTTCGATGTCTTTGTATTTTATCCGGTGGAGGTGCATGGATAATTTTAGGTTTATTCTAGTATATAAATGCTAGCTCAAGAAGTAAATTTTTACTTATTTTTCTCTTAATTCTAATCCTAATTCTATTCCTTCTGCGATAAATTTTTTTGTTAAAGGTAATCAAGTATTAATGAGCGACATAAGTAAATCATTAAATTGTGTCGCTCATTAGATAGTAAATGACATATAAAATTATGCTTTAATTATGTCGTTTACTATATTGATTATATTACTGTATTCTTCATCAACAAAAATGTTATATAGTATTATTCTTTCATTCTATATATGTATACGGTGATAGATATTGAAACTACGGGGCTTTCTAAGAATTATCATCAGATTACGGAAATTGCGGCGGTAAAAATTTGCGCAGGAAAAATTGTGGAACAATATCAAACGTTAGTCAATCCGCAAGTGAGGATTCCAAGATTTATTACTCATTTGACGGGTATTGATAATGAGATGGTAAAAGATGCGCCGATTATTAAGCGAGTGTTGCCTTCTTTTGTGGATTTTTTAGGTTATGACGTGTTTGTGGCGCATAATGCGATGTTTGATTTTGGGTTTTTGGATCACAATTTAAAATATCATCAGGGGCAAAATCTGCAGAATAAACGGCTGTGCATAAAAAAGTTAGCAAATCGTTTGTTTCCGGAATTAGAACGAAAACGGCTTGTTGATTTATGTGAACATCTTAAAGTCAATAATAAACAAGCACACCGAGCGGGGAGTGATGTACGAGCTACTGCGGCGGTGTTTACGAATATGTTGGGGATTTTACAAAAAAGAGGGATTTCGGAAGTGGAGGATATATTAAAATTTGAACGATTGCCGATACGCAGAATCAATAACCACTAGTCAATAGACTGGTGGCATGCTCGCCTGCGGGTTCGGGTCGGTTTTCTGACCATGCTTTTTCCACTTTATGTGTTAGTGGATGTGTACCACCAGTGAAACACACTGGTGGAAAAAGCATATTTTAGAATACTTAAGTCTGACGCCACCAGTCACCGCTCACTGCGGTTCGCTATAGACTGGATGGTAAAGAAAATTTAAAGTTATTGGTCTGTTTTCTTTAAATTACTTTAAGTTATTGTTTAAAGTAAAGAAGTCTTTATTTGCCAAATACGCCAGATTTGTTAATTCGGAAAGTATTGTCTTTCGAGTTAATCACTGTTTCTATACCCAAAGGAACTGTGATTTGTGGATCGCTATGCCCTATATCAACACCAAATAAGATGGGGAAATTATAACCATCGGTTCGTTCTTTAATCTTATTTTTTAGCTTCAGAGTCTCGTTTTGGTCATATCTAAATGGTCTTCCAACAATCATCCCAGAAATTTGATCAAAAACTCCCATCAGTCGCAAATCTGCCAAGTAAGAATCAACAGTGGATAATGGTTCTCCTGCCGTAAAATCTTGACCTTCTGGGATTTCCCAAAATAGAATTTTCCTTTTATGGCCTGGCCAGTATCTTGTTCCTTTCAAGTGCATTATAGATGAAATACAACCACCTATAATTTTTCCCGTAGCAGAACCTTCTCGTAACCATTCGTATCCAACATTTTTCTTTAACTTTCTTGGTCGCTTTAAGTCTAATTTCTTACTCCAATCTAAAAGTTCATCGGTCCACTCATCAGAAGGTTCAATAGCTCCAATAGGTTCACTAGAAGCAACTGCTTTGTAAAAATAATTAGTCGTGTACTTTAAAGGTATGGGATATTCACCTAACTGTGTCATGGCAGCAGGACCATAAAATGTAACTAATCCACTTTGTGTGTAAAAAGCATAATGCAACACGCTTATATCGGAATATCCACAAAAGATTTTAGGATTGTTTCGAATTACTTTGAAGTTCAGATATTCTAAAGTCTGATTTGCTACTTCTCCCCCTATCGTGCATACTATGGCTTTTACCTTTTTATCTAAAAATGCACCCATTATGTCTCTTGCTCTTTCTTTTGCAGAAGCTGATTCATAACCATTATTCATCCGTGTTGTTCTAAACTCCTTTATTTTATATCCCTCAGATTTGAAAAAATCAATAGCTCTATCGAGTCGATGTGGAAAGAGATGCCCAAGTCCTGATGATGGAGAGATAAATGCAATAATATCTCCTTTCTCTAATCGGGGTGGTTTTATTAATTTCATTTTTCTTCTGTTCATAGTAATTTCAAGCTTCTATAAAAACTATTCCTTTCGTTTCCGATTCCCCCATCGTTATCCATTAGAAAAAATTTTGCTTATGTAGTGGTATAGAACGTCGCGTTAGCAATTATGTCGTTTAAAGCATAGGCAAAGGCAGCCCCGTAAAGAAGCTGAAGGTACTTGTAAAAGCAACGGAAAAATTAAACATAATGAGGTTATGTCGCCTGCACTTCATGTGCAGGTCGAGCCGAAGGCGAGAAGTTTTTTGTCGTCGTGCAGAGAAACACTGGCACCTTACTGAGGTGAACGACTATTTAATTGGGTGGGGTGCTAGTCAAGATTTTTGTAGATGTTCTTTCTGTGTCCAATAATTGTTACGAACTGACCTACAATAGATATGATTAAATACTAGTTCTTCTTTCTTCTTATAGAGGTGAATTTTTATGAGAAAAACTAGAAAATTAGATGTTGCATGCCCAAACAAGGCATGCAAGATCTTCAATAAAGTTGGACTGAAAAATATTGTGCGCAATGGAAAGCAGCCCAATGGAACTCAAAAGTATAAATGTTCCGACTGCGAGCGAAATTTTGTTCGCACAATTAATACGCCATTTTTCCATAAACACCTGAAGAAAAG
>JACPNA010000007.1 GCA_016185725.1 Candidatus Woesearchaeota archaeon | reverse complement strand
GTTTGCCAAAATTTTTTCAGCGCCTTTTGATACTCCAAAACGTAAACCTCGAAGTTTTAACGGGGCTGCCTTCGTTAAATCTGATAACGGAACGACTAAGAGATGCTTCGCACTGTCCTCTAACGATTATTTAGCGGTTCGCTTCGCTCTCCCAAATTTTCTGGTACTTTGCATTAACGGGGTTTCTGTTTTAGATAGCTTAATAAATTCTAGAAAACTTGTAATAATAATTATGAATGATTTAGAAAAAAAGAAGTTGCAGAGCAATATTTGGAAATTCTACCTTTTTGACATATTCGGAGCTATGCTTTTTGCTGTGCCGATTATTGTTTTATTCTGGCAAGAAAATGGTTTAAGTCTTACTCAAATAATGATTTTGCAATCGTTGTTTTCTATTGCGATGGTCATCTTGGAAGTACCAACTGGCTATCTTGCCGATATGTATGGTAGAAAAAATATTCTGCTCTTATCGGGAATCAGTTTCTTAATTGCAATATCTGTTTATAGTATTGGATTTAACTTCGCACAATTTTTAGTTGCAGAATTATTTTTCGCATTGGCACTATCCCTCTATTCTGGTACGAGTTCCGCATTTGTCTATGATACTTTAACAGAATTAAAACAAGAAAACGAATATAGCAAGATATGGGGAAAAGCTAAATATTACGGCTTACTTGCTATGGCTTTTTCACAGATAATTGGAGGTTTTGTAGGTGATATAAACTTTAGATGGACATTCTATTTGTCTATTCCTTTTTACATTTTACTGATACCAATCACCCTATCCATTCACGAACCAAAAAGACATAAGCTCATTATAGAGAAAAGTCATTTGCATAAATTATCTAGAATATTCAAATTTTCATTATTTGAAAACATAAAACTGAGATGGTTAATCGTTTTCTCGGCTGTTATTTATGCACTAAACTCAGCAGGCTTATGGCTCTACCAACCTTATTTCAAATTATCAGGAGTTGACATTGCTTACTTTGGAATTATTTTTGCCTCATTCCAAATAGTTGCTGCAATATCTTCAAAATATGCTTACAAAATAGAAAATAAACTTGGAGCAAAAATTTCACTTATTGCTTTAGTCCCAATTATCTTTATTGGCTATTTACTTATGAGTAAAATTGTATTCTTATTCAGTTTTGTTTTCATTTTTCTCTTTCAGTTCGTGAGGGGATTTTCAGAACCAGTAATCTCTGATTATGTGAATAAATTAACAATATCAGACATACGTGCTACAGTATTATCTGTACAAAGTTTAGTTCAAAGATTACTTTATGCGTTATTGATACCTTTTATTGGCTGGATAGCTGATGTATACAGCTTATTGCAAGCATTTACAATGGCAGGAATCATCACATTTATTAGCGGAGCTATTATTTTATTTATTCTTCATAAAGATAAAGTCATTTAAACAGAAACCCCTCAATTCTTGCCTGCTAAAGCAGTTAATTATTATTAGCAAAGTACCAGAAAACTACGGCAGCCCCTGCCTTCTCGGCGCTGAAAAAACTCTTTCGCTGCGGCTCAAGCCCCGCTGCGCTCTCCCTACGATTTTTATATTCCTTCAGTCATTAAAAATCTTCGGTCAGGTTGACAGGAATTTTACTCGGCTCGTAAAATTCCCAAATGTCAATCCAGCTCTCAAAAATTTCTCAGCTCTGATTTTTCATGGGTTGCCGAAAAATCGAGGAGAAATTTTTGGAGGGATTGCCACTTCTGTAAACCCCATATGTTAAGTGAAATTGCTACGGGCAAAATTTTATAAGTACCAGTGCATCTACAATGATTATGACCGAAAAAATTTTTGATTTATCAACTAAAAAAGTAAGTCCGCTCACCCTCATCTATTTGAAAAAAGATGGAAAAGTTTTGCTACTCAAAAGGTCGCCCAAAAAAGAAATGGTCGCAGGAAAGTGGCTCGGTCTTGGTGGCAAACTTGAGCCAGGAGAAGACCTCGTAGAATCTGCAAAGCGCGAATTTTTAGAAGAAACAGGTCTCAAAATTCTTAATCCTATTTTAAGAGGCACTTTTACTTGGATCAACGAAAGTGAACATGCCGGAACACTTTACATCTTCACTGCGACAAAATATGAGGGCGACCTTTCGAGTGAATGTGATGAGGGTGAGCTATGCTGGCATGACGTTCATTCCGTTGAAGAACTTGAACATTTAGCAGGACATCAAAAATTTTTTCTCAGCAAAATCTTAAAAGATGATAATTATTTCTACGCTGGTATTGCTGTCTATAACAATGGTGAACTTTTACATTATACTGACAGTCAGAAATACTTTGATGAAAGACGTAAATAAAATTTTGCCCTCCGCAACTTGCTCCACTTCGTTCCGCACCCCGCTGCGCTTTCGCTCCTTTCAGTCGCTCAGGTCACTTAACAGGGCTTATGAGGAAAATGGCTCGGCTCGCCATTTTCCCAAATTGCCTACGCTACGCTTCGGCAACTTCTCATAAGCCCAACGTTAAGTGAAATAAATTTTGGCGCGCTACAAGCGAAAGCTTGATATACTTCTCAATTCTTATTGGATAATTATGAAAACTGATTTAAAAAAACTGGTGCTTGAAGAATTTGCAGGCGAAAACGCTCAACTTCTCTATACTCAAAAAGCGAAAGAGGGGCTGTGGATTTCAGAGAGTCACTTTATCACAAAATATTTCACAAACAAAAACGCCAAAATCTTGGATATTGGTTGTGGAACAGGAAGAACAACAATCCCTCTTTTCAAAATGGGTTTCAAAATAATTGGTATAGATTTTGTGCCAGCAATGATTGAAAGCGCAAAGAAAATTGCCAAAGAAATGAATTTGAGAATTGATTATCGTGTGGGTGATGCTACTGATATTAAGTTTGATGAAAATTCCTTTGACTATGCTTTATTTTCTAATCAGGGCTGGACGCAAATTCCCGGAAGTGAAAATAGATTAAAAGCACTCAAAGAAGCGCATAGAATTTTGAAAAAGGACGGAATTTTCATCTTTACAGCTCACCCACGAGTTTTTAATAGGCAATTTTCTTTTTTCTGGATTAAACAATGGATAAGATTTTACATTTTGAAACCCATTGGCTTTAATATCCAAGAACAAGATTTTGGCGATAGATTTTTTGATAGAGAAACCAGTGACAAACAAAGAACATACAAAACACAACAATACATCCACATCCCCTCTGTACGCGAAGTTGAGCGCGAAATTAACAAAACAGGATTTAAAATTATTGAAATGAATGGTCGCCTGCAAATTTCTAAAACAGATGTCAGAACACATCCACCAGTTTTTTATGTATGTCAGAAGTAGCGCGCGCCAAAATTTACTCCTTCGCTCCTTTCAGTCGCTCGGGGGTCGCTGCGCTTTCGGTCGCTTTGCTCCCTCACCCTCACTTAACAAGGGATATACGGTTCGGGGCTCGGCTCACCCCTCACCCAAATTTTTCTTCCGCTACGCTTCAGAAAAACTTCGTATATCCCTGACGTTAAATACAATCTTTTGTTACTCTTACAGAGCTTACGCCGTAAATATTTTTAATGCTATTGCCTTCGTTAAATCATGAAACGGAGACGAGAAAAAACTAAATTGCTTCGCAGATAATTTTAACATTGATTTAACGGTTCGCTGTCGCTCTCCCAAATTTTTTTAATGAATCGAAACGGGGGGAATCGGGTTAAACGGATTCTATGATAATCATTATAAAGATGAAGTTTATAACAGCATTATGAACGAACACACCTGCATAAATTGCAACAAAAAAGTAAAATCGGGCAAAGCAGGTTCAATTGTATCTAGTCATGGAATCACAGAAGTTATTTGTAAAGCTTGTTCTAAGTTTACAAGATCGGCATTAAATCTGCCAGAAGTAGCGATAATACCCATAACTAAAGAAAGATTTGATAATATTGTGCTAAAATATGGGGTTTATTATCACCCTATGAAATACAGCCGCAAGGGCGGGCGATATATAGCGTTCTATGTAACTCACCCAGTAAGTGCAATTACGCACTTGGCAAAAGTCACTAAAATAAATTTAAATCAACCTCTCAAAAATCTTCAGGGAAATAATTTATTTGATGATGAACCGAATTCTCTTCAGAAAGTTTACTTTTTGGAAGAGTTAAAAGAAATAAAATTAGTTCCTAAAACTGATAAAAGAACAATTCAGGGAACAATTTTAACTACGCTTGAAGATTTAAAAAGAGCAAAAAGCACCACAGAACTAATCATAAAATAATCACATTAAATAATGTTTTATATTCTTAATACATTTCTCTTGATTGTCTTTTATTTCGTGCTCCCAGATTCTAACAACTTTCCACCCTTCTCTAATCAGAGTTTTATTAACTTCTTTAGCTCGCTCTTCATTCCTCTTTATTTTTGGAATCCAATAATCTTTATTTGAGTTTGGTTGCCTATGATGCAACGGACACTTATGCCAAAAACAACTGTCAATAAAGACAGCTACTTTTTTAGAAACAAAAACTAAATCTGGTTTTCCTGTAATCTTATAATGGAGTCTATAATGATGTTTTTTATTCCATAAATTTTTACGAAAAGATATCTCTAGTTCTGTATTTTTGGACTTTATTTTGGACATTATCCTGCTTCTTTTTTCTTTAGAAACAGTATCAACCATGTTTAAGATTAAATAATTGAGCTGGATTTATTTTAAATTGAAGCATTTTTGCGGATTCTCTGCCGGCATCTCCACCTTTTCTTTGCATTCCAATTTGACCTATCTTTAAACCGCCTTGCTTCGTTATTCTAACATCGCCTTGACCAAAAAGATTCATAACAGTGTTAATATCTTTAAGTGCCCACTCGTAACTATCGCTATCTTTTTTTAATATTACCAGCATCCAATCTGCCGCAAATTTATCTCGACCTTTTAATATGTCAGAAATTACCAAAATTTTATTTTTGTTAAAGAACTTAATGAGTTTATCTTGATCTCCTTTAGACATTTCTATTAAAAGCATCCTTCTCGAATCTTTCAGTCCTTTCTTCTTTTGAGGTTCAGTTTTCCCGGTAAATAATTTTAGAATCAGCTCAATGTCATTTGGAATGTTCCACATCTCAACATATTTGCTAATTTCTCTCTTATCTATTTGATTAAACCCTTGAGAATTACTCACTAATTTTACAGATAAATTTTCAGCATCAATTGCCTCTTTTAACTTAATTGTAACCTGAACTTGAACATCAGTTTTGAAGTTACCGCCAACTTTAATGGCTTTGACATATTCAATCTCTTCTATAACATAGCCCATAGCAATAAGCCAATCCTGAGCAACTTGATCATTCTTCCAATTATTGAATTTCTCAATAACGTCATCCTCATTTCTAAATCCGCCTTTTGCGGTTTCTGAACCAAAAAGTTTTGTTTTCTTTTCCATTTTTAATTAATTATTCTCATTTGTATGCTTGCATCTTTACTGATCATAGCTGGTTCTAACAATGGTTGTTCTATTTCAATACTTTGAGCAACTTTTTCTCTTTCTGTATAATGGAGGTATTTTACGATTTGATTTGCAACAGCTTCAACTACAGGTACAGCCACGCTGTTGCCAAATTGTTGGTATGCTTGCGATCTGCTAACAGGAATTTTAAAAGAGTCAGGATATCCTTGCACTCTTGCGCATTCTCTAGGTGATAATTTTCTTACTTTATTGTTTACTAAGTAAGCACCAGTTTTTCCAGCAGCACCGCCGCCATATGCTGATAATGTAATAGCATGACCATTAATGCTGTAAATTCTTTCGCCCTGCCCTCCTTTGTTAATTGTCCCTATTTGGATTGGTCTCAGTCGTGGTGATTCATCTCGTTTCCAGAATTTAATATCATTTCTTTCAATAGCTAGTTCTTTTGTGTTATCGTTGCTTTCCAAAATATCTTTGATGTATATTCTCTTAAATTTTGGACTTGGAAAATTGAATTTTTTAACTCCCAAATCCTTTCTAAAAGCGACGATGTAAATTCTTTCTCTTGCCTGCGGAACACCATAATAGCTTGCGTTAAGAACTTTCCAGAAAACATTATAACCTAATTCATTAATGGTATTTAGAATTATTTTAAGAGTATTCCCATTATAATGTTTAGTTAAATTTTTTACGTTCTCTAGAAATAGAACTTTTGGCTTATGATGTTCAGCAATGCGAGCGATATCAAAAAATAATGTTCCTCGAATATCTTTAAAACCCATCTGTTTTCCGGAGATGCTAAAAGCTTGGCAGGGGAAACCACCGCAGAGAATATCATGCTTGGGGATATCAGTTTCTTTAATCTGGGTTATATCTCCTTCAGGGGTTTCTCCAAAGTTTTCTTGATATGTTATTTGAGCTTGACTATCCCATTCAGAAGAAAAAACACAGTCTCCGCCTTGTGATTCTAAAGCTAATCTAAACCCCCCTATTCCCGCAAATAGATCAATAAATTTAAATCCCCTCATTTTTAGTATTAAAAGATAAAGTCTTATATAAAGCTTATCCGCACTTGTCCAGTGGGTAGTGGCTCAAACTAGCTTTTTTAGCTCATCCACAATCCACACCATTCCTTCCGTATCCAGCTTACAATATTCCAGCAAGTCTTTTCTTATCTGCTCTTTATTTTCAACATTATTGAAGACACTCTCAAAATAGGAAACGGAAGCCAAACCACCATTATTAATATTCATGTCTTTGTAACTCTTTCCAACAACCGCAGGGAGTACATCTTTGATGGAACAGCTTCCTTTTTGTTTTGGATTGTAATAGTCAAAATTTCTGAATGGAACAATTAAATCAACTATTCGCTTAATTACAGATTCAGCCCATTCTTTATGTTCTGGAAATGTTTCTGCTAACTCTTTTAACCTTCCTATTTCAAATGACTGGTTAAAGACAATGATACTCCCCTCAATTCCTAATACTTTTTTTAATTCTTGCAGGAACTTCTTTCTTGGATCATCTTTTGAATCATGTAAATATTCAAAATGCCTCATTTTTTTACCGTCATCAACATGAAGACTAAACTGAAATGGTATCTGCTGGTATGGTTTTGTTCCATCATACAGAGGAACTGCTGTTTGGAATGTTTCAAAATCAAGATAGTAGAGAGGATACTTCAACCCTTTCAAGAACTTCTTAATTCCTTCTTTGTTAATGTGCACTTTTTCAGTATTGGCACATTTTCTTTGAATTTCCTGCTTCTCATTGAGCTTAAAAGTGTCGGGAATATCTTTAATGGAGAATATCTCCGCTTCCAATAATTCTAATGATTTTTTACCGCCGTAATACAAATCAAAAACATGACCTTCCGGCAGGAAATTCCAGCAGTCTTCAGAAACACATTCTAAACCATTCTTGCAACCATTTCCAATATGCACTTTAGGCGGTTCTTTGTTATTAACTACTTCCGTCATGTAATTTATTCTATCTTGTATTCCGTTTATTGCTTCATTAACTTCTGTTGTTATTTCTTCTTGGGTTAGAAGTTCTTTAGGCTTTATTTCTCCCTTCTTAACAAATTCATTGTTTATATGGAGCAAGAAGCATTTTCTGATCTTTAATCCTGCTAATTGGTAAACGTGCTTTTGGAAAGAAACGTCGTGAATATGCTCATCTTTAACTTGTGTTGAAGCTTTTACCTCTACAATATCCCACTCATTTTTTCCTGCTGGCACAAGAATATCGGCTCTGGCATATAATTCTCCTGCAACAATTCCAGCTTCAAAGATAATTTTTCTTTGTTTAAGAAGTTCCTGTGTTTTTTGTACGTTGATTTTGAAATCTTTAGTATCTTCTGGAAGATCAACGCCGTCTGGAAATAGCTTCTTGGCTAATTGTCCGATAATATGCCCTTGTTGAATAATGTATTCTGTTGCTAAATCTGGCTCTGGAATTTTATCTAATTCGTGGAACATCATCCAGAGATATTTCGGGCAGGATAAACCGATTATGTACTTTGATTTAGTGAGGAGTGTCATTTTATTTAGGATTTATCTCTTCTATTTTATAATTATCGGCTATATTTAAGTAAATACTTTTATAGCCCAATATATTCAGTATAAGCCTGTCTATAAAATGAACAAGCGACCGGTAAATCACAATATGGTCTGTTGTGCCTTTGGGATACATCCCTTTATGAATAAAACTTTTCCTCAGCTCAAAAAGTCTCCCCTCTCCTCTCTTTTGTCTCATACCAAAATCGTTCATTAATTGATTAATAGAATCTTGTAGTGTAGGATACTTGTATACAAATTCATCAATAATTTTATCTAAAGTTTTCTTACTTAGATTATTGCTCCTAGGCAATATTTTTTTGAGTTTGCTTATTTGGCCTTTTCTGAGACTACTATCTATCGGCTTTCCAAGTTTTGAATAATACTCTTGAGCATGGTCTGAAAGACATTCCAAAAGCACAAAACCGAGCAGGCATCTTATGTCTAAAATAGGGTTAGATTTCATCAATAAATAATAATTTATTAAAATATTTAACCCAAGTTTATCTTTATAATTAACATAAGCAGTATGGGTGTTATCTACAAAATCTCTGATTACTTCTGGAGGGAGATTTGGGATTAATTGATTGCCACCACTAAACGGATCAATTCTCATTGATGAAATTCTTTCAAACACTAAATTAACATTTGAAAAATGCTTTTCTATTACTGGCACGACAGAATTTCCATTTGCAAAAGAACAGAGACTGCAAATATCCTCAACTATTGGATAAATTTTATCTCTATCTTTAATAGGCGATTTAATGATAATTTCAGCAGTAATTGCACTTAGAGAATTTTTATGTTTTAACTGTTTAATTATATTTTCATAATTCTCAACCTGCTTAATAATCAATGTGTACCCACCAACATTAACAGATAATTGATTTAATTTCCACCCGCCATTAGGATAGATTGTTTTATCGCATCCTGTAAATTCAAAATTAGTAATTAAGAAATGGATCTCTTCATTTTCAGGAGAACTATTTTGAAGATATTTGCTAATAATTACCGGAGAGAATACCTTGAATTTTATGGGTGTAGACTTTCCCTTTTCCAAACAACTTGGTTGGATTAATATTAAATGATCTATACGTATTTTAGCACCATTCTCTAAGATTCCAGAAAGTGAAGCTATAATCGGTTCATTTTTCTTTTTGTTAATAAAGCTCCTATTTATTTCTGAAAAGAAGTCCTCATCCATATACAAAATGGCATCTTGACCAAGATAAAACTCTAATTTAAAACTTGTCTCTTTTTCTATCTCTCCTATTTTAAATTTTCCTTTTCCATTGGATTCTGAATACTTAATGTATTTTGCATTTTCTGTCGTCATTTGAATCGATATTATTTGTCCTATTATAATTCTTATGCTTAAAACTCCCGATTCCCCCCTTACGACGAAATGCTATAGCTAGTGACATAAATATTTATACAAATCAAGTTTAAATCTCTTTGTCCGATAATAGGTTATTACTGCTTTTTCAAATTCTTCAAATGAGTCAAAGAACTTTGAACCAAGAACATCATCTTTACCTTGATTCCAACA
>JACPNA010000030.1 GCA_016185725.1 Candidatus Woesearchaeota archaeon | reverse complement strand
TTCAAAAGAAAAAAAGCATTAGTAAAACAGTGAGGAAAATGCAGGAAAATATCTCTGAATGTTTGCTCTTTATAAATGAAAACCGGGCGATTGAGAAATTCTTCGACGAACTAAAGAGAATGGGTCAAACATGAGTTAATAAACCTTTTCAAATATAACAATCGTTGTTCATTTTCGTGTACATGACTCTTTGCTTTCTTGTATCCCGCACTAAAGAGGGATTTTACATCCAGAGAAATTTCCTATAAAACCTTTCCTAAAAATTAATCAACTTTCTCCAATCGTGCAATCTCTTCCGTCACGTTTGCCTTCTCCACCATCTGCACGTTTAATTCCAACCTATCAAACATCTGATTATGTTGTACACGACCAACCAATTTTAACTGTTCACCTAATAAATCTGTTTTAACTTCCTCGAATAAAGCAATATTCTCTTTAAATTTGCTCATCTCCTCCTCTTCTTTGCCTAATAAATGTCCTATTTGATTTTTCCATAACACGCTTCTGATTGTCCCGCTCCCATCATCTACAATCAAATTTAAAACATACGCTAATGCTGGCTTGATCTCATTATGTTCCGCGCAATTAAATATTCCATTACTTTCCACTACTCTTTTTCCGCACGTAGAGCACACATTAAAAAATCTTGGATCAAACACCTGCACTATCGTACCTAATACTTCTGCCCCCTCTTCCCCAGCTTTAAGATCTTCAATCTTCTTTCGTTCAAACGAAGTTCTCTGCCGTACTACTTCCACTTTCTCCCCTTCAGGATTAATTTCAACCTTCGCTCTCTCTCCTAAATGCACTTCCTTGTTATTATTATTTTCTTTGACATATCCATCTTTAATTAGGAGAATATCTTCCTCGCTGACCGTAGTCAATAAATCCGCTTGATCATTCCAAAACACCACTCTTATTGTTCCTGTATTATCTCCTAATATTATTGAACAAACCTTTCCTTTCTTGTCTCCTTTGGCAAACTCTCTCACCTCAAATTTACGCACAACTTTTCCAACTACCGAAACTCCGCGCATACCCGCATAAATTTCCTTAATCTTCAATTTGCTTCGTTCTGCATTAAACAATTCTATACCTAACTCATTCGCAATAATATGTGCCGCTCCTTCCTCGCTTATCAATCCCGAAAGATCATTAATTTTCGTTTTGATCCTTTCTTCCAGCTCTCGAGGAGTAATCTTGCCGCTTTTAAGAAGACGTTCTTTAACCTCAGCTAATGGCACCTTAAACATAATATCTCAATCAAAACACTCCTTTATAAGTATTTAGCTGATTAAATATATAACTACTAATCTCCACTAATTCAACCGTACAAAACTACCTATCTCCGACTCTTTATCATTGACAATAGTCGTCGCCATTAAATAATAGGGTATATCCTTCTTTATTTTAGCATCAACTAAATTATACATTGTTTTGCCATTGCATAAATAAGGTTTATTCGCTTCCTTATTATCTGAACATTTCAAATTTTGCGCATCTGGTATTAAAATAGTTTCATAAACTCTTAAGTCCTGATCTTTAGGCAAATTCTTAAACACATAATCTACATCATTAGGGATATGACTAGTAACATCCCAATCTGTATAATAAATTTTATACGCCGTCGCCATTTCATCTTGATCAAAAGTAATTTTATAACCCTCCTTCTCCGGCGTTGCCGCCAAATTCTCCACTGAAAATACATTTGTTGGAGTAAAATCTAACGCCAATTTATATTTAACAATTTCTAATATTGGTAAAAAAGAAACATAAGAAATCAAATAATAATTATTGGGGCTTTCCACGCAAAATATCATTTTTCTTGTATTGGGTGTATATGCTTCTTTTCCTTGTTCACACGAACCTACCTTCCAATATTTTTGTTTATTATTTTCTAAACATTCAATTAACTTTTTCTTATTTTTACACGCGGAAACTAATTTTCCTGCTTCTTCTTTCAATTGTTCATATTCCTCAAAAGAATAACCTAAATCTACCGCTGTGCTGGTATCATAAACATATTTTCCCGCTTTACTCGATATTTCCTTTTTTTCTCCTTTGACAAATAACATTTTATCTTTAAACTCCAAGGAAGAAAACATCACTTCTGGAATTCTTGTCTTTAATTTCTTTCCCGCTTCATTATTAACATTATTAAGAACATCCGGCAGACACCATTTATCTTTATTGTTCCATAAATTAACATTATCAATGGTCTCGCACTCAGAAATCTTATCTTTACTTAACCCGCCATTTTCCGCTAATTCTTTAGCCACTTCCATTCCCACATTACGTAACACTACTTCTTCATTCAACAATTTCTTTTCCGCTTCCAAATAATTATCTTTAAGAAAATCCGCAGACCATTGCCCTTTAATATCTGTAGTTAACGGTTTTTTCGCCGCAATAAAAAACACCGCTATCGCTATCAGCACCCCAAACATAATCCAATGCATTAACGCTCCTTTCTTGTTCATATTACGCTAAAATCACCCTCTCACATTTTTTTCTTTTTTCATTCCATCGACAGAATGATTTTGGTCCGCTATAAAGACCAACAGGATCATTGGTACAATCACCTTCCGTAACATAATCAGGACAATCAGTAATTGTTTTTCCGCCTAAAATTTTACTCTCTTTAATCTTAGCATCCAAATCCGCGTCTTCTAAATTATATCCTAAATAAACCTCTGAACGTAAATTATTCACTGCCGAATCTAATCGTTGATAATTTTTCAAAACAGCAATAGATTCATCATTGCTATTTTTGATGCTATAATCCAGCGTCCAAAAAATAAACGAAAACAAAAAAAAAGCTACAATTACTGTAAAGATAAAATCAAAAAAATCATCCATCATCCCTTTCTTGCCTAATCTTCTCATATATTCTCCTGTACATAAATGATTAATCTATCTTTCTTAATCAAACCCTTATCATCTCTAACTACAATTTCTTTAAATAACGTATAATCATCTTTATGATAATAATTATTTGTTTTTATACTCTTCTTCTCATTCTCCAATGTAAGTCCAAAATTAAATTCTTCATAACCTTGCTTGGGATTTGTGAAATAACACTTATTCATCTGCTCATCTGTAAACTTGCTAATATCAATCACCCCTGCATGTATAATCCCACTAGCATCTTGCCATGCAAAACACTCTTCATTATTCACAAATCTTAACGTGATATATTCCGCTCTAATTTCTCCTGGAACATATGTCAACTTACTTTTATATCCTCCAAAAATAAATGCAAACGCTAACACAATTAAAGTAATCATCACCCCTACAATCATCCAATAGATTGTTTTCCTAGCTACATCAAACTGTCCTTTTTTTGTTAACATTTTCGTAAAATAATCTTTTTCTCCTTTTTTTCTAAGCAAACTCTCGCCTCATTTTCTGTACTGCCTTCTGTTTTATAGCCATTAGGCAGATTAAATTCCCTAATAATCCATAAATTCTTAGCCTGCCCCTTTTCCAACACCGCTATTCCCGCATTATCTAAAATAAAAATAAACCCTGACACATTCTTAGGATATTCTACAATCGCTTCCCCTGGCACTCCTACTAATGTATCCACCATCATTCTTATTTCCTCTGCCACATTAACCTTTGCTACCATCGTTGAACTGCCATACGCATAAGCAATGCTCGTAATAAGATAAACTGTAAGGAGAACTATTAAAATCTCAAAAATCATCATTAAAATACTTGAACCTTTAGAATTCATTTTGCCTCAATAGTGATAGAATTTCCTCCTTTACTTAATTGCAACGGTGTTTTTCTCCCCATATTGTAATACACCGAGTTTGTAAACGCTTTTACCACATCTCTTTCCATCACAAATCCACCTTCGCAAACATAACTATCCACACTTACCGCTTCCCCAATACCGCAATTGGTTAAAGATAAACGAGAATCAACATCAACGCAATTAACTAAACTAGAAATGAAGTATAATTTTCCCCCTTCTTGAAAAACCGTAGAAAATCTTCCTGCGCCCTCACTTTCTTTAAATTTCTGAATCAAACATAAACATCCCTTATTATTAGCACAACTACTTTCCCTTTTAAAAAACAAATCTTGAACTTTAATACTAGAAGAAGTTGGTTTAACATTCAATTTAACCTCTTTACTTTCCGGTTGAAAATAAACAATTGCCGTGGTGTCATCTAAAATAAGAACTGTTGTTTTATGTGTATTTACATCAACATTAACATCACCTAATAGTTTCAGCTCTTCCGTAAACACAACAAAATTCTGCTTCGCTTGTTCACTCAACCTAAAAAACTGTGAAGCAAACATACACGTTGGCACAAAAATAATCAACGCTAATATCAACGTAGTCAAAAATTTCAGCATTATCCCTTTTTTTGAAAACATTATTAGCCTCTTAAATTATTTTTCTAATTCTTCTTGACATTATAACAAATTTCTTTTGCTCCATCTTCTTTCAAACACACAGAATATGATCCGGGCACACTTACATCTACTAGTAAATTTACTCCGCCAAATTCTGCAGGATAATCCCCTATTTTCTGTTCTTCTTTGCCCCCCGACATACCCACTACTGGTTTCATCATTCTTAAAGTACATTTCTTCGTACAACTAAACTCTACAGATAATGAGTTACTACTAGTAACATATCCGCTCGTTGGTAAGAGTTGATCTCCATCCAATAACATAAAACTACTCTTGACTGGTTGTTTACTTTGCTCAACTAATTTTTGTGATTCTGGAGTTTGTTTATTGGAACTTGTTCCGCTCACATCGACACAATTCTTCTCGCTAAACAATTTATTATCTGCTTGCATTTGTTCTGCAGTTATTCCTTTCGGACAACCTTTCAAATTTGGTTCCTCTACAGTTAAGATTGGAATGCAAGGACACCTATCAAAAAAATTGGCTACCTTATCATTGTCAAAATCTCCTAAAGAATCAAGATTTTTACTTATTCCCCCAAACGCCTTATCTCCGCTTCCTTTAAACCAAATAAGAATAAATATTACCACTAAGATTGCTAGCAACGCCGTAACAATAATCCACCATACAGGTGAAGTATCTCCTTTTTTATTTTTAAAATTAATCATCATCACCACCTCTTTTATTTCCCTGCAATATCTTTTTCTACATAACAAGGATTAGCTTTATTTAATGTATTTAAATCAACAAACCATAATCCATTTTTATTATAAACTGGATAAAAGCCTAACTGTCTCCCAAAACTATTACGCCAAAATCCCTCTTTAATATTACTCGCAAAAACCAGAGAATATACGTGACCATCTTTTAATTCATCTTCAATATTAATATAACCATTTTTCTGAATATAATCCAATACCGAAGAATTTGTTAAATAACGAGATTTTGTATCTTTTAATGAATTTAATAATTCACCTTTAGTTAAGGGGGGTCCTTTTTCATATATCAAATTATAACATACAAAACATTTTGTTTTATCATCATCGCCAAATAAACCCCGTGGACCAAACATTTCAGAATACTGACCTTCTAACCATATCCACCAACAACGTTCAAATTTACTAACAATTATATCTTGTGCTTCTTTACTATCAACGGCAGAAAACTTATTGTCTAAAGTTTTACATGCCATTGGAATAGAAACTGCTCCCGCAGAACCGGCCTCAATTTTTGAATTTGCTTTTAATATCAGACTGTCATGGCAAATTAACTCTGCTTGCTTATCATCAACATTAGTCATAAACTGAATAATCACACTGGCAATCAACATAAACGCTGCCAAAGTAATAATAATCGCAACTAACATACCTGCTGTCATTCCTTTTTTATTAATCATTCACTGCATACCCTTAATCTTTTAATCTCCATCTGCCTAGGTATTGCCATCATACCTTTATTAACACCTAGATAATTTTCACTTAAACCATCTTTATCGGAACCGAATGTAACTGTTGGAAAAAAACAAATATTCTTCCCATCAGGAGTGTATAATACGCCTGCATCTTTCAAATTATTGCTTACACCATTAACTATATCTGCTCCTAACTCTGGGACCCTAATTATATTTCCATTGAAATTATTAGCAGAATAAGAAATTATTATCTGATTAACAGAAGCATAATCATTTGTTATTATTGGTTTATCCTTCCATTGTTTATCATTTATATAATGTAAACCAAATGCTTCCACAACTTTTCCGCCAGCAATAACACAAGGACTAACTTCGTTGATAGTAAAACTTAAATCAGAGACAATTTGTTTTCCAGTTGTAACGATAAAGTCACTTCCTCCTTTACCATTATAATTTAAAGAAATCGTTACTCCCTCTTCTCCTAAATCAGAAAATTGTTTATATCTTGCAAAACATGGTCCTTTTCCTTTCATATTCTCAATAGTATTTTTTAAACTCAAAATTTCCCCCCTATGCTCGCCAGATACATCCACTTTTTCCCCCTGCAACTTCTCCGCCCCAATCGTTGGCAAATATTCCTTAACTTTTCCTCCTGCATCCTTAAACTTCTCAAACACGCCGCCAGACGGCGCAAAAAAATACATCACTAATAAAACAAACATAATTATAGGTATTAGATACATTACTATCTTAGTAACGCCTTCCATCTAAAACAAATCACCTAATCGCTTTAATAACCCTTCACTACTGCTGCCCCAATTAACAAACAACATAATCATCACAAATAAAAGTATCGCCGCTAAAATTATCAGAATAATCTGCCACATCTCCATTTCCCCTTTTTTATTCATAAATTTCATGGCATTATTTTACCCCTCAATGTCCAAATAAAATATAAAACAACCAAACCCAAAATTATCGCCAATAAAATCTTAACCAAAGTTTCTGGGCTGGACCAATCCACTTCTCCTTTTTTGCCTTTGATCATATTTTACTTTGACTTAAAGCAACATTTAGTGGTTTTATCTGGACAATCAAAAGCTGAAGCTATCGTTCCTTTAGTTATAGCGCCATCTGAATTTATTGTTACACATTTATCTTCTGTAACACACTCTCCTCCTTTACTCTGGCAATCCAACAATCCTCCTTCCAACTTTCCACTTTTGCTTGTAAAAATAACCAACAACACAATCAACACCACTAACGCAATCACTGCGCCAATGATAATCCACCACATGTTAGCATCTCCTTTCCTTCCCAAAGAAAAAAAAGATTTAAATTTATTGTTCATCTTAACTCCACTTGCAACCATTAGATTCACAGCTTGCTTTGTCTACCGATGAACCTTTACATCTGCTTATTTCATCCTTAAAATTAGCCGCTAAATTTTCTTTGGCCTCTGTAGACGTTGCTGAACCATACGAACTTTGAAAATTAGATTCCGCTGTGGCCGTAGGATGACATGTTCGATAGCCAACCTTTAATTCCGCTAATCGTGCATCTCCGGACTTTTCCACACCGGAAAGAAATGAACCCGTTCTTCCCGTAAAAATAACCACTAAAACCACTAACACAATTAATGCCAACGCCGCTACAATAATTACATTGATCGACATCGACTGCCCTTTTTTAGACATCATTTTTATCACACCTCATTTTTTATATTATAAAAATGAGGTCAGAAGGACCTATCCTCTGCTCATCTCATTTTTAATCTTACTTTGACTATTATATACACCACAAAACAAAATACTATATATAAATCTTGCTATAAAATTATAGTCTACAAATCAATCGCAAATATATAACACACTTTCTACCAATCCTGCACTGCCTGCCTGAATAGGAAATAACCCCGAACTATCTCTTTCCTTCCCCTGACATCCATCCTTGCTTTTAATTTCGCTTAACCCAACCGGTATCGACCCTTTACCTTGCACTAACCGCGCACTAAACTCAAAACTCTTCCCCCATCCTCCCAAAGTAGAATTTAGCATTTTGCTCATTGTCTCATTAAACACCTGACAACAATGTTTCCCCTCGCAATTATATTTAATGCAAAGGGGATCTTGATAATCTTGTGCGCATTGATCTAAAATATCCTTGCCTAATTGCGGATAAACCTTTCCAACTTCATCATTACATTCAATATTCATCTTCATCCCCGCACTTACCGTACTATATGCTAATCCCTTACGCGTAAAAATCTTCTTCTGTGGATCTTCCTTCAGCGCAAATATTGCCATAAATAACATACCTAAAGTTATTAGAATAACAATAATTACTAAACCAATCATCTCCATCTGTCCTCGTTTCACGAATAAACCCCCACTTCAATATACCCCAAATCATATCTTGCTTCTCCTTGACCTTTAATCTCGTCCCTCAACGTAACCACAAAATAAGTCTTCTCCAATTTTTCCCAATCACCAACCATGGTTCCATTATCTAAAACTTTAGTTTTTTCCTTATCATAAAGAACCAACTCTTGCTTATCCACCAAATCTACAACCCTAATCCGCGCATAGGAAAATATTCCAAAATAATAATCACTCATATATTTGCGAAATGTTGCCTTCGCCTGCCTCATTTTCAACACATCAATACAATTATCTTCCGGTTCTGCTTCTCTTTTTGTACACATCAATTCCGGCAAAAACAACATTTTCAACGTTGTATCCATCGCTCTTGCCGCTAATAACTCTTCTTGCTTCTCTTTCACTGCCACTTGCTGATATTTATAATAAAAAATAATTCCAAACAACAATAATACAAAAAATATGAACAATACCGCAATAGTTTCCGTCATTTGCATTTGTCCTTTTTTATTAATAGTCATTTTTCTCATCTTTAATACAAAGTAATACAATCTCCTTTTTCTCCTAAATTATCATTAACAGTTTTTATCTCCATTGCCGATTCGATCAATTTCCCACAATTACTTAACGTATTATCCTTAAAACATCCCTGCAATAAATTAGCTTGCGAACTCAATGCATCTATCAAATTTGGTTTGCCTTCTTGAATATAACCAAAGCATTCTTTAGAAAACGTCTTGCTAGAATAAAAAATCTTCATTTCCTCTGCTTTGCCAGAATAAACTTCATTGATATATTTCAGCCGTTTAAACGCCTTCTGCATATTACATTTATACACCTTATCATCCGCAGCAAAAATAGCCGCATATTTTGCTGCATCTCGTTCCCCCCCCAAAGAAACAATTTGCACCGGAGTATTATAATTCAATTTTGTCCACCTCTCTCCTTCTTTCTGATAATAATCAACTTGATTGCTTCCCCTAAACACTACTGCCGTGACTTTATTATTATCCATCGCTTGTAATTTTTCCGGCACTTCCTTTCCCTTGCCAATAATATCCCCACTTAAATCAACTAATCTTACTTGAAAATTCTTTCCTGGATCTATACTTTTATATTGCTCACTAGTAACATAATCACGTTTAAATCCTTCCGTAGAATTCATAAAACTCTCTACATCAAATACCCCCGTATTTCCTCCGAATAAAAAATATTTTGTATTGCTAGAAGTCACAAACAAAAAATCTATAACCTTATACGGCAATTTGTAGGGTAAACTCCACACAATCAACTGCGTTCCTTTAATCTCTCTTGGTGCAAACAGCGGATCTACCTCATTTTCCACTCGAGCACTTGTCCCTTTCAAACCATATTCACCCACACCATCAACACAATCGAAATATAAAGTATAATCAGCTAACCCGCTCAGATCAATAAAATTCTTCGTCTTCTCTGAAACCCCTGCTCCTGTAAAAATCGAATCCATAATCCTCACTAAATCATTGCCCAAATTTTGTTCTGAGACCGCTTTCTGTTTGAATACTAATCCAAAAAAAAATAATAAAATAACCGCTCCCGCTATTAATATATACACCCAATTAAATGTAACTTCTATTTGCCCTTTTTTATCTCTATAAGCCATAACTGTTGCCTAACTTTATTTAACCTTAGATAACTCTGTATGGTCGCCTTTGCCTTCTAACATCACTGAGAAAAACCCGTTATTTATTGGCATACATAAATATCCCTGTGCATCGCCATTTTCGCTGACTAAACTTATTCTGCCAATTTTTAATTTTACCACTGCGCTAGGCTTCAAAAATACATTTTCATCTACACTATCATACCCACTAACTTCTTTAGTATTTAATGCATCCTCCCAAACTGTACAAGCGACTTGATCTTTCTCGCACAAACCCGCTAATTCCTTTTTTATTGCCTCTTTGGAATAATCTAAATCAATAAAACAAATCTGTGTATATTTCCCTGGCATCCGCAATTTTTCTAATCGCACTGAACCATACTCTGTATAAATTTTCTGCACGCCGCCCTCTAAATTATTTTTAAACTGTACAAATTCTACTTGTTCTCCGCTTGCAATAAATCCGCTTATTGCTTTATACCCGAAAATCATAATCAAAGAAAACGTTAACGCTGCTACAATAAACACAAATACCTGTCCTACGCCCATTGCTTTTTTATTCATATCTTCAAACCTGACTTTTTATTTACCTTTTCTCTTTTGACTTATTGACTTTAATTTCGCAAACAATTCCTTTGCTTCCTCTCCACTTACTACCTCGTTAATTTTCTTTTCCTTAGTCTGCGTGGCAATGCTTTCCAATTTAGCAAACACACCCTTCTCCTCCTTCTTCAACACCGGTTTAATATCTTCTTTATGTTCAACATATTTTTCCGCTATTTGTTGTAATTTTGGCAGACTAGCATTCTTAGTTTCCAACATTCCCCCTATGTGTGGGATCTCCTTCTGGTCGCCAAATGTACCAAACACCTGCTCCCTAGACCGTTCTTTCAATTTTTGTTCGCGCGATTTTTCTAATTCCAGCACTTTATTTTTCAGATTGCCTAACATTCCGCCGGGAACTTCTCTTTCTTCCTCCTTGCCTCGAGAAATTACACCTCCATCCCTCACTTGCCTACCTTTTCCCGCTGAAGAATAGTTATAATAATAAATTAAATAACTGCTGCCACCCAATATAAACAATACCCCTAATATCAACAATACCCCCACTAAAACAGTAGCTCCTTTTTCTTCTACTGGTGGCACTGCTTTTATTACTTCTTTCTCTTTCTCCTCCTTCTTCTCTAATGGTGTATCTGCCGTACACGGATCTTGATTGTTGGTATACTCTTCATAATTACTGTATGTATCCTTATCATAATCTTCATCACGATCTAAAACACCATTATTGTTAGAATCTACACCCCTATAATTCAACTCACATCCTTCTTCATCATACATTTTTTCAAACATATCGGGTAAACCATCGCCGTCGCTATCTTCCTTCTTATCCTCACTTTTTAGATCATCGCTGGCACATCCCAGCTCATCGACTTTACTGCCTGCTTTGGTTTTTAGACATGTATCACAACTATCTAACAACCCATCGCCATCGCTATCTTCTAAAGAAACCATTATACTATTGGCATAATTATTTCCGCTATAATCACTTACCTTATAACATAGCCATTTTTTCTCTGTAAACACGATTTTTTCCCCGCTATAGAACTCCTTTGGTACGCAATTATCCACCGAATCGCTTACACCAAATAAAAACGTTTTACACCCCACAATATTATCATTGCAATTTAACTCGATTTCTTTATTTGTACACGTCCCTTTTTCATTAAAATCAATTCCCGGCACAGTCTTATCCTTAAGACATTCCGAATAATTGCTGGACACAATCATAATCCCGTCACTCCCCTTGAACAGACCCCATTTTCCTGTCAAACTTTTCACTTTAACCCGTGTGGCATAACTATGACTTTCATTAAAATTAATTGTAGAAATATTTATCGGTAAATTATTTCCTACTGTCGCATTATACACTAAATTTCCTTTTAAGACATCATCATTAATATTAACATTAGAATTATTACTAAGACTATTTTGTACATATCCCGTATAATAATTATAATACTCTTCCTCGGAATTAAGACTATCAATGCTGATTTTCTTGCCGGCTGTTTGTTTTGCCCCCAAATCATAAACCTCATAATAATACTGACTAACATTTTGTTTATTGGTATACACTAACAAATTTACTTCCGGACTACCGCAACTATAACTTCCATCATCAACCTTGCTAATTATGGGGGTAGTTAAATCAATAGTAAACGAAATTTCTCCTTCTACTACATGTTCTCCCATCTTGCATCTTATTTGATAATTATAACTTCCTTCTTTGAGATTACTAAACTGCACATTGTGCGTCTTGCCACCAAAACTATTCATTTTAATATAAGTGCCATTAATATTATAACTGCACGTGCCGCTCTTTGTCGTTTCCACTTTCGCTAATACCGAAGCATCTGCCAAATAATCACCCTTGGGCCAAATCGAACTTATTCCTCCTAGCTGGGTGTAATCTACTTTAAACATAATATTTTTCTTTTCTGAACGATCTCCTGCTCCATTTCTACATTGTACAGTTAAATTAAATTCTTTCACTAACCCTAAAAAATTATTGACGGCATATACTGCCGAATGGTTTTCTGTTAAAATTCTTGCTTGCTTGCTTCCCAGTGAATTTTCTGCTTCCGCTCCCGGAAAAACAAATTTCATGGTATTATAATCTGCTGATTCTAAATCGCTAAATTTACATAACGTCTTATCATCAGTTATTACATTCAACTTAACTTTTGTACCTTCGATTAGCAAATCTGGTTCTGCGTTCGCCGTCAAAATATTCGGTGCTGTAGGATCATACTCTAAATTAATTTTCTTTTCGGGACCGATTTCTCCTTCTAAATTTTCACATTTCACAAACACGCTTTTAACTCTTCCCCCTTCGCCATAAACGCTGGCCCCCGTTCCATTGGGAAAATTCTCCACTAAATATCTTTTTTCAATGTTAGGTTGTAAAATCTTAAATCCCGCCACCTCTTCGTAAACAAAATCTTCACTAAAATCATATTTGCATAAACTCGTTGGCACCCTAGTATAAAACTGCCAATCAAAGCCTTTCTTATTGCTTACTCCCCATACTTCCCCATTGTAATAATTTAACGGTGGTTTTTCTAATGTGATTCCATAGCCATCGATAATCGCCATTCCGCATACTGGTTGGAATACTTTATTATTTCCGCTGTCAGTAGAATAATAACATATCTGAGAAGAACCATTCAAGCTAAATTCTCGGGTAAATTCCTTATAATCAGGGTTTCCTATTGATTCGCATCCTCCCCCTAAACAATAATAAGTTTTATCACAGGCAAATCCTTCTGCTTTGCATTCAAAATTAACCATAACACTATTGATAAAATACTCTTCCCATCCATAAATACTTGGTTTCTCCACCCTCTTTCCTTCCTTCAATTCAATCTGTGTTTCCGGTGATGTGAAATCAACTATAAAATAAAACAACACTTCATGAACTTTGTTCGTATCTAAAATTTCTGTACATCTAACTTTATGTTCGCCGGCATAAACCCCCTCTATAAATCCATCTAACAACGGAGTTTCATGCACCTTGCCTTCTTCATCCATAATATTAAAATAGATTATTTTTTCATTGGTTAAACCATCATACAACCCACAGCTTGCCCCTACCTCCGTATTTACTTGAAATTTGATTTCCGTAGCTGCAATTACCTCTTTAAATACCGGATAAACTAATTGAATATTTTGATCAAGATTAAAAATCTCAATAACATTTTTAATTTCCACATTGTCATAATCATCCCTACACGTAACTGTCAAATTATATTTAATCCCTTTTAGCCCTTCAAACGTTGCTCCCTTTGCCTCCTCCCTCTTCAACATTTTATTCTGCTCACTTCCCAATGGAATTAACGATTTCAACTTAAATTCGCAACTCATTGGCTCGCTCGTTCCTTCTAAATAAACTTTCAGTGCTGTTGCATCTTTTACTGTATTTACTTCTTCTCTAATCTCAAATTCCGGCTTGACATTATCTATGAAAATAAATGCTTCTTGCACATCTTCTCTATTAAAGAACTTATCTTCAGAATAAAATTGTAATCTATACGTTTGACCATTAATTACCTTCCCTTGTAAATAACTAGAATTGATCAAATTCACCATCAGATTTTCTTGTTGCTTCGCTCCTTTATAATTGATTGTTGTAAAATTCTCGCACACTGCCGATGTGTCGGCTTCTGTATTGCTTAAACAATAGCCTAACGCTCTTAATGGACTATTTTCCGTCCATTTTGCATGATAACTATCATCACCGATAAATTCTAAATTAGGATGGCCGTGAGAAACCGTAGAAATTTTATCCTGTGCTAATTTTGTCTTTGGTGGATTCATATCCCCCTGACATTTCTGCTTCTCAGCTGGATTATCAAAAATTACACAATCATCCTTACTATCTGCATTGCCATCTTTCACACAACTTCCTTTATTGCTTTCCTTATCGCCAATCCATAAACATCTTCCCCAATCACAAGTATCTTTTGACTTCAAAATCTTCCCGCCGGAACTTTTAACTTCCTCGCCATTAGTACACTCAAATTCCGTATTATAAGTATAACAATTTGCCTCAGCATTGGGAATTTTGCCGCATTTTTCGCATCTTGCCAATATAGGATCAGAAAAACATCTTCCTAAACCACTGCAAACTTTTGCCGTACAATAATAATTTTCCAACAAATTTGCACTTGCGCCGCATAATTCACACTTATCATCTTCTGTATAATCAACTGGTGTACAATAACCTGTTCCTGTCTCTGGCGTGATTTTTAATGGCAAGTTTATTAGACCATAATCAACCAACGCTTTGCCTTCTTCTCCTTTATTATCTGCCCCGTCTATCCATCGACATTTATCGCTTAAACAATTATTTAACGTACATGCATCTTTGCCATTATAATCAAAACAACTTTTTATTTCCAAACAACTTTTACAAGAATCAACTATTGAATACGAAAAATCATACACACAAAAATTCTTTGCCTGCTCTTCCACTAACCCATAACAAGTTTCCCGTTCCGCATACAGCCCAAACGGCGATCTGAATTTAGCACAAACACCATCATCTTTACAAACTGCTTCTCTTTCACTTACCTGTGCACAATAAAAATTATTGCTTAATCCTTCATTGTCTTCCCCGCACTTAATTTCATATAACTTATTATCATCAGTACAACTCCATATTGCCTGCCTTAATTTTTTATCTCCCGTACGACAAAATTGATCCCAGCCAAGCAGTTCTTTATCATGATAATGTCCTTCACATTCCTTATCTCCTAATTTTATTGTTTGTACGTTAGCCTTATCCGACAATTTTTGCAAATCAAATAATGCAATTAATGAATATGTATAAGTCTTGCCCCACTCAACTTTATCATCAATATACGAAAAATCTGCTGGAGAAAAAGTTGCTTTGATAATGCTACCTGCGTCATCCGTAATTGTTAATTCATAACCAATCACTTCCGGACAAGGCTTAACCCATTGTAAAGTTACCTGCTTTTTCCCCGGTGCAGATGCTACCGAAAACTGTTGTACATCTTTATTTTTATCACACTGTCCTAATACCGCCAACATCAATGTCTCTTCCTGTTTCAAATCTGTAGTTTTCTCTTTTTCTAACTCAAAAATAACTGCTTTCGATTTATAATTTTGTGATTGCAGATAGATAGAATGCTTCTCATTGGCATCTTTGGATTTGAACGTAATCTCGACCATAAAATTGCCCTCGGCATCCGCAAATCCTCTCAGCACATTATCTACATAAACTTTCGCCCCTTGGGCTGGTTGATCCAAATTATTATATTTTTTATTATTATCTAAATCCAAAATGGCTTTTCCTTTAACCCCTTGTTTTCTTGTTAACTCCAACACAAAATTAATCTTATTTTCTCCTGCAACGATATCAACCTCTTTCTTCAGCGCCTTATATCCTGTTTTGCTTGCTGTAAATGTATATTTGCCTAATGGTAAATTTGTAATTGTAAATGAACCATCATCATTTGAAACTGCATTTCCGCTGGTTGCTCCTTGATAAGATAAATCTGCTGCAAAATTAGTTTTATTATCGCCTATTTTTCCTACAACACTTGCTCCGCCTTCTGCTTCCTTTAATATAATACTCTGCGCATTTTTCTCATTGGTATTGATCACTACCGATATGCTTGCTTGCAGATAACCAGCACCAGAAATTTTCACTGCATAAGTTCCCGGATTTAAATTAACACTAGCTAAACCTAAATCGCTCGTTGCTGATTTCAAATTTAATGTTTCGATTAAAACTTCCACTCCACTTATTGCTTGTCCTTCCTCATTTTTTACTGTAACTTCTAATGCCCCCTTCTCTAACGTAACCTGACAAATTTTTTCGGCACATTCCTTTGCATTCATACTTAAATCATTATTAAAAATAGCCTCGCTCACAGAAATTCCTAATTTTTTCGCTTTATCAAAACATTGAAATTGATTTAAATTAAACTGACAAAATTTATTAGAAATTTTGCAACAACCCGGAGCACATTTCAAATTATATTCTTCTGCTTTAACTTCATCTCCTCCTAACTGCTGGCATTTGCCCAACATATGTGCAGAACAATCAACATCGCACGTAACTTCTTTACATTTATCAAGATTAGAACAATCAGAATTAGAAATAAAATGTTGTGACATCGCACAATCCGCATTTTTATCACAATCTGCTTTAGCTATTGCATCAGTTATTTGTGTACAATACACATCCTCACCAGCTTTCGGATAAATATAACACCCATTAGTTTCCGCCGCAACCAAAAAACTAAAAACTACTAAGAATAAAGCTAAAACTACCCAAAAAAGCCCTCTTTTTAATGACATCATTATTATAAAGAAATAAAACCGTTTTGCTTTATAAACTTACCTACTGTTAAAAGAGGGTAAAACTACCATTATCACTTCTTTTGGCTAATCTTCCTTAACGCTGCAATTGTTTTATCTACTTCTTTCTTGGAAACCTGCTCTACTTTTTGTTCCACCTTCTTAACGCCTTCCTCCATTTTTTTCCTCGAATTTTTTCTGTTTATTTACTAAATAAGCCAATTTATCCAACGCTTTCTTCTCTTCGCCGCTCCTCATTTTAGAAAATTTTCCTTTCTTTAATTCATATATTCTACCTAATTCTTTCAACCGCTCCAAATGTCCTTTCTCTGCCTTTGCTGGAACTAACCCAAACTCCGCAAAAAATTCTTCCCGTTCTTTGCCTTTAGTTTTAAATTCATGTTTGGCTTTAACATCTTCAATCCTTGCTCTTATACTCATTATTTCTAATTCTTTTTCTCGTAATTTCTCCTCAAAATTTTCTTCTTTATTGTTATGGCTCATTTCTTTATTTTCTTCTTTGCCTATCTGAGAATTTTTGTGATATACATAATATATTATTCCCCCTACTATTGCTAAAATCATCACTGCCCAAATTCCCGGTCCTAAACTATTATTACTTTCCGTCTTCGTAATTTCCGAACCATTTTTTACACGTTTATTCTCCTCTTTTTTTAAAACAGAAACATCTTCTAACTTTAATCCCCTAGTTACATCACTTCCTGCTGATAGTTCCCAACTGCAATAATTATTACAATCTTCACTTTTCATTTGCGTATCAAATGCAAACTGTTTTGCTTCTGTATTTCTCGCTTCGACTTCACATAACCACTTGCTTGCTTTAGCTTCACAAAAACTGCCTGCAGTATAAAACTTGCAGCATCCCTCATTGCACCATTCCTGTTCTTGATCCTTGATGATTTCTCCCGCATTGCATTTTCCTGCAAAATCTAACTGGCACGAACTCTTACACATAATCTTCTTGCAATCACTCACACTCAAACAATCTTTTCCTCGTAGAAAAACATCTTGTAAACCGCAATCGCCATAATTACCGCATTCCTGCTGCGCTTGCTCGCTATCTATATCTTGACAATACCTTGCGCTCTCTTTGTATAAGAAACAGCCATTTACTGCGGAAACTAAATAGATTGACATACAAAATATTAACACCATGATAATTATTAATTTCATGTGCAACCCGTAGCTGAACATTTCCCTTCATACCCTGAAGAAAGTATTCTGCATTTCTTCGCTTTCGCCACATCTTCATTATTACAGCCGCAATGAAATTGTGCATATTCTAATTTGATATTCTCAAAATCTAAATTCGCATCGCTGACTATAACACTTTCGCAAACATTTTCACAGCCGTGATTGCCATAACACCATTTTTTATTATCATCTACTAAACTCCACGCTTCCTTCTCACTGCATTCTAAAGGAATATTTTTGCAGTCTTTATATTTTTTATCGCCGCATACATTATTATTATTTTGTTTGAGCAGATTAAAATCGGATTGACCTTCGCATTTATTACCGCTCTTTGCATCGCATTTGATAACTAAATTGCCTAACCAATATCCCTCGCCACCGCAAGACATGGCAGGATTAGTAAAACAAACTTGTGTTTTATCTTTTACTGTCCAATCCGCATTGCAACAACTATGTGTAGCTAAAAAAGGATTGATTTCTTTTTCTCCCTTAAAATCATTTAAATTAGTCATCCCCTTAATATCTAAACCAAAATTATATTTATTATAGGGATATGCATAAGGATATTCTGGATTAAAATGGGGGATACACTGCTTAACCTCAATTTTTGCTTCCGAGATATCTTTTTTATCTTCATTGCAATACGCTCGGGCATAAGATAAGCTTAAAACGCCTTCGCCGACAACATTGAAATAATTTCTTTGTTCATCGATTTTATAATCATCAAATTTTTCTTTATTGAAATTTGGCGCTATTACCTGAATTTTTCCTTGTTTTATAAAGTCAAGATTATAGACATTTAAGTTAAAGTTTTCGCCTTCTGTATTGCTTATGTATTTTAATTCTGCATTTTGTATAGTATCTTGCGCCGTCGGCAATTGTAACTTCAAGATAAACGGATCTTCTTGAGAGATAAGATAATCTTTACCGTTCTTAAAAAAAATCGCATAATCCACTGATTTTCCCTCCTTATTTATTTTATAAGGTATGTCTATACTAAAACTCGTCTTCATTGATTTATCTACTAAAACTCTTACTTCCTGCCAATCTGACAAACCATGTTCATCTAAAACATTTACACTAATAGTTTTTAATCCTAAATTATGGGTAAGCTTATCTTTTCCTATGAACAGCTTATCACCGACTAAAGAATTAAGGCTATTATCATTAACCAATCCTCCTGCGGAATCAAACCGATATTCCTTAATCTTATCCTCATCTGCATCATGTGCGCTTAGATTGATATTCACCTCCCCCAACTTCTCATCACCAAGAATTACTAAATAATCATAACCTTTATTAGAACAATTTTCTCTGTGTACGTAATCCAACACTGGCGGTCTATTTTGTCGGGCAATCTGCAATTTAAAATCGCCGGATCTATCTGGGAATATATTTTGTATTGGCATCATAAATACGAAAATATCATCACCACTATAATTATTCTTCTGCATCTTTATCTCTAATTCTGTATACTTGTCTTTCAAAGTTTTTCTCTTGCAAGTATAATCGCCGGCATCATTAAACAAACAGTTCTCTTTAACATCTATAGGACTATTATATTCAAAATAATCGGCATTTAGAGAAACATTGTCATAATTAAAATCGACAAATTTCTGGTCCCATTGTAACGGATAAAACATTGTTACATCTAACACTTGCTTAAACTTTGTCGGATAAAAAAAATCAAACTTTGTCAGATGAAATAATTCTTCCTTATTTAATTTTATCTTTAGTGGATAATTAACCAAAACATTAATACCCTCATCTGTTTCTTCTAGAGTCAATTCTAAATTCGTTGAAACTACCTGTGCTTCTTGTGAGATATTGCTCTTCGTGAAATTTTCTACGCACCAAACTGTTCTATTAATCAAAAAATTCTTTAAATCCTTTTGAAAAATCGCATCCTTCCTTAATTTTAACTGTCCAAACTCTGCCATTTGCGGATAACTATACCCGCAAAACATTGGCGTATTGGTCTCATCTTTACAAGGAAAGGCATTAAATATCTCTTTAGGAAATAATTTTCTGCTAATGCCATAATAAATCCTCTCCTTTCCGTCACTTATGCCGGTCACATCATTAATGAATTCCTCGCTGCCGCCCGGCTGGTCATTCCAAATTCTTCCTTGTTTAGCTAATAAATCAATCCCTTCCTCCATATTATCTTTCAGACAATCTTCCACGTAAACTCTCAACGCTTCTTTTTTAAATACCTGTGTCAAAATCTTTTCTTGTTCACCTTGTAGACTACTCTTTTTAATATTCATTGTTAACATAACTACAAATAACGCCGCAAATAAAATTAATAATCCTAAAATCATAAACACGGTAATCTGTGCTTTTCTATCCCTCTTTTTCATACCTTAACCATAAAACCAAACAAATTTATAAACATTCTCACTCTTCCCTCCTATATGAAAACCCGCACTCAAAATAATAGTAACAACAATGGAGATACAAGTGTATATGGAGAGAAAAAGATTAAAAACCTTATTTCTAAAAACGTATTTCTAAAGATGACCTCCCCAAAAATAAGAGCCGAATTTCATGAATAGTTAAAAAGGAGGATTTAAATTATGCGTCTCATTCTCGATACCAATATTCTCATTGAAATTGAAAATAACCGAAAAAATATTGAACAATTAGAACAACTAAAAACATGTATCCTGAAAACGTATCCATAACTATTTTCAATTTATGTGAATTTTATTATGGTACCATCAAAAAAAAATGAAAAACACAACAGTCTTGTTTTAGAACGCCTTAGTTAATATGCTATTTAATACAACTTTTAAAACTGCCCATATTTCTTGTGAACTTTTATCCAAACTGAAAAAGAAAGGAAAATTTATTCCTCAATTTAACTTATTAATTGCTTCCTTGGTCATCGAAAACGACGAAAATTTGCCATAATTCTTTTCTTATAACGACCGGTAATCATTTCAAAGAAGTTCCGGGATTAAAAACGTTTACTATTAACATTTTATTCTATTTCTCTTCTACTCTCAGCTTGCCCGTCAAATGCGGCCATAATATATCTAATCCTGCCTTCGCTTGTACATTTTGTATGTTGCCTTTTTTACTGCACGCAATCAATTGCTTACCGCTCGCTTCTTCTAATAACTCTTGCTTTAAATCTTCAGGCACATAATTTTTCACATAATCGCAAATCGGCGTATTGAAATTTTCATACTGGGCAATTAATGTTTTATTTAAACCTTCGATTTCTTTAATCGCTTGCACTCTTTTATCTTTGATTTTTAGAACATAAATATCCTTCAAATTCTTCCCTTGTTGTAAAACAGGAATTTCCTCGCTTAACAATTTCTCTCCTCCCCATAATTGCTTGAACCAATCACTAATCGCATCAACTATGCCACTATTCAGCTTAATTCCCTGCTTGCTATAAATAACTCCTTGTAATTCTTCATTATACCACAATTCACCGGGAACGTTTAATCCTTTCAAATCACATTCTATGAACTTGCTTTGCTCATTATTCTTGCATACGCTCGCAAAATTATCCGACGGCACATCCAACGCCCATAAGAATGAATCCGAACTATTAATTGGTTTATTCAATGTTGTTGCAAACACTACTTTATATTTATCTCCTTCTTTATACTTCAACACGCAAACATTATTGATGCATGTATTTTCTTTCTCTGAAACTAACTTTTTGCCTGCTGGATCTTGAATTTCCGCAAAACAAACTTGTTTTGTTGGTTTCTTTTCCCCTATATCTAATAAACCATTTACTTCTTGTTCATACTTAGAATCGCCTTTTCCTTGCACATAATCTTCTTTATTGTCTAACCCCAATAAAATATCCTCATAATTTGAACAATATAATACATAATCGCTTGTCTCCGCAACCTCTAACAATTTAGTCGCCATAAATTTCGTTCGCGAAGTCCAATTTCCTTGATCACAATAATGATCTAAAATACTTTTTTTATCATCAATACAGATTGGATATTTTCCTGAAGTAAACTCTTCTGCTTTTGCATTCGCTTTCCCCCCAAAATCATCTCTTAATACTAAACATTGATCTTTACCGCTACAGAACCCCCATTCTTCCCCATTCCAATCAAACTTCACTGGCAAATATTCCCATTTGCCTTTAATACATCTATAATCTCTGCCTTCGCTGATATGTTCTGCTTGTGCTGAAAATGGACTCATTTCTTCCACACAAGCATATCCGTTCCAGCATGAATCTGTCGGACAGCACGCCATTCCTGCTCGCGCAATTTTATCTGGTTCCGAAGCATAATTGTATTCCTTCACCGCTCCAAATTCATCTACTCTCTGCAGCATTGGTTTGCTTAATATACAATCATCTTTAAACTCCATCTGCACATAATTATTATCACCCGTATTAAAGCTGCTGCCTGACACTTGCGTAGCTTTCCCATCTTTATCCACTAAGAATAATGTAGCTTGACAAGTACTTTCAACACTAAATTGCATATCTACATTTTTCCCCACAACAATTTTTTGCGAACGTAAAATTTCCTCATTTTTCAAGATAAACTTTCCATCCACCACTGCTTTATTTGTTGCCTCGCCTGTTTTTAATGTACCCTCGGCATTAAACACTTCCCAATTTGGCACACTTGCCCCTATAATCCTAAATTCCGCATTAGGTGCAAAATTTCTCGCAGGTAATATTACCGCGCTTAAATTTCTTGGTGCTGTTCTAAACGGCTCGTCAACTTGTAATGTTCTCAACTTCAATTGCACATCCTTAACATCCTTAACTCCCTTAACTGCTTCGTAACCCGCTTCGATCAACGAACTATTATCCCAAGAATTGATCAATGTAAACTTATCTTTTTCTGTACCTTTCTCGACGCTTGGTGCACAGAAATATTTTCCTTTAAAACCGCAATAATCTAAATTATTTTCCGGTTTGACTTTGTTATCTCCTACTAAATAACTTGCTGCTTGACACCCGTAAAACGCCTTATCTGTTTCATCACCAGCATAGATAACTTGCTGTGCTAACTTCTTCACCTTAACATTGCCGAACATCTCAAAATTCTGTTCTTTTTTGGAAATTAAATATTCCTTGCCATCTTCCCCCACAAAATATAGCTCATACAAATCCGGATGTAAATTAGTGATTATATAAGGCGCTTCCCCCGGTAAAGGATAAAGGCATTCTTCGAAAGAACAGGAATATTTTATTTTTGCATCTTTAGAAATCTTATTTTCCTTAATTACTGCATTGATATCATGCTTAGTATATTCAATATTAATCTCTTTCTTATTGTATCCCGCATCAAACTCCACATCCATCACTGTATTATTCTCCTTAATCGGCAGCGAATTCCAGCACCCCTGATTATTATCAGATATGCCTGCATAATATTCTTGAATATCGTTACCACAACATTTTCCATTGCCCTCTACCGCATCCCCTAACCACGCATATTTCCCATATAAATTAGTACACAAATCTTTGCCGGTAACTTGTCCATCAACTACATCTAAATTAGTCAGCCAAATATTTTTATCGCTAGAATCCGCACCAGAACAAAACTGTGTTTGTTCTCCTTCTTTACTCAAGTAAACATTCCTAACCCCTATAATATTCTCTTCATTGGCTTTAATCCTGATATTCTTAACCCCTTTAAAATCGCTTATTGGCACTTTGAGATGCATCCACGCTTCATTAGAAAACGGCTGTCCGCCAACAATATACCCTAACACACTTTGATCAAAATATACCGCTGGTTTCTTAATGCCTTTACCATCTTCTACATCAATACCATAAATTTGTAATTGCACACTTGCTGGTAAAATTAATTTAGTAAACGGCTCGCCTTTATCATTGCCTACAAATTTTACCATAAATTCTAAATAATCATAACCTGTAAAATCAAACCTATCGTTATCATAAAAATTTTTATAATCCGGAGAATTCATATTCAAATCTATACTCTCCTTATACACAATACCTTCTGGATTGGCATTGGCTAATTGCAAAGATACTAACGCATCACCCTCATATCTCGCCTTGATTGTTTTTTTGCCATCGATTTCATTATGTGAACCTTTCAGTTTTCCCGTGCATTCCGCCCAGCTCCATTTATCTCCATCGGAATAACATCTGAACCTATTCGCAACCTTAGAATAAGCCACTTCCTCCAAACCATCAAAAATTGGTTTGTCCAATGCAGAAACCTCTGCAGTACAACTAACCCACTTCTCACTATTCGACACCACATCATAAACCTTATTTGACTGCCTTATCGTAAACACCTCAAACTTCGCACTGCCTGAAGCAGAAACAAAACACCACTCGCCTAAACAATTCATCTCCTCCCATAAATCTTCAAATTTGCCTGTCTTCGAACCAACATCATTACTATTCAAACAAACCAAGCTATTCCCATCTTTATCCTTAACAATCTTCCCTAAATCCTCTTGACCATCATCACCACAGCAAACGCCTTCATTGACATTACTATTAGAAATACCTGCCCAACTACATTTCCCACCTTTATTTAAACAATTACTTTCACACCTATCTTTATCATTATCACAATTATCTTCAATATTATAAGGGCTGCTCGGACTAATACTACAATCATTATCTATCTGGTCTCCACAAACTCTTGGTGCACCTTTCACAGAACATTCTTCAATTTCTTCCCCCGTAGTTTCATCAACAACTTTCTTTCCTGTTTCCTTATCCAATTTTGGTCCGCAATTAAATTTAGGAAAAATCTTTTTATCATCTGGTGCACAATCTAAAACGTCCGGAACACCATCTTCATCAGCATCTACAGAAATATCTATCTCATTGATATTTTTCCAAACAAAATCTTCATCTCCAGTTTTAAGACACATAAAAGTTAAAACATTTTTATTATCAAAACTTTTAGATAGACTTAATTTTTGTTGTAATGTATTTGAATCACATTTATACCAATAAAATAAAGTATCTTTAGTATCTTGTTTACAAAGAAGTGAGTTGGGATTATTATTATATCTCCCAGAAACTTGTTCTAAAACACGCTTTGCATCTGGTTCATCGTCTTTTCCCACCCACTGGACAATACTGGAACCATAATGCTTATATTTTTGTTCAATGATCGTTCCTTGCTCAAGTTCAGCCTGAGCACAATCATTATTAAGATCGAATAGTCCAAGATCATATTCAAATACATTGATTCGACACCCACTTATACCCGCGCCCTCATAATATTCTCCGCCATCACACTCCCCCAATGTACAAAAACCACCCCCGCAATCATCAACACTCATCTTAGCTCCACTACAACCATCCTCACACTGACCATTACTATCATCACTTCCCATCAAAGTTTGAGTATATTGTGTTATTGAAGCTATACCATTAAAAGAAAAAAAAATTAAAAAAAATAATACAATTAAAATAAACCCTCTTTTTTTAAACATCATTAAATAGAAATAAATGCTTTAAATTTATAAATATAACTCCAAAAACAAAGAATAAAACTAATTATTAAGGAACATAGTAAACAGAATTACGACAATCATCCCTATTTTTAAAAGGTTTATCAACAGGAACATAAGCACAATCATCTAAATGATCAGCCTTACAATCGGGAATGCGTAAAACATAACCGCCATATTTATCAAGTTGTTTATTCACTGCACCCCATTTGGGATTTTGATTTACACCATCAGTAAATCTAAAATTTGGATCAAAGAAAAAGAGACCAGAAGGGGAATTGATACTAAAATTATTATAAGTATACCCCGAATCATAATTATAACCATCCTCATTATAATCACTTCCACCAACAACGCAATCTTCTCTCATGTGAAAAGACCCCTTGCAACCACTTATTTCCCACAAATATTTACTATACAAAGGAGAATTACCGCATTTATTATTGCTTTTCTCGCCCCCTCCATACCCGCTCTGCTCCACACAAACGCCTTTACTACAAATTCTATCACCTTTACAATCCATATCCTTAGAACAATACGAAGAATTAGGATTGCCAACTTCTGAAGCACAACCTAAAGACATAACCAAACCTAAACTAACCACTGCTTTCTTAATAATTAAATTAATTGTCATAAAGACCTCCTCAATAAGTATGTTACCACTATAGAAAGAACATTTATTTATAAATGTTGTGATGAAAATCTAAGTAAACCTCTGCCCGCAAAATATAATCTCTATTAAAAAAATATCCCTCCACTTCTTTCCTTCCCCATCAAAATCCTGCTCTTATATTTGTTGGGATGAAACGCTTTCAAACGAACAATCTCCACTTTAAAACCATTCTCTGCAATAAAGTTCTCCAAATCATCAACAAAGAACGTTTGATCATATCCTAACCCTATCACCTCCGGTTTAATTTCTTTTATAGCTTTAAATTTATCCTTCAAATCTCCTAATAAAACATAATCAACAACTTTTACACTCTTAATTCTATCCATTCGTTCTTTCTCATCGGTAGGGGTATAATTTTTCAATCGTGCCACCGTTTCATTACACGCCACCACCACATACAACGCCTCGCCTAACTTCTTTGCCTGTTCAAACAACGACAAATGCCCCTGATGAAGAATATTGAATGTGCCAAAAACCATTATTTTTTTCATTGTAAACCCAATACTCTCCCCCACGCATCCAAATCCTTACTCGACCGCATCTCTTCCACAGAATTAGAAAAATTACTCAACATCGTCTTGATCTTATACTTTTTACATAATCTAACATTCAGCATCATCCTAGCCAACAACTTCCCTCTAACCGAAGAATTTAACACCGAACTAAACGAAAATCCTATCGTTTTGCCTCTATCCGCCGCAATTTTACATAACACATCATCTAATCCCGCACGAACATAATGTAACGAATCTTTTTCATGTGTCCCTTCCGCCCCAATAACCACATCCACATTAGTTTTCTCCAACACGAATCGTAATGTTTCCTCATCATTTACTTTATAAATAACTAACTTACCCTGATTTTTACCTAAATTAATCTCCTGCAGCAACTTCTTCTTATCTCTCCCTTCAGCTAAAAGTACATCCTCTAAAAAATAATTATTAACTAACCCTAATTCCTTGCATAACTCCTCTGCTTCCTTACTTTTCTTAAATAATACAATATTCATCTACCCTAACAAACCACCCACCATTTAAAAAATTTACCACCACAAAGGGCTAATATGAAACCCTCCTTCTAAATTCATAAAAAATATAAAGTAGTTCACGTCGATAAACGTTTAACCAAAAACATTTTAACGACGAGGTGAACTACAGATGGAAATAATAACTTCTAAATATAAAAAAGTTGCGGATT
>JACPNA010000031.1 GCA_016185725.1 Candidatus Woesearchaeota archaeon | reverse complement strand
TGATGATAACCATGTTCACATGGTTCTTGATCTCGGGATAAAAAGCAAGCCTGAGCTTGCTAAAAAAGTGAAAGGGTTTGTCGGTCGTAAGTTCTTTATGGTTTTTCCAGAACTGAAGAAATCTAAAGCAGAAGGTGGTTTGTTCTGGAATAGCGGTTTATGGAGTCCAGCATCATATGGTGGAACTCCCGAAAATGTAAAATTTACTGTGAATTATGTTAAACAGCAAAAATATGGTTCGGCTAGAGATCAAGCAAAACAATATAGACTAACAGCGTTTGTAGACTAAGTTGTCATACCACTACGTCTATTGACTGGTGGTTATTGATTCCGAATAATTTTTATGACATTTGGCCTTTACTTTTCTGCTTGTGGTGAATAAGGGTTTCATTTCTGTTCTTTCTTAAATGCCTGAGGCAAGTCAATCATGTATTTTCCTTCTTCTAATTTGATGATTAAAGGGTCTTTTTTGAAGAGGTGTACTAGGTCTAGTTCGTATTTGCCGGGTTCGAGGACGCGAATGGATTCAAGGTCGAGAATTACGGGATTATCCAGTTCTTCTTTGATATGGAGCATTTCTTTGATGTCGGTTTCAATCTGCTGTTTTTCTTCTTCAGAAAAGTTAGAGATCAATTCTTTACCAGCATCAACGTTTTGCTTTTTTATGTAGAAAAATAATTTGGCGCCACATTCACAGCCTTTTAATATCTGTTGAGAACCGTCTTCAAATAACTTATTGCAACGGACACATTGATGGGGCATGTTTATTTTTTTGTGGTTATGCTTTTATATTTTTATATATTCTATAGACTATGATTTATATTTTTTGCTGTTTAATTTTGAGCCGTTTTCTTTGGTCAAGAGTTCGATTTTGTCGGGATTTTTTTCTATTTTTTTGACAATTGAAGCAGGGCCAATAATAGTTAAGCCAATACGGTTGCCTAATAAAACATTGGCTACTGTGCCTTTGATTTTTTTGAACAGGTCATTACTATTTTTATCGGGGTAAATAACACTTAATTCTATGCCTTTAAATTTTGGCCCGATTTCTTCCATGGTTATTTCGATAAGATCTGCTTCTTCTTCTTTGGTTAAACGACCTTCCATGATGACAATACGGTTATCTTTGACAATGTTAAGAAGTTTGTTGATACGTTTTGCAGAGGTTAGACTTTCAATGTCTTGATAGGGAATAAATTGAAATGTTACCATTGTTCTCCTCTTTTCTTTTTGTAATGCTTTTGATATATTTAATAGTATTTATATTTTATTGTTTCTAGATTTGATTATGCTGTTGGGGATGCTATTTTTGAGATATTTATTTTACAAGCTTAAATATTTGTTCATAAAAATCTTCTACATGTTTACCATATTTTGCAGATATGCCTATAACAGGATATTGGGGGAAAGCGGCTTTAATCAAATCTACATCGGCTTTTCTTAAATCTACTTTATTAGCGGCGATAATAACGGGAATATTACGCGCCTGCAAATTACCAATGATGGTAATATTTACTTGGGAATAAGGATCGATAGTAGCATCAAGGACGACAACAACGGAGTCCATATTATCAAGCCATTTTATGGCGTCAATGACACCCTTAGTAGCTTCTTTAGCACGTTTTTTCGCTTCATTTTTGTTCATGCCTTTCTTTAAGAATTCTTCATAGTCAATTTTGGTAGCAATTCCAGGGGTGTCGACAAGCGAGAAGGTCAATTCTTTTCCTCGTTTACTTTTGATAGTTACTTGTTCTTTAATGACTATTTCCCGAGTTTCGTGAGCAATATGCGAAACAGTAGACATTTCTTCTCCCAACCAATCTTGGCAGATGCGGTTAGCTAAGGTTGATTTTCCACCATTAGGGGGGCCGTAAAGACCGAGTTTAACATGGTTCTTATTAGAAAAAGGATTAAAATTTAATTTTTTAAAAAATTTTTTGAAAAATGATTTGACCATTTATGTTCACCGCTTTTAATAGCTGGAGATTGTTAGAGGTATTATTAAAGTTTTTGGTTGTCTAACAGTTATGTTTTGAGTTTTCTCAATCGAATAATTTATAAGTGGAATTATTATTATTTTGATTATGGAGGGATTATTATTGTTAGTATTAATTATAATTGGCGATATGTGTTTATATTGGGTTTTATTCGGGCAGAAAAAATTTGAAAAGCAGTTTAGGATTAATGATGATTGGGAAACAAATAAAAAAAATTAAAAAAATCAAGATTGATAAAAAGAGGATTTAGATAATGTCAGAACGTACATTAGTGGTAGATCATTTGAAGTTGAGTTATGAAGGATTATTTAATGCTTCAGAGCTGTATAATATTATTTCTTCGTGGTTTTATGAGAAAGGGTGGGATTGGTATGAGAAGATGAATCAAGAATTAGTGACGCCTTCGGGAAAGCAGATCAGGTGGTTATTTGAGCCGTGGAAGAATATCAGTGATTATTATAAGTTAGTTATGGCAATAAAGATTCATATCTTGGATGTCAAACAGGTAGAAGTTGAGCATGAGGGGCAGAAAATAAAATTAGACCATGGCGTCATTAGGATAACTTTTGATGGTTATGTGGTGAGTGATAGAAAAGGAAAATGGACCAATAAACCATTCACTTGGTTTTTGAGCATAATTTTTGAAAAATATTTTTTTAGAGAACATTACAGCAAATTTGAGCTATGGATAAAAAGTGATGTAGATGATCTGCATCAGAAAATTAAAAGTTATTTGAATGTTTTTAAATATACTTATCAACATTAAAAATTAAAAATGGAAACATATCATGAGAAATATTTAGTCATCAATGGAAGGGAATTAAAGTATAAGGGGATATTTAAAGTAGATGAATTGTTTGCGGTAATCAATAAATCTTTGGAAAGGAAGGGGTATGAAAAGCGGGAAAAAAAAACGGAAGAATTGGTTACGGAGGCAGGCAGAAGAACGCAGGTTGAGTTGCGACCGTTTAAGATGAAATCGAGTTTTGTGTCGTTAATGATTAAGATGAGGATTACGCTGGATAATGTTACGGAAACGGTTATGGAAAAAGAGGGTATTAAAAATAAGTTTCAATTAGGCGATGTTATGATTGTGTTTGATTCTTGGGTGTTGACGGAATATCAAAACCGGTGGAATATGAAGCCGTTAATTTATTTTATTAAAGGTGTGTTTAACAAATATGTTTGGACAATGCCGTTAGAAGGTTCGGTGAGAAGAGAGGTGGCGATTGATACGGCGTATGTTTATGCGCAAATTAAGCATTTATTGGTTTCTTATAAAGGGGGTTCTAAGGAGCGAGAACGAGAAGAGGATATTATTAAGGAAATGGAAAAAGAGATGGCCAGAGAGATTGAAGAGGAAGGGAAGGAATAATTCTCTATTTA
>JACPNA010000033.1 GCA_016185725.1 Candidatus Woesearchaeota archaeon | reverse complement strand
TACTTGCTCGTTTTAACAACCGATAGATTTTTCTATGTAATCTTTCATCTCTTTTCATGGTGGAACTTAACCTTCCACCCTGCCCCCTTCAGGGTAAAACCTGAAGAAGGGTTGCTTTACTTAAGATTTTCTACTAAGCCAAACTAAGCATAATGTTTATATACTTTAAAGTATCTATCCCAGACATCAAGCTTAAAAAGAGGTGCTTAAAAATGGCTGGTTTAGAAATGACTGATGTAATTCTGGCAGTGATAATTGGAACACTTGCTGCGATAGTTTATTCCCTAAGAGTTCTAATTTTATTGGAACGGCGTGTCGCTTCTATGGAAGACAACATCCAAAAAATGACTTCCAAAGTTCTTAAAGAAGAAAACGTTATCGAACGTTCGCTCAAGAAAAAAAAATAATTACTTTTAATATTTTATTTGTTTTAAATACCTCGTTGTCCATGATGAAACAATTTTTCATCGAGAAGTCAGCGAAATAGTGTTTTATTGTGTGCTTGCGAGGATTAGGAATTTCATTTCTTTTTTTTCTTGCTTTTAAACTCTTTTCTCTTGGAAATCTTCTTTTTTAAAATCTCACTTAGGACTTTTTTAACTCTATTCTTAACACTTCTTGCTTCTTTTTTCTCTTTAACCTTTTTCTCTTTGATTTTCTTTCGTTTCTCCACTTTCCTAACCTTTTTCTTTTCTTTAAGTTTCTGTCTTTTCTCTTTCTTAACTTCTCTTAATTCCTTTAACTCTTGTTCTAATTCTACGATTTGTTTATGCGTATCTTTAATTATCTCTTCACTATTATCCTGATTAACTAATTCTCCGCATTCCGGACATCTAAACTCAAAATCCATCGCATTATCAAAATTCATTCGCAAACATCTTTGTGAACAAGCGAAGAATAATTCTCTCTTTTCTTCATCAATCTGCAATTTCAACTTTTCTAATAAATCCCTCTTCATCTTAAAATAACTAAATTTGACGCTTTCCGGCACCAACGTCCAATAATAAATATACCACCCCTTGATTTTATCCTTTTTTCGTGTAAAACTGACCAAATTATGATTATAAAGAATATACAACCATTTTCTTATAACCTTAATATCCTTCCTAGTTTTTGTTGCCAAATCAAACTCCGAGGTATTATCTTTGAACATCAATTCCTTAACTAAAGGCAAACCCTCTTCTCCCAGAATAGTAATCAAAATCTGTTCAATTTTTTTGGAGGTAAGGCGCATATTCATTTATTATTCTTAGGTTAATCCTCACTTTTAAATATTTCGGTTTTCTTCACTTGGTTGCAGTAATTTACCCTCTCCAATCAACTCCTCAAATATTAATCCCCTCCGTTTCGCCAATTCTACAGAAATAGCCCAACATGTGCCTGTTTTTTCCAAGTCCTCTAACATTAAAAAGTGCCACTTCTCCGTCGGAAATCTAATCCCTATCCAACTTTCTGCTCCAAACTTCCGAGCAAACATCTGCAATTGATCAATTTCATCCCGATCAAAATATTTTTTATCATTACCCACCATTTTGCATTCAATTGCTAATCTTCTCATTGCATTTCCCGCCAATAAATCCGGCGCAGGATAACGGCTGCTTCCTGAACCGGCAACCCTTATACAAACCCATCCCGCCTCATTAAAGAATTTAACTAACTCCCGTTCTCCTCTTGTTCCCTTAGCTTTCAAATTCACAATTCTCATTAAACGCCCCTTCTATTTAAGTTTTTCATAAGATATTTTCTCTAATTTTATAAGATTCTCATATAAAAATTTTCAGAGAACTTTGAAAAATAGTGATTTTGCCAAGAATGAATTATACAACATCCTCTTTACCAATATTCAGACTTCATCACCAATACAACTGCGGATTTTGCAATCCTATCAGCGCCATAATGATTGCCGGTTTGGTATACTCCTTTCGATCAATCTTTCCTTGAGAAAGTAATCCTATCAATCCTTCCGCTCTTCCAATCGCCGAATTATTCGTTAACCCAAGTTCATAAGTCGCTCTTTGCATATCATATCTTTTCCCCGAAATAAGTTCCATAACCCTTTGCGGCACTTCAAAACCCGGCGAGAATCCAAAACAATAATGTTGTCCATCAAAGATTGCGCAAACAGTATGATCCATATAGCGTTTACCTTCTCCTTTCCCCCCAAACAGAATCAAACCTGATTATAAACAAAACATATATCCACAGTTACGAAACGCACGTTCAGCTCTATTTCTCGCTCCGCTCATCGTTTCTTCTAGAGTAATAGGCTGTGCTGAAACAGATGATGCAACCTCCACTCCTCTCACTTCTGCCGTTTTTAAAATATGATTTTTCCACCAGTGTATAGTTCCACTAGTGGCGTAGCCGCATCGATCTTCACCTCGTTCAAAGAACCAACATTAATAATCATCATCTCTACAAACCATTCACAATTTAAAAAGAAGATGTATCCACAATGTTCATATTCCAAAATAACAATTCTATATCTTAATCTTCATAAAATCTTCCGCTACAATCGATTCCTCAAAATGCATCTTTGCCTCATCAACTATTTCCGCAATACTCTTATATCGCTGACTTATGTGTGTAATCACTAATTTCTTCGCGCCTAATCGAGATGCCAACAACGCCGCATCTTTTACCGTAAGATGCATATATTTTTCTGTCTTTTCTCTAATATCTTCTAAATGCGTTCCTTCTGAAATTAACAAATCTACATTAGAAGCCAACTTCTCTGCCCCTTCGCACAGTACCGTATCTGCCACATAACTTATCTTTTTTCCCGGCACAACATACGTAACATCCACAGATTTTATTTTTTTACCCTCCACAATCACATCTTTTCCTTCCTGCAATTCCCCCAATATTGGTCCTTTTAATTTTAATTTCTCCACCCTGACCACATCAATTCTTCTCTTATCCTTCTCTATAAAACCATATCCCACACATATTGTCGAATGCTTCAATGATTCCGCTCTTAATTTAAAATCTTCATTTTCAAAAAATATACCCGCTTTCACTTCCTTAACTTCATGATCGATAACATCCTTCGAAGCAAATGATTTCAATAAATATCCTAAAAATTTCTTCGTTCCCGGAGGTCCATAAATATATATTTTCTTTTCAGCCTTATCTGCTCCCATAGTGCTTAACAATCCTGCCAATCCAAATACATGATCACCATGCCAATGGCTAATTAATATTCTAGTCACCTTCGCCGGTTTTATCCCAGCAATTCTCATTTGTCTTTGTATACCCTCACCACAATCAAAAAGAATATTCTCCGTCTTATAACTTAATAAAATGCCCGAATGATTTCTTGTTTTCGTTGGCTGCATACAGCCCGTTCCCAGAAAAGTTATTTCCATCATAAAGGTAGTAAATTCTCCAATTCTTGCAAACTCTTAATCTTCAATTTAAAATCTCTGCCTTCTTTACGATCAATCAGCACTGCCGGCATTCCTGCCGTATGTGCTGCCATCATATCGCTTTGAATACTATCTCCCACAAAAACACAATCTTCTGGTTTCAATCCATTTTCTTCTAAAATTTTAAGCAGTAACCTCTCATCAGTTTTCAGCATTCCCATCTCAAATGACAAATATTTCTTTTTAAAAAATGTATCCAACCCAAATTTCGCCAAAACATTAGGCGCAGAAAAACAATCCGTATTTGACACCAAATAAAGGTCATATTTTTTGCTCAATTCTGTCAACACCTTTTCTACTTCTTCATAAGGATAAGCTAACATCCAGGACTTATTCCACATCCCAATCAATCTTTCAATCAAATCTCTATTATAACGCACCCCAAATTCTCTGCATACCGCCACAAACACCTCATTCAACGAGCTAAAACTCTGTGTCATCATTATTCGTTCTAAATGAATAACATAGTCTGAAAAAGGCATATAAATTCTCAAAAGATTTCTTACCTGCTTAGTTGGACTTTGCACTCCCGTCTCTACCAAAGTTCCCCAAAAATCAAATAATATTGCCTTTGTCATTGCAACACTTTAATATGCCCGTTTCTATTTATATTTTACTAACTTTATTTGTCAACTCAAAACAACCATTAAGTATTTATACTCATTCTTAATAATCCCACACATGGCTAAAAAACACCCTTCCTTAACTTTTACAGAACGCCTTGACCTGATTAAACAAGTTGGCGAAGAAATCATTACCGAACCAGAACTCATCACTTTACTTAAAGAAAAACCACATCCTATAGCCTATGACGGTTTTGAGCCCAGTGGCAAAATTCACATCGCCCAAGGAATTCTGAGAGCCATTACCATTAATAAATTAATCAAAGCCGGCATAGAATTCAAAATGTTTGTTGCCGATTGGCACGCCTGGGCCAACAATAAGATGGGTGGCGATTTAGAAAAAATTCAGACAGTCGGCAAATATTTTATTGAAGTCTGGAAAGCCTGCGGTTTAGACACCGAAAAAGTAAAATTTATTTGGGCCAGTGACATTCTCAATAACCGCGAATATTGGAAAAAAGTCCTGGCCGTTTCTCGCCAGACCACATTAAATCGTATTCTACGCACCACCCAAATTATGGGTCGCGGCGAAAAAGACACCTTGCAAGCTTCTCAAATTATATACCCCTGCATGCAAGCAGCCGATATCTTCCATCTGCAGGTAGACATCTGCCAGCTTGGCATGGACCAGCGTAAAGTAAACATCCTTGCCCGTGAACTAGCCTCCTCATTAGGTTATAAAAAACCGTTAGCTATTCATCATCATATGCTCATGGGTCTCGGCGAACCAGTTAAATCTGACGATCCTATCGAAAAAGCAATTTCTATGAAAATGTCTAAATCTAAACCCGATTCCGCCATTTTCATGACCGACACGAAAGAAGACATCGCCAGAAAAATAAAAAAAGCCTATTGCCCAGAAAAACAGACTACCGACAACCCCATATTAGAATATTGCAAATATATCATCTTTGAAAAATTTTCTTCATTTAACATCGAACGTCCAGAAAAATATGGTGGCAATCTCCAATTTTCCTCATACCAAGAATTGGAATTATCCTTTGCTAACGGCGAACTACATCCCCTGGATCTAAAAACATCAGTAATCAATTATATTGACCTTATTTTAATACCAGTACGAGAATACTTTGCCAACAACAAAGAAGCCAAACGCTTAAAAGAATTAGTTGAGAAGTATGAAATAACACGATAATTTATATTTTTCTTTAGATGTACTCGTGGGGGGGGAGGCAACTCATCTTTAAATAGTAAACCACTATTCCCTTATTATTTTTACAAAACATAAAAGAGGTCAAAAATAATGGCAAATAAAACATCTGAACAAAATAAATACTTTTATCCCGCGTTGCTCTCAATAGTAGCAATCGTTGCGATTGTCGGGCTAATTCTATTATTTGCGCAAAAGACCGTGGATGCAATCTCACCCGCCCCAACACCCGCGGAGATTTCCGAAGAAACAGCATTAG
>JACPNA010000034.1 GCA_016185725.1 Candidatus Woesearchaeota archaeon | reverse complement strand
TACTTGCTCGTTTTAACAACCGATAGATTTTTCTATGTAATCTTTCATCTCTTTTCATGGTGGAACTTAACCTTCCACCCTGCCCCCTTCAGGGTAAAACCTGAAGAAGGGTTGCTTTACTTAAGATTTTCTACTAAGCCGTTGGTTGCGAAATGTTTTTATAGATAGAGTTTATGATCTGCTTGGTGAAGATGTATTCAATATAAACAAGCTGTTCCTTTTCTGATATTTGTAGTGTTAGTTATACTTTCTTTGATTATTATTAGACCACTGTTATTAGCGATATTGATGGGGATGTTATTGGCGTATGTTTTTACACCCGTGTATAGGTTCGTTACGAAAAAGATTAAGCAAGATACGATTGCGGCGGTATTGGTGTGCTTCTTCGTTTTACTGTTGTTGATTATTCCAGGTTTTTTTTTAGTTAAGTTGTTTGTAAAAGAGTCCTATGTGATTTATTTAATAGCTAAACAGAAGTTAGCGATAGGAATTTTCAATGGATGCGAGAAGGATTTTTGTGTTACGATACAAAATTTGCTCCACGATCCAGAAATCCACTTTTATCTTCAAAATATCTTAAAATCAGCGGCGAATTATGTGGTGGAGAAGGGAACAAGTTTTATTGTGAGTATCCCGCATATTTTTTTGAATATATTTGTGATGTTTTTTACAATGTATTATTTTTTAAAGGAGGGAGGAGCATTTGTCGATAATTTGAATAATTATCTGCGGTTACATAATAAGAAGTATGTGCATATTTTGAATAGATTACGGGATATTGTGAAAGGGATTGTGTTTGGGTATGGGATTATAGCGATAATGCAAGGGATGTTAGGGGCATTAGGGTTTTGGATGTTTGGAATTAGTTCACCGTTAGTGTGGGGTGTAATAATGACTTTTTTAGCGCTGATTCCGTTTTTAGGGACAGGGGTGGTGTGGGTGCCGGCAGCGTTGTTACTGTTTTTTGAGGGGATGGTTAAGAATTCTAATCTATTGATGGTAAAGGCGGTAGGGTTGTTTATTTATTGTCTTATTTTTGTGAGTACGTTAGATAATTTTGTACGACCAAAAGTGATTGGTAATAGAACGAAGATTCATCCATTGATTGTGATGATGGGAATTTTTGGAGGGATGATGCTTCTGGGACCAGTGGGGGTTATTGTTGGGCCGTTAATTTTATCTTTAGCTATGGTGTTTATAGAAGTGTATATCTTGGAGAAAATCAAGAAGAAGTAGGTGGTTAAAGTAGGTGGTTAAATAATGGGGGGGGATTTGTTTTTTTAAGTGTATAATCTTTTAGCTGGTTAAGGTAGACTATAAGATCAATTTCTTCAGGAATGCTGTCCAATGATAGTTTTTGGTTGATTTTTAAAGAGTAAGTATGAAATATTTTATCAAGAAAATTTTGTTGTTTGGCAATGGTGTTTATTTGATTATAAGTTAGGTTGGTTTTGCTTATTTTTAAGTAGGATTTGTAAAAAGTTATTGGTTTATTGGATTGGATATAAGAGTTGAAAATTCCTATGGCGATGATTAATATCAATAAAATTAATGATATTAAGTTTGTTATTGTTTCTTCTTGCGCGGAGAGTTCTAATAAGGAGATGTTGAGCAAGATTCCGAAATAAAAAATAATACTTAAAATGAGAATAGTAAATGCAGCAGGGATAAGGATACGTTTTTTATTTAAGGGCAGAAGATAGATTGGTTGTTCTGGGGTTGCAACGGGATAAGTATCAGCCATCTTTTTTTAATGAATATAAGTGGGCCCGCCCGGAAATTCGTGGTTCATATTATCTTTAATATGTGCGTTTCGAACCGGGGACCTTCTCGATTTTGAAAGCTTTAGAGCAAACGTCAACGAGACATCATAGCCGCTAGACTACGAGCCCAAGGGTTTAATGATAGAAACAAAAAGCTTATATTCTTTTATAAACTTTTTCTATGTTATGCATAATCATCATAATTTTTGGTTACATCTTTTGCCGAGGAAAGAGCTGACACAAGTTTATGCTTCAGCGGCATTAAGATCGTTTGCGATATCTTTAGTTAGTTTGTTTATTCCTCTTTATTTGTATATTGAAAGAGGATACAGTTTACAGGAGACGTTACTATTTTTTCTAATCTATTCAGTACTGTTTGCTTTGTTTACACCGCTTGCAGCAAAATTTTCGGCGCGTTATGGTGTAAAACATGCAGTTTTAATTAGTGTGCCTTTGTATTTAGTGTTTATTGTTTTGTTATATTTATTACCTCAGGTTAATATTCCGTTATCAGTTATTGGATTTTTTTTAGGAATGTCGTTAGCGTTCTATTGGATGGGTATGAATTTAGTATTCCGGAAAGCAAGCAAGCAATGCAGCAGGGGAGCAGAAGTGGGAAAGAACATGAGTATTTCTATTTTAGCAACGATGATAGGACCGTTGTTAGGCGGTTTAATCATTCAAAATTTTGGGTTTAAGATTTTATTTATAATTTCTGGATTAGGTTTGTTAGGTTCAGCGTTCTTTTTGTTTTTAAGCAAGGAGAAACATATTCCTTATAATTTTTCTCTAAAGAATATTTTTGCGAATGGTAATTGGAGCAATGCTTTATTTTTTATGTCCAGAGGTACATATATAATGGCAGAGGGTGTTATTTGGCCGTTATTTATTTTTGCAGTGTTAGGAAGTTATGCTTCGTTAGGGCTTATGGGAATGATTTTGTCGGGTATAAGCGCATTGTTGTTATGGAAAGTGGGATGTTATAGTGATAAAATAGATAGGAGAAAAATTATTATTAGCATGTCTATTTTTGAATCACTCGGTTGGTTTATGCGTTCAGTTGTGGATAAAGTGTGGCACGTTTTTGGAATAACCATCTTTGGAGCGATTGTTTATGGCATTAGAGAAGCGCCGATGGAGGCGTTAGAATTGGATAAAGCACAACGGGATATTGCTACTTATTTTGTACACAGAGAAATATTTATTTGTTTGGGCAGGATTTTAATGATTTTAATTGTTTTGATAGCAGGTAATTTAGGAGCGGGGCTATGGTTCCAAGGTATAGCTACGTTAGCAGCGTTATTGTTCTAAAATGGATTTTGAAACAAGATTTTTCACAGGATTAATTGAATTACATTATGGAGAGAGAGTAGAAAATAAGTTACGAAAAATTTCTTCTAAAGTGGAGTGGGCGAAAGGATGGCCAGCGGATAAGAGAGCGTTTTGGAATGCAGAAGCGTTTATGTGGAGTTATAAGATTGATAAGAAGTTGAGAGTGTTGATTACTAGGGAAGTAGAATTTCTGTCTAAGGGTAAGAATCTGGATTTAGGATGCGGCAGTTATTCTTATGTTCCTTCGGTAGGATATGATATTTCGGAAAAAATGCTGCAATTTAATGATAATTGTTGTGAGAAGGTTGTAGGTGATGTAGAGAAAAAATTGCCATTTTCTTCTGAAGAATTTGATTCGTGTACTGCTGTATTTTTGTTAAATTATGTGGAAAATTATGGTGGTTTATTAAGGGAAATTTTTCGGGTGTTGCGGGGAGGCGGTGGGTTAATAGCAGTATTATATTCTGGAAAGGTAGGGGATTGGCAAAGACAGAAGGAGGTTAATGATTTTTCTGCGGAGAGATGGGAGGGGATTTTGGAAAAGGAGGGATTTAAGGTGGAAGGTTATGAAAAGGGTGAACTGTGGTTTTTTAGATGCTTTAAGCAAAAAGTTATTAAAGGTTAGAATTCTAACGGATAGATAGGTGAATAGATTTGGAAAAGTCAATTGTAGATTATAATAAGGATCGTTCTAAGTTACTTACAGATTTAAAGTTTCAGGAAGAAGAGTTGGAAGTGGTTAATGGGCAATTTACGAAAACTGGTTTTCCCAAGGCGTTAAAAACATATAGACTTTCTTGGGAGTTATATGATTTAAGCATGGAAGAGCCGTATTTTTGGTTTTTAGATACTTTAAAAGATGCTAATCCTATTGTAGAGAAATTAGAAGATTCGTTTGCGGCAGCGGAAAATTCGGCATTTTTTGGAGTGACACAACAAAGGTTAGGAGCACAGCAGGATAAGGTTTCACAATATTTAGCAACTTCAGGAAAGATGGTCAAAGAGTTATTTCAAATGATCAGAGAATTAAGAATTCTAGATGAACGGTTAGCATATTATGATGATGCGAACAAACAAGTTGCAAAAAAGATTGAACAGAGAGGAAAAAGCGCAGAAATTACCTTAAAGGGGATTTTTATTGATTTAGTGCAAGGAGGGGGAAAAAGCGCGGCTTCGGTCTATGGAATGGCTCGCGAATTAGAGTTTATTACTTTACCAGACTTGTTTTTTGATGCGCCACCATTTAAAGATGTGGATGAATTAGAAAAACATGTGAAAAATCTGGAAAAAGATTTTAATGCTAGTGTGTTAAGAGTTTTAGAGAGGCATCTACGACAATTTTATGAATGGAAAACGAGAACACATAGTGAGCATGCGGCGAGAAAAGGGTTTATGCTGCAATATTTATTGCAACATTTTGAAATTATTAAAATGTATATCAATTGGATTAAACCGTATTTAAGACATGTAGGAAAATTATCATTTAAGTCTAAGAATATGGTTTCACCAGATTTGGTTTCAGCGTTTGAAGGCAGTATGTTAGATATTGAATTCTTAGCACGGAAACGGGATGAGAAAACAGGGATGAATGGGTGTGTGTTGGCTTCGTTTTTTTATCGGACGAGGCCGGAATTGAAGGTGGTGCAGGAAGGGTATCAACGAGGTCCGGTACATATAGGAAAAATGGAGGTTTATTTGCGGGCATATACGTGGGATGATAAACAAGTAGAGGCGTATAAAAAGCTTAAAGATCAAGAAGCGATGATGTTATTGGGAGATGTTTCGGAGAGTGTACGAGGAGCGATGGAAGCATTAGGTGGGGAATTGGATAAGTATTTAGAGGAAGCACGCGTAAAGGTTAAACAGGATACAAAAGAAGAGAAAAAAGAAGAAAAACAAAAGAGTTTCATGCAGTCATTTTTAGGAGAATTTTATCGTGCACCGCAGAAAAAGTTATCCGGGGAGAAAAAGCTTTCGGCTAGCGAAGCAAGGAAGATGGAAGAAGCCAAAGAGAAGGCTAAGAAAGATTTAAAGGCACATGCATTAGGCTCAGCGTGGGGAGCATATAACTATTTTAAGAAATCGCATAGGATGATTACGTGGTAAATCTGATTTTTTTTAGAGAAAATAAATTAAGGATGTTACATCGGCGATATTTTATTTTAGGTGATAATTATTTATAGTACACTTGTTTTTATTGTTTTATGGCAGTGAATGATCTGAAAAAGTTGTCTCCGGAGGAACGTATCAAGAAGTTAAAGGAGTTAGAGGAGCAAAAGAAAAAAGAGATTGAACAACAAAAGAAGGATATTGAACAAGATAAAAAGGAAATAGAAGATGCGGAGAAGGAGATTAAAAATGCGCAGGAGGAGTTGAATGAGAAGCGGAAAGTTAAGGAAAAAGTGCCGATTCCGGAATTTGCTAAAGAAGATTTAGAAGGGTTAAGTGAAGAAGGCAAGCAAATATTAAGTGCGCAGAAAGGTATAAAAAAAGAAGTTTTTAGTGAGAATGAGGAAAACAAACAAAGCGGCAAGAACATTTCCCGCGAGGAGATTAGTCTGGAAGAAACTTTGTCTAAGGAAAAAGTTGAATTACAGCAAATGCAAGTTAAGTATGAATTACAGTTGAGTCATAAACCGATGCAGGATTTGTATAGTGAAATGGTTAATATTTATAAGAGAGCAGAAGAGAAGGGATATGTTAGCCAAGAAGAGGAGAGAAGAGTGCACTATTTATCTTCGGCAGTGGAACAAAAATTAGAAGCGGTAGAAGAAGGGAGTTATAGTTTGTCGCAGGAACTGGAACGGACAGTGTCAACAGTTAAACAATTGAGCGAAGGATTACGGGGGATGTATAAAAGTCATCGTAGAGAACAGGATTTATATAGGTAGCACGTGCTGATAAGATAATTTTTTATAGTTTACAGGTTTTCTAATCTGGTGGGAGATAGATGAAAAATAGATTGATTGTTACAATTTTGAATACTATTGCAGATATTTTGGAGCTGCAGGAAGTGAAGTTTAAACCGCAAGCGTATCGCAAAGCGGCACTTTCTATAGAAGAACTTTCTGAGGATGTGGAAGAGGTATATAAACGAGGAGAATTGGGAGAATTGCCCGGAGTAGGGGAAAGTATTGCAGAAAAAATTGAAGAGATTATCAAAACAGGAAAATTAAACTATTATGAACAATTAAAAAAAAAGATTGATATTGATGTGGAAGCGTTAAATGAAGTGTATGGGCTAGGGCCGAAGAAGATTAAAATTTTATATACAAAATTAGGCGTGCGCAATTTACGAGATTTAGAAAAAGTTTTGGTGAAGCATAAAGTAAGGGATTTAGAAGGTTTTGGAGTTAAGACAGAAGAGTTGTTATGGAGGGGATTACGATTTGTTCAAGGGAATCCCAAACGCTTTTTATATTATCATGCGCAACCAGTTGTAGAAAAATTGTTGAGCGAGTTAAGACAATTACGGGTTGTTTCTAAGGCAGAGATCGCCGGTTCATTTAGAAGAGGTAAAGAAACTGTAGGAGATTTAGATATTTTAGTTGTTTCGAATGAGCCTAGTACAGTTATGGGTAAATTCGTTCAGTTTTCTGATGTTAAAGAAGTTATTGCGAAAGGGTTAAGCAAAAGTTCGGTACGTTTGGAAAATGGTTTACAGGTGGATTTGCGAGTTGTCAAGGAGAGGGAGTTTGGTTCGGCGTTATTGTATTTTATAGGAAATAAGGAGCATAATGTAGAGTTACGTACATTAGCGTTGAGTAAAGGGTATACGTTGAATGAATACGGATTGTTTACGCTGAAGGATAAGAAGTGGGTGGCGGGACGTTCTGAAGAAGACATTCATACAAAATTAGGGTTACAATTTATTCCAGCAGAATTAAGAGAAAATCATGGTGAAATTAAAGAAGCACTCCATAAGAATTTGCCGAAATTAGTTGAGTTCAAGGATTTTAAGGGAGCGTTTCATAATCATAGTCTCTGGAGCGATGGGCAAAATACGCTTTTAGAGATGGCTTCTTGCGCAGAAAATTTAGGATGGAAGTTTATTAGTTTTAATGATCATTTTGGTTCGATGGGAATAACCAATCCACTCAATGAGCGAAGGCTACAGGGATATTTGAAGGAAATAGAGAAGGTGAGGAAGAAGGTGGGAATACGAGTGTTTTCAGGAGTGGAGATTGATATTGCTAAAGATGGAAAATTGCCGTTAGCTAAGGTAAAATTGAAGGAATTAGATGTAGTTGTTGCTTCAGTGCATACGGCAATGACTATGCCAGAAGAATTGATGACGAAGAGGGTATGTACGGCGGTAGAACAAGAAGGGGTCACGATTTTAGGACATCCTACGGGAAGGCTGTTAAATGAACGTGAGCCGATACAAGTTAATTTAAGTGCGGTTTTGGAGACAGCGAGAGAACGAGGCGTTTTTTTAGAGATTAATTCTTCAGGAAAAAGATTGGATTTGAATGGCGAATTTACTAAAGCTGGCAAGGATTTTGGGTGTATGTTTGCGTTAAGCACAGATGCGCATGAAGTAAGGGGATTGAAACATTATGATTTAGGGATGATGATGGCGCGAAGAGGGTGGTTAGAGAAGAAGGATTTAGTGAATTGTTGGGATATTAAGAAAATGGAGAATTTATTAAAAAGATAATACAAATGCTTATAAATAAAGGTTGTTTTGGAATATAGATGATTTTGATTAATCTATCTACAATGGTCAAAATTATCTAAGAATGACTTTGAATGCTGCATAAAATAAAAATTATTCAAAGTAATCTATAAATATGGCAATTTTATTCAAGACTTATAATGGACGACATCAGTTACATTTATGCAATGAGCATTGGGCAGTTGCCAATAAACAAGAACTTGATGAGGTGCTAGGTCTTTTTGGAAAGAAAGAAATGAGTAAAATCGTGGTTAAACCAGTACAGGAAAAAATTGATTTGGAGTTTCATGATGCGATTATTGATTGTCGAGATTTGAGAGATTTAAAATATAAGTTTGGGTTGGTTGCGGATATTAAAGAGAAATATCAGAAAAATGAACCACAGAAGAGAGTTAAAAAGTAAAGTTTAGGTTGAATTTATATATTCTATTTGTTTTCTCATTGTGATGAAGAAGAGTAAGGTAGATAAGAATATTATATTTTTAGGGCTAGTTAGTTTTCTTACCGATATTAGTTCAGAAATGATTTTTTCCGTATTTTCAGTGTTTTTCACAGTAATTTTAGGTGCGTCAACAATTTTATTAGGATTAGTGGAGGGATTAGCGGATTTTTCAGCGTCGTCATTAAATTATGTGTCGGGTTATTTATCTGATAAGTACGGCAAACGCAAGCCGTTTACAATTATGGGTTATGGTTTTTCTGTCTTGGCTAAGTTTTTTTTGGTAATAGTAAATTCTGTATGGTTAGCGTCGGCGTTTAGGGTGTTTGAGCGATTAGGCAAGTCATTTAGAGGACCGCCAAGAGACGCATGGATCTCTTCGTTTACTACTTCAGCTAATAGGGGGTTGTCATTTGGTGTACATAAAGCATTGGATAAGGCGGGAGCGATAGTAGGACCACTCATTGCCTTTTTTATTATAAGGAGTTTGGGCGAGAGTTATAGCACGTTTAAATTGTTGTTCTTAATTGCACTTGTGCCGGCGGCGGCATCAGTGTTAGTATTATTTTTGCTAAAGGATAGATCAGTTAAACCAACCAAGAGAGAAAATACTTTTTTAATGTTTAAAGGCACTAGTAAAGAATATAAAAATTATTTGCTTTCATCAGCAGTGTTTTCATTGGCGTATTTTAGTTTTAGTTTTTTGCTGTTAAAAGCTTATTTAGTGGGATTTATGATAAAGGATGTAATATTATTATATCTTTTTTTCAATTTAGTGTTTGTAATTGTTTCTGTGCCGATAGGAAAGTTGGGGGATATAATTGGACGAAGGAAAATTATTATTTTAAGTTTTTTGATTTATCTCCTTATGAGTATCGGATTTATTTTCGCGAGGTATAAATGGGAAGTTATTGTTTTATTCGGCTTATTTGGAATATTTTTTGCAATAGATGAAGCGCAAAGTAAAGCGTATATTTTAGATTTAGAAAAGAAACGAAAAGCGACAGCGTTAGGAATGTATGCTTATGTTACAGGTATGGTTTATTTGCCAGCATCGATTATTGCAGGATTGCTATGGAAAATTAATCCGGCGTATGCGTTTATGTTTGCTTCTTTAGCTACGTTGATAGGGTTAGGGTTGTTCTTTAGAAAGAAGTGATTTTTGTCACCCAAAATTTTATAAATAAGTGAAAGGGAAGTAATTTTATAGGAAATTTAATGGTGTGTAAAACCGTGTGTTTTAGCACGAATTTTCGGTATATAGCCCCGTGGTGTAGTGGACTAGCATAGAGCCCTTTGGACTTTTTCAGAGGGGGATAGGCTTTGACCGCGGTTCGAATCCGCGCGGGGCTACTTTTATTTTATATACCAACGCGCATTCATTTTTAGGGCTACATTTTTCAAAATGGATTGAAGGGATATACATTAAAATATGCTTTTTCCACCAGTGTGTTTCACTGGTGGTACACATCCACTAACACATAAAGTGGAAAAAGCATGGTCGGTTTTCTTTGACAATTTTGGAAATGATTTAAAGAAATAATTCTTTCCAACTTAGCTTACCTTGTTCATTGACCAGCTTTTGAAACAAGCAGGATATAAAAATTCTGCTGTTTCATCTTTTGACGGGAATAAAGCATTTTCTTCTGTTGTTCCTCCCGCTCCCCATGTACGGCAAGTATAAGCGGGATTTAAAGTATTAGACAAAACAGTTCCATCAACGCCAACATAAAGGGCATCAAATCCATCTGTGGAACCTAAGTTGATTCCGTTAGGAAATTTAATAGGAATAAATTGGCCTTCTAATGATTCTTTTCCGATATCAGTATCTTTGGATGGAAGATTGATAGTTCCGAAATTTTGATCAGGCGTACAACCACTAATTTGACAACCAAAGTGGGGGTGACTGTTGATGGCGTGTGTAATTGATAACACTGTTGTTGTATCATCATCGCTCACACATTTCAAAGTAATCGTTAAATGAAGGCTTTTTGTAATTTTTTTGTATTCTCCCGTACTCCAGCCATTTGCATCCTTTATCGGCACATCGTATTCATAGGTGAACAATCCTTTCCAAGTACCATCATATTTAGATGGACAACCATTTTCGTTTTCTAAAGTGGGAGGAGGATTATTAGTTACAGTAGTTGGTATAGGTTGAGTAGTTTGATCGATATTATTTGGTGGTGAACAACTTACTAATAGAATTAATCCTAGGATTATGATTACTGCATATTTGATCTTCATATTTTTGTTATTAATTTTATATTTATTTAAATCTTCTTCTTATTCCCATAGAATCCAAATCCTTAAATAAAATAAGGATATCAAAATATTAGTTTATGGAAGAATTCAGTCCTGATTTGTTATATGGTTTACTAATAGTTCCAAAAGAGTTTACTATTTTTTTATCATTTATAGGAGTAATCTGTAAGAATAAATGTTTATTGCAAAATAATTTTTATAATTAGATTAAAATAAAAAAAATAAAAAACTAATTATTAGCCACCCATGTTATTTTTGGCGGGCGGTTTTTATTTAAAACAATTATTTTTACGGTTGCAGATGATTCATCGTTAAACTGATCTTTACAGTTGATAACCGTGCTATATTCACCCGCATCTTCATAATTAGTTGTTCTGGTATCGGCAGTCATCCAACCAGTATAAGCAATGGTTGTTTTGTCTCCTTCTGTATCGGTACATATGGCGTCTAATTTTATAGTTTCTCCTTCGTATACTTTAATGGCTGCAGAGGCATTAACTTTTGGGGCAGTGTTCTTTTTTAAGACTTCAATACAGAGAGAAGTTTCATCGGTATATTCACCATCAGAGATCTTTGCTTTTACTTGGTAAATGCCAGCATCACCGCGTTTGGTCTGCCATTGGCCACTTTCACCAACTACACCTTCGTATTTGTAGGTTAATTTTCCTTGGGGGCCAACTTCTTTATCAGGATCTGATCCTTGCCATTTTAGGGATACTTTTTCTCCTTCGGTTATAGTAATTGCACATTTTTTATCTTTAACTACGGGTTCTTTTCCTGTGAGAGTCGATCCTTCTTTAACAATAGGAGCAGTTTCGCAACTGAAACATTCATAATAATATTTTTTGTTTAAATCAAAGTTATTAAATGGTATTAAGCTGTCGTTACGCTTATAGTTTTCAGTAATTTTTGTTTTAGAATTACAATCATTATCTTGACATTCATACAAAATAATGCGGGCGTCACGTTGACAGACTTCTCCAATACTTATTTTTTCAGTATCAGCAACAAATGATTTTTTGTTGGTTTGTTTTTCTGTACAACTAGCATAGGCCGATTGTTCAGAAACTAATTCGGGGATGGCATTTACAGCCACTATAATCAAAGAAATTATTCCTATTATCATTAATGCGCATAAACTACTCTTTTTCGATATCTTCATCTTTTGACCTCCTTTTAATGTGTTAGATGTGTTAGGATTTTACATTAAATTTGTAGAACCTTAATGCTAACACTATTTTATTATCAAATTTGAAATTTTTATATATAAAGATTGTTGTAAGCGTAACTATTGGTTAGGATATATAGGTGGTTTTGAGAAGATCAATTGGCAGAGATTTCTAAGTTTAATATTTTATTAAGTTCACTCATTATTCTTTTTTGAAAATCTAAAATATGCTCACCTTCGTTTTTTGATGTGTTTAAAGAGTGTAATAATGATTGTATGAGCTGCAATTCAATATCTTTTTCAAATGTTTTTAGTTGTTGTAAATGTTCTTGAATAGTTTCAGATTCGATTGTTTCAGGATTTGAAGCGGAAGTTTTTATCTCAGCAAATTCTTCTGAAGTTAATTTAGAGGTGTTTTTCATAATAAAATAAGCATTTTGCTTATATAGTTGGTCAAATATTTCTTTGAAGTTTATATCCGAAACCTTTCCGTGGGTTATTGTGCCATGCAAGCGTAAGGTTATAATGGTGTCGGTCAAATCTTTATTTTGAAATTGGTTTAGGATATCGTACATAATAATTTCTGGCGATTTATGACTGCAATCTAATTCTAAAGGAATATGTTTAATTAAGTCCAATGGTATAGTTTTAATGGTCTGTTGATTATTTTCTACATTTATCAAATAATAACTGCCGGTGCTGTATTGTTCTATTTCAGGAAAATTATTAGGGAATAAAGCGCCAGTGTAGGCAACTAAGGGGTATTCAGGAAGCTCTAATTTGACAGGATGATGAATATGGCCACCAGCATAATAATTACAATTTTTAGGCAAGAAAGAAAGGGGCTGGGAGTCAATCATTGATAATGATTTGGGCACCAATTCAGTAATGGTGGTATGAAACATAAAAATTTTGTAACCTGATTCTTGTTCTAAATTTGTTCTAGAAAGGTTTTCATAATAAGATTTATCTAGCAATCCTCTTCTGCCTAAAATACCAGTAATTTTTGCTTCTGTTTTTTGGTCGATGGTCCATTTCAACTCTAATTCTTTTGTTTCCAGATTAATTGTGCCTTTGCAAACATTTTTTAGCAAACCAGCATTTTCTAAGACGTCAAGCATAGTTTTTCCCGAGGGAGAAAAATCATGCGAGCCAGGAATAACGTATAATGGGATTTGATGTTCATGCAGTTCTTTGAGTTTTTTAGCGACAATTTTTAAGGTGTCCAATGATGGTAAAGAAGTGTTGAATAAGTCTCCTGCAAATAAGATGAAGTCTACTTTTGTTTGTATACAATTATCAATTGCGGTGAGAAAAGCTTTTGTGGAAAGGTCACGCATTTTTTGATCACGCCAAGAGCCTAGATGCAAGTCGGCGAGATGAGCGTAATGGAAGGAAGAGGCCATATATTATTTTTTGTTTTTGTCAATTTATATTTATTATTGTGATGAAGAAGAACAGTATATTTTATAAATGGTTTAATTTATATTTTGTTAATGAAATTATTAGTGGAAATTCGCGAGGGTGATTTAGGTTTGGAGAAGGTTAATGTTTCTCAATATGAGGAGCGTATTGGTGCTAGAGCGATACTATTTTACAAAGGTAAAATGGCGTTGTTGTTTGTCGGTAAAAAAAAATATCATAAATTGCCAGGGGGCAAAGCTGAACGAAATGAATCAATTAAGGATTGTTTAATGAGAGAGGTTTTTGAAGAGACAGGGTGTAGAATTAAAGTTATTGGTGAAGTTGGAAGTATTATTGAATATAGAAATAAAAATGGTATTAAACAAACATCTTATTGTTTTTTAGCGGAAGCGGTTAGTTGTTCTACACCTACATTTATGGAAGATGAAATTAAAGATGAATATAAGTTAGAATGGGTCGCTCTTAATGAAGCTATTTCCATGTTAAGCAAAGAAAAATCTAAGGGATATAATGGCAAATTTATATTGAGGAGAGAGTTAGCTTTTTTAGAAGAGGCAAAAAAGTGGAAAGAGGATATTTAATAGTATATGGTGTGGAAGGAGGGAATATTAGCTGATGTTAATTCATTTTTTGAATGAGGCGAGCATTCTTCTCTGTTCACAAAAATAATGGAGACTTTCCATAACTAATATAAATAAGGTATGAACAACAAAATGAATGGCAAAGTGGAAAATTCTCAATCAAAAATATCTGGAAAAGAATGATTATATAAAGCTTCGAAAAGACAGTTGTGTCACTTTAAATGGAAAAATTGTCGATTCATATTATATTATGGAAATTCAAGATGTCAGTTGCGCAGTTGCAATGACAAAAGAAGGTAAAATACTGATGATTAAGGAATACAAGCACGGAGTGCAAAAAGAAATTCTCCAGTTACCATGCGGTTATGTGGCTATGAATGAAGAGCCGCTCGTGGCAGCAAAACGAGAGCTTGCAGAAGAAACAGGATATACTTCAAAAAAATGGGCTCTACTCGGCTCCTTTACGGGCTCTCCAGGAAGATTAACGCATTATTATCATTTATTTCTGGCAGAAGAATGCGAGAAAACAGAACAGCAAAAACTCGATGTGCTTGAAATGATGGACGTGTTTGAATATACAAAAGAAGAAGCAGAAGAAGAGTTAAAGAAACAAGATACTGATTTAGTCACACCGCTGGGATTTCTTATGGTGAAACAGATGTGGAAGAGAAAGGGTTAAAGAGAGATTGCTTTGAAAGTGATATCTGGAGAAGGTATAGCATTCTGATGTATATCTGCTAAAGTGAGGGATAAGTTCTGAACAGCGAATTTTCGTTATTTTAAGACAAACTTAATTAATGTTTAGGCAATGACAAGGGCTATACAAAGCTTTATAAATAAACTCTAATTTTAGAGTTTGTTACCAATGAGTTGGTTAATAAGGCCACGAGGTAAGAGATTTTTTCTTTTATCTTATATTTGTTATATTTATGTCAGTGGTTGAGAATTTAATCGAAAAACAAAATAAAAAATTGAATAATAAAAAATAAAATTAAATAAAAATCAAATAAAAATAAGATTATAACGCGGAGGTTTGAAATCTATGGCTGATGAAGCAAAAGTTTTGGAAATTATCGAAATCGCTCGAACGAGCGGTAAAATTAGAAAAGGAGCAAACGAGGCTACCAAAGCAATTGAAAAGGGAGAAGCGAAATTAGTTGTTTTTGCAGCTGATGTCAATCCTAAAGAAATCGTGATGCATTTACCTTTATTGTGCAAAGAAAAAAATATTCTTTGTGTACAAATAACCAAAAAAGATGATTTAGGTGCTGCGGCGGGTTTAGCAGTAGGAACAGCGGCAGTAGCAGTTGTTAAAGAAGGCGAAGCAAAGCAAGCTATTGAGGCGTTGAAGCGTTAGGTGATATTCATGGGAAAAAAAACTATGGAGGGACCGGGAGTGAAGCCGCAACAAGCACCACAGGCAGGAGCTACGGAAGAACGTTTAGAAGGCGAAATTAGATTCAACGAAGGTATACCGGCGGAAGTTAAAGAGATTGTAACAAGAGCGGGTACCAGAGGAGAGCTTACTCAAGTCATGTGCTTAATTTTAGATGGAAGAGATAAAAATAAATCTATCAGAAGAAATGTTAAAGGTCCGATACAAGTAGGAGATATTTTGATGTTATTAGAGACAGAAATTGAAGCACAGAGAGTAGGCGGCGGACCAAGGCGTGGAGGAAGCAGTACAAATGCCCCGCGGGGAACGAGGTGAGTTAAATGCCAAAATGCACTTTTTGCGGAAGATCAATTGAACGTGGAACAGGTAAAATGTTTGTTTACAATAGCGGGAAAATCGATAATTTCTGCTCTAACAAATGTGAAAAAAATTTACATAAGCTAAAAAGAAAACCGTTGCAGGTTAGATGGACAGAAAGTTATAGACAAGAACATAAGAAACAAGGAGATAATAAAACAAAAAGAGCAGAGTAAATTGATTAATTAATAATAATTAATTAATAATTAATAAATTGTTTTTTTATTTTCATAAGGTGTTTCATAAGGTGAACAGCATGATAGAAAGAACATTAGTATTGTTAAAACCAGATGCAGTCAAACGCGGGTTAATGGGAAGAATATTGTCAAGGTTTGAAGATGCGGGATATAAAGTAGCGGGAGCTAAAATGGTTTGGATAACAGAAGATTTGGGCAGAAAACATTATTTTGATGTGGCACAACGCAGAGGAGAAAAAGTTTTGAAAGCATTGCTTAAATTTATGACAAATGGTCCAGTGATGGCATTATGTTTAGAAGGTATCAATGCAGTGGATGGCGTACGTAAGATGGCGGGTAGTACTGAACCAAAACAAGCATTACCAGGAACTATCAGAGGAGATTTTGCGCATATAAGTTTTGCCCATGCAGATAAAGAAGATAAGGCGATTGAAAATTTAATTCATGCTTCTGGCAATGTGGGGGAAGCAAAACAAGAAGTAGCGCTATGGTTTAAACCAGAAGAGTTACATTCGTATAAAATAGCACATCAAGAGCATGTCTTTTAAACTATAATTAATAATAATTAAATGCGAGGTTAGAACAATGGCAGACATAATGGTCGAGAAGGTAATGAAGATTACCCAAAACCCTAAACAAATTCGTAATATTTGTACAAGCGCACATATTCATCATGGTAAAACGGCGTTTACAGATAATTTATTAGCCGCTTCTGGTAAAATGGCAGCTAAGTTTGCTGGTCAATTGGAGGGAGGAATGGCAACTTGGCAGCATGGCGATGAACAAGAACGGTTAATGACAGTTGATGCTGCTAATGTATCGATGATTCATGATTATGACGGCAAAGAATATTTGATTAATTTAATTGATACTCCTGGCCACGTTGATTTTGGCGGGAATGTTACTCGAGCAATGAGAGCAGTTGATGGAACAGTAGTTTTAATCTGTGCGGTGGAAGGAATTATGCCACAAACAGAAACGGTAGTAAGGCAAGCGTTAAGAGAGAGAGTTAAGCCGGTTTTATTTATCAATAAGATGGATAGGTTAGTCAAAGAGTTGAAATTATCTCCAGAAAAGATTTCGGAAAGGATTATGCTTCTGGTAGTACAATTCAATAAGTTAATTGAAAGAATTGCGGAAACGGAATATAAAGAAAAATGGAAAGTGAGTGTACAAGGAGGCAGTGTAGCATTCGGTTCGGCAAGAGAAAATTGGGCTTTATCATTTCCTTACATGACTAAAAAGAAAGTTAAGTTCTCAGATATTTTACGTATCTATGAAATGGATGAAGAAGAACGTAAAACATGGGTGTGGGATAATGCGGCATTGAATGAAGTTATTTTAGATATGGTAATTAAACATCTTCCTGATCCGATGGAGGGGCAAATGTATAGAATTCCCAAAATATGGCATGGGGATTTGGATTCGGAATTTGGAAAAGATTTAATGACATGCAACCCTAACGGAAAACCGGCGTTTGTTATCACTCGAATTGTTATTGATCCGAGATCAGGTAAAGATATTTCAGCAGGACGTTTGTTTAGCGGAACTTTACGCGGCGGCATGGAAGTCTATCTAAACAATGCGAAGCAAAAACAGAGAATTCAGAATGTATATATTTATAATGGGATTAAACCAGAAATTATTGAATCAATTCCCGGTGGGAATGTTTTAGCTATTTCTGGTATTTTAGGATTTGCGGGTGAAACGATTACTTTAGAACCGGATCAGCCATTTGAAGAATTAAAACATATTTTTGAACCGGTGATTACGAAAGCGATTGAGGCGAAAAAGCCAGGAGATTTGCCAAAGCTGATCGAAGTTTTGCGCAAGGTCAGCAGGGAAGATCCTTCGGTTAAAGTAGAAATTAATGAGGAAACCGGTCAGAATTTGATTAGCGGTATGGGGGAGTTACACTTAGAAATTATTGAAAATAGGATTATAACGGAGAAAGGGGTCGAAGTTAAAACTTCACAGCCTATTGTAGTATACAGGGAAACTATTACTAAAGCTAGTCCGGAGGTAGAAGGAAAATCACCAAACAAACATAATAAGTTGTATTTTAAGGTTGAGCCTTTAGAACAGGAAATAGTGCAAGGTATAAAAGATGGAAAGATGCCGGTGGGAAGATACAAAAAGAAAGATGATCAAGCAGTTACATTCTTAAGAGAAGAATGTGGTTGGGATGCAAAAAAAGCAGGGATGATTAAAGCAGTATATGAAGGAAATGTGTTTATGGATCAAACCAGAGGTATTGTTTATATTAACGAGATTATGGAATTAGTTTTAGATATGTTCGAAGATGTTATGAAGAGAGGTCCATTAGCGAAAGAACCATGTACTAATGTAAAGGTTAGTTTGACAGATTGTTCATTACATGAGGATGCGATTCATAGAGGTCCGGCACAGATGTATCCAGCAGTTCGTGAAGGTATTCGAGGAGCGATGATGCAAGCAGGTCCGGTGATGTTTGAACCGTTACAAGTGATGAGATTAGAAGCGCCTACAGAATATACTGGAGAGCTTTCCAAATTGGTTACGTCCAAGCGAGGGCAGTTATTAGAGATGGAACAGGAAGAAGACCAAGTAGTAGTTAAAGCAAAATTGCCGGTAGGAGAATTGATTGGATTTAGCAGCGATTTAAGGTCGGCAACGGAAGGCAGAGGCAGTAGTTCTCTTGTTGATCAGATGTTTGAGAAGCTGCCAATGGAGCTGCAAGATAAGATTAGAAATCAGATTATTCAAAGAAAAGGATTGAAGGAAGGAGAGTTGGGAGTATAGGATGAGGTTTTTTTTTTAATTTTTGGATATTTGTATTTTAACTTACCTTTGACGTTTTAGATAATTGTAGTCGATAGTTCTATATATTCTTTCCGTTTTCATTTATAAAGAGAGGTGAAGTAAGGGGGCATAGGCTTCACCTCCAGGTGAAACCCATGTCCCAAAAATGCAAGAAGAGT
>JACPNA010000006.1 GCA_016185725.1 Candidatus Woesearchaeota archaeon | reverse complement strand
GTGGATTCTCTGAGGACAAGAAAAGAACGGGATGGAGATTTGCTCAGAAAAGAGAGGAGCGTATAGATACTGCGTATGGGCTCACCACATTATGGCATAACCTGTTTTGGATAGGAGCATAACTTTACTGTCCCACAGCCATAACTTCTAATAATATTTATAAACCCCAAACATCTCCTTCTTTTTATGAACATAAAAGAGGTTATGGTAAAAAAATTCCCTTTAATTTACGTTAACGAACCCCTTGACAAAGTCTTGAAAATTCTTATCTCTATTCCAGAATCATCCCTGCCCGTAATCAATAAAAAAAAACAAGTCATTGGCGAGATAGACCAACACAACTTGCTTCTTCTAGACATAGCGCCGGAAGAATTAGGTGAAGAATCACTAGATCTTAACAAAGTAAAACTTCTCTTCAAAAAAAAGAAACGTACTGTAAAAGATTTCATGACTAAACATAATTTTACGCTTTCCCTAGAAGATAACATCCTCGATGCCGCTAAATTAATGTATGATGAAGATTTATCTACACTTCCCGTAGTAGATAAAAACAAGAGACTCCTGGGCATTCTTACTGATATATCTATTCTCAAACATTATAAAAAAATCTTAAATAAGAGATAATATGGAAGCCCTCTCCTTTATTCTCTCATTAGCCCTGCTCATCTTACTTGCTAAAATTCTCGGGGAACTCGCCGAAAAAATCAAATTACCCTCCTTGGTGGGCGAAGTTCTTGCCGGTATTATCTTAGGACCGCAGCTATTAAATATGCTGGGCTTTCACGATGTTCTTAATTATCTCGCCGAGATTGGAATAATCCTCTTAATTTTCACCGCCGGATTTGAACACGGCACAATAAAAGAACTGCTCAGGTACAAATCTACTTCTATTCTAATCTCCATCTTCTCTTGCGGCATCCATTTTGCGATTATCGTGGCATTCAGCTATTACCTCGGTTTCAATCTTCTTACTTCTCTATTTATTGCCATTGCCCTAAGTGCAACGTCTATGGGCGTTTCTATCCGTTCTCTCTTTGGCATCAATGAAATTGACACTCGTATTGGTAAAACAGTTATTGGTAGCCTAGTATTAAATGATATTTTGGGCCTTATTTTATTAACAATAGTCGCCAGCTATGCCGAAATTGTTACCGGTGGGAGTGCCAACCTTTGGATTCAGATAGCTAAAGTTATTGCCTCCATAACCCTATTTTTCGTCATTTTTTACTTTGGCTCTATGTACTTGCCAAAATTAACCACCTTTTCCGTAAAATTTCGTGTAGAAGAAGCGCAATTTTCCTTAGCAATTGTTTTAATCCTTCTCTCCGCCTGGTCCGCGAGCTATTTTGGTTTAAGCTCCATTATCGGCGCATTTTTTGCAGGAATCATCTTATCTCGTTCTCCTATCTTTGAAAGCCATACCTTCATAGAAAAAATATCTTCCTTATCTCACGGCTTTTTTATTCCTATCTTTTTTGCCGTAATCGGTTCGCAATTAATCTTTGCCAATTTCACTGCTAACATCTTAAGAGCAATTTTATTTTTTGTCGTCATTGATGGTTTACTTGTACTTGGTGGCTTTATCGCCTGTAAAATAAATAAATACTCTAATCGTGAAGCAGTTATTGTCGGTCTAGGCTTGCTTCCATATGGGGAAGTTACCTTAGTAGTCATGAGCACATTAATTGCTTTAGCCAATGCTAAGCCGCAATATTTTATCGGCCAAGATATTACCAGCTTATTTTCATCGATACTTTTATTAATCATCCTCACTATCATTATGACACCGTTGCTCATGCGCTTAGCCAACTGGCTGATGAATAAGCCTACCCTAAAACCATTAAAGGTGAAGAAAAATGTTCGGACTGCTTAATAAACAAGTGGATCAATCATTATTAGAACAAGAATTTGATACCGATAGAAAAAAACTTGCTGCTCTTTTAGAAACTGATTTAAAAATAGTTCAAGAAGAAAAAAAACAAATTCTTGATGCCGTTCGTGTCTTAAAAAACTCCAATGCTCGTTTGACCAAAGAGCATATCGAAACCATTCGTTCGAGATTAGCCTTAGTTCATGCTAACTTATTACGCGCCGATCAAGAAGTAAAAAAAAGAAGCGAACATTTTGCCGTAGAAGCAACCACCTTGAATTCCTTAACACAAAAAGCCGAAGAAATTTATGCTTTAATACAAAGATTAAAACAGAAAAAATAAGTTTACTCTATGATTTTAATATAATATCCTTCCTTATATTTTTCTATAAACTCTTCTAATTTATCTTGTAATCCCGGCACAAAATCAGTTGTTCTTATAATCTTTCCCTCAACGAATACTTTTGGATTAATATATCTGGCTTTTGACCTATTATGGAACGTATGCTCCTCTGCCGTACCTTCTACTATTTTATCTGTAGAAAATAATTGCAGTTGGTGTACAATATTAGCATCGAGAGAATCGTGCAATTTTTTTAACACATTCTCATCAGTAGAAAAAAAATCAGTTTCATCAATAATCTCTTTTTCCAACGCCTCTCGTAATATATTAGCCATTAATGTATAAGAACCAGTTTGTATTGGTGGTCCCCAGAAATCAAGACACATTTGCCTAAATCTTCCCTCCATCATTTCTGCCGTATCTTTATCTGTTAACATCAATTCCTGTTCATACACGTTCAACGCTCCCAGTATCATCCTAACCTCTTCACGTGAACACTTTTCTAATAATAAACTATCTCTTAAAAAATAATCCACTCTATCTGCGCATAAATCAGGCAAAGCCCTCTCTAAAATGCCAAAATTATGTTCATCAACTAATCTTTCCACATCCAATCCATATTTTCTTAAGATATTTGGTATTTCTGAATTAAAAATAACTCGAGTGTGAAATGTTTCATGCACAGTTTGCGTTGCACTATCATCAAAAACATAATCAATCACATGAGAAAACGCCGTATGCGCAATATCATGCATTAATCCTGCCGTCTGCTCCTCTCGCGACGCTCCAAAATGATGTAATAACAGATAAACGCCTACACAATGATCAAATCTAGACGTAAAATATCTCTCATTAAACAGGTTCCATATTCCATATTGATTAACTCCTTTCAACCTCTGCATCTCCGGAGTAGCTATGATTTCTAAGATGAGCGGGTCATCTATTTCTTGTCTTCCATAAACCTTGTCATCAATTATCATTCCACTCCATTTTTCATATTTCCTATAAAAACTTTATTCAACAACTTCTTACTATCGTTCGCACCCCGCTGCGCTCTCGCTTCACTGCGTTACGCTCGGATCTGCTAACATGGGATACGTTGGCGAACATTAATCACAATCAAATCTGTTCGCCCACCACACTTCTCAACATATAATCCTTAACTCTTACAGAAATTTTCCTTCCTAGCGGAATTCTTCCTTTAATACCAATAACTAACGGATATGTTCCATACTGCCTGCAGAATGTTGTTTTACCATCGTAAATTTCTGTATAAACATCCCGCAAAATAGTTCCTTTAGGTAATATTCTCTCTAGCATTTTATTATCAATCTCTTGCCTGATCTGATTTCTCCATTTCCAATAATACTTTTTATTCTTATGATAATACTTCAATCCCCCTCTTTCTTTTAAATAAGTCCCCGCAAACACCGCAACCTGTCGGATATTAATTCTTCTTAATAATAACCCCGAATCCAGAACTCCTTGCAGAGCTTGCATATTTTTCTTATGCGTTTCTTTACTCTCCCCCAATAACCCAAAAATAATATTAACTCCCGGCAAAAATGTATACATTCCATTCTCCCCGCGCACCGCCCCATACTTATTAATAATTTCTATCGATTTTCGCGCAACAATTGGCGAAGTGTTCAATCTATTTTCTTTAATAACTTCCGGATCAAAACTCTCTACTCCTAAAGCCGCAACATTGCCTGGGGTACAATATTTTACAATTGCTTTAGTAATTTCTTCGCCTTTCGCAGAAATAACAGAATTAGGATTGACATTATCAATATGCAGCACTCCTAATGCTGGGCATTCAGAATTTATTTTTTGCAGCATTTCTATTGGCCTATCACACGCGTAAAAATCCGCTTGTTTTCCCAATCTAAACATCCTCGCACCAGAATCATAATACCTCTTAACTTCCTTAACCACATTTTCCATTTTGCGGTTAACAAACTTGCTTTTCAATGGTTCAGTGCAGAAGCTGCATTTTCCCACACCGCATCCTCTACTCGTTTCAATTTCAATAATTCTTTTTTGTGGAATTTGTGTGATAATTTCCACTCCTGACAGTAAAAAATCTTCCAATTTATCAAAATTAACAGTATAATCTTTAACCTCATCAAATAACGACAAATCTCTTTTTTCAAACTCTTTTCCCCCCTCTAATTGCGTGCCGAAAATTGCTGGTCCAGTTAAAATTTTATTGCATCTTAATTCCTTGACCCAAGGAATTATCTCCTCTAACGTTCCCGGCAATGCCGATAAATACTTTCCTGGCACGTGCACTCCTAAAATAATTATCAACACCTCAGTTTCTTCTAAAACATCTTCTGCCTTATTTATAGTTAAATTATAAATTCTAATATTTGTTTTTTGATATTCTAACGTTTCCTTTTTTATGTTATGATAATGTTTCCATAACCGTAAATCATCTATGGTAATATACTTAATAGAATGACCATCCCTTTTCAATTGCCCATAGATATACCTTGGGTATGTGCCTAAATAAGGAGGCACACCTAATCCCGAAGCCTCATCTGTATAACAATCTAATATCGCATATTGCATTCTTTGTATCTCCTTTTCGTTATTTATAAATTGTAACCCCCAAATGTTTAAGTAGATAAATAAGTTTAATTTAGAAAAATATCCTCATTTAAGTCATGTTTCATAAGGCAGGTAATAGGGAATAATAAGATTTAAGCGAAAAATAAGCACTAAAATATGCTTTTTTCCACCAGTGTGTTTCACTGGTGGTACACATCCACTAACACTTAAAGTGGAAAAAGCATGGTCAGAAAACCGACCCGAGCCAGCAGGCGAGCATGTCACCAGTCTATTGACTGGTGGTGGTCTGTTTTCTTTGACTATAACTGCACTTATGAAATTTAGCTTAGATTGGCTTTACAAAAAATTTCCTAATCAATTTTCTTTACCATCCAGTCTATAGCGAACCGCAGTGAGCGGTGACTGGTGGCGTCAGGCTTAAGTATTCTAAAATCTTTTTCTCTTTGAAGTTAACCAAAATCAAAAAAATACCCTCTGAGCCCTGTTCGTACAGAGCTGAGGGTCAAAGCTTTTTCCACCAGTGTGTTTCACTGGTGGTACACATCCACTAACACATAAAGTGGAAAAAGCATGGTCAGAAAACCGACCCGAGCCCGCAGGCGAGCATGCCACCAGTCTATTGACTGGTGGTGGTCGGTTTTCTTTGATTAAAAAAACAATTAAAAAAAATGGTCCCGCCGCGACTTTCATCAAGTATTCTTTTGCTTTCGTCGTGGGATTTCCGTAGGAACATCCCCCTTGAGAATCTCGCACAGGATACTTGCATTTTGAACGCGGGGCCTCACGATATCTATTTATGATAATATCAGTCGTGCGCTCCATTGCCCATATTTTTACGAAATCATCTTTTGATTAAACTTTTCGTAAAAGTGTACCAGGCTGAGCTACGGGACCTTATGAGAAGTAAGAAACGAGGTTTATTTTTAAAGATTATGGCTTATCCTGATAATTATGTTATGCAACCCCAACTTTAGATGGGAGTGGGAGACGTCAGTCGAGCAAGTATAACGCAGGGAGCCACGTTAAGACTTCTCAGTTTACTTTGTGAAGTTGTACCATTTTATCGTCGACAAAAAGTGCAGAAAATTTTTTGAGAAACTTATAGTAAATCACAAAAGAATGGAACATTACGCCATGCGATTTACTATTCTAGCAAATCTCACAAATGTTCAATAATTGATGCGATTTGCAAAATATAACCTTAAAATATGCTTTTTCCACCAGTGTGTTTCACTGGTGGTACACATCCACTAACACTTAAAGTGGAAAAAGCATGGTCAGAAAACCGACCACCACAGTCTATTGACTGGTGGTGGTCGGTTTTCTTTGACTAGTAAATTTTACATGACTGACAACATACCAAAAATCTAAAATGAAAACAAAACATCTTGATGCGAAAGGAAAAGGAGAAATGGATTATGATTATGCTCATGATATTTTATTTTTCAAAGTAAAAGAAAGTTATTTATAGTTTAATCTTAATTCTGTTATTATGGGGAAAATAGTTATGGGAGGACATTTTGTACTTACAGTTAAAGACCTTAAAAAATCATCTAAATGGTATAAAGAGATTCTCGGTTGGTTAGGTTTTTCAGTTGCTTTTGAAGATAAAAGAAATGTTTATTTTAAAAGTAAAGATTTTACGGAGTATATAGCAATATTTCAAGGACATAATGAATTTGTTAATGATAAATTTGATAGATACAGAGTTGGCTTTCATCATCTTGCATTTAGAGCAGATAAAAAAGAAACTGTGGATAAATTTTACAAATTTTTGAAGAGGAAAAAAGTAGTTGTTACCGAAAAACCTCAACACTTTCCGGATTATGGGGATGAGTTATATTATGCAGTTTTCTTTAGTGACCCAGATGAATTAAGATTAGAATTATTTTTTGAGATGAATACGGAAACAAAGAACACCCATTAATAATTTAGTTTTAGTTTTCATCTTGTGGCTACAACGTAATATTCTGCAAAACAAACAATATTAACTAGATATCAAAACAATCATACTTGGGTATATATCTCCTTGAGTATAAATCTTTAAATAAGAGTTCCTATCCTAGAATAGCTACAAAATAACATCATGGGGGGTGTCTTATTAAAATGAAAAAAGTATTGGTAAGTATTGCAATTTTAGTATTGTTTCTCTTTATCGTCGGCTGTGTAGATTATAAAACTACTGATGTGCCTAAAGAAGAAACTAAAGAGCAAGCAAAGGTTGACGATGCTTCTCTAGTTAAAGAAATCGCTAACGTAGAAAAAGAAGTGCAAGCCTCTGGTAAAACACCTTCTAACTCTTCCTTTAAAAAAGAAGAAGTGAAAACGGACAAAAAAAATTCTTCTGCTTCTACTAATTCCTCCACATCTGCTAAAACTGCGCCAGAACCTAAAAAAACAGAGACTATTGTTAAAGAAGTCACTCTTCCTAAACCTACAGCCTCTGAATCTAAACAACCCGTAAAGATTCAAACTGAAAAAGAAAATGATGTAATTGTTGTCAAAGTAAAAGAAAACGAATTATTGCACATGAAAGTAAATGCTGTAGATCCTGATAAAGATTTGGTAACTTTAAATTATGGCAAGCCTTTAGATAAGAACGGAGATTGGCAGACTAATTATGGTGATGCTGGTGAATATTTATCTAGTATCAGTGCTTCTGATGGCAAGTTAACCACTTTACAAAAATTAAAGATTATTGTGCAACGTGTCAATGTTCCTCCTACTATTGAAGGAATAAAAGATTTGGTAGTTAAAGAAGGAGATTTAATCAAACTTAATCCTAAAATAGTTGATCCCAACAACGATCCCGTAACTGTTACCCTCTCCTCTCCTTTGGATAAAGGTAAATGGCAGACAGATTACAAAAGTGCCGGTGAATATTTGATCAAAGTTCGTGCTAGTGACGGCGAATTGGCAACAGAAAAGAAATTTAAGCTAACAGTTGAAGATGTTAACGTTCCGCCAAAAGTCGACAATCTTCCCAGCACAATTCACGTTAAAGAAGGAGATTTAGTTGTAATAAAACCGGTTATTAACGATCCTGATCCTAACGACAAAGTCAAAATGACTATCTCTAAACCAGTTGGTGATTCTGGTGTCTGGCAGACCGGCTATACTGATCACGGAGAATATTTCATCTCTGTAACCGTTACCGATGGAAAAGATACTATTAAGAAAGAAGTACGGGTAACTGTTGATGACGTCAACGCTCCGCCGGTGATTAATGATATTGTCGTAGAACGTCAATAATTTTTTATTTTTTTTATTTAAATTTAAAGTGATATCAGATGTTTTTGGACTATGAAATTATCACTATCCTCTAAACAAGTATTTCTATTTATTCTAGTTTTAACTCTCTTTTCTTTATCTTCTTTAGCCCTGCCCGAATTCAAAGCAAAAGAAGGAGATTTAGTAAAACTAAATATTAAAGCTACTGATTTAGATCAAGATCGCTTAACGTATATTTATCCTGATCCCTTTAATAAACAGGGGGAATGGCAGACTACTTATGGAGATACAGGAACATATTCGGTGGAAGTGGTGGTAACCGATGGAAAAAACGAAGTACGCAAGCATATTCGTCTGATTATTGAAAAGCGCAATCGTCCTCCCTTCTTAAAAGAGACAAGAATAAAAGCAAAAGAAGAGCAAACTATTGATTTAAAGTCTTTTGTTGACGACCCTGACCAAGATCCGTTAACATATTCCTTCCCTTCTCCCTTTAATCATAATGGTTTATGGAAAACCAAACATGGCGATGCCGGCTATAAAGTTATAGAATTTTCCTTTTCTGATGGGGAATTTATTGTTAAGAAAAAAGTATCTATTGAAGTTCTACCCACAAACCAACCACCCTTCATTCAAGATCTCTTCAGTGATAAATCTTTAATACAATATAATGAAGGTGACATGGCTGAATTTTATGTTCAAGCTCGCGATCCTGATGATGAAGGTTTAACTTACAAATGGATTTTAGATAATATCACTCTCAGTGAAAAAAACACAGCAAATTATCATTTTTTATACAATAGCCGCGGTTCGCATTTTTTATCTTTAATCATCAGCGACAGTAAAATTCCTATTACTCGCAATTGGGAAATTCTCGTTAATCCTTCCAATCGGCCTCCAGAATTTAAATCAGAGATAATAACAATAAAGGAAGGAGAGTTGGTACAATTAGATTTACCAACTAAAGATCTTGATGGTGATAGTCTCAGTTATATTATTCCTCCTCCTTTTAATGAAAAAGGCATCTGGCAGACTAATTATAACGATGCTGGAACTAAAATATTTATTATAACCGTATCAGATGGAACACATTCTATCAAATATAACACCACTATCATCATTGCTAATGTTAACCGTCCTCCTGTTTTAACAGTACCAGCGATAATTGATATCAGTGAAGGTCAGAAATTAAATTGGAATATGGATGTATTTGATCCTGATAATGATACTCTTCGGCTTTCGCTCAAAAATCTTCCGTGGGATGCTTCTTTAGATGAAAAAAATAAATCCTTCTCTTGGCAGCCAGGTTATGAAACTATTAAACGTAAGGGAGGAATGGCCAGCAACATTCTTAATGCCCTGCGTTTAGAGCGTTTCTTTCTTAAAGATAAACGTATTCCTTTAGAAATCCAAGCCTGTGACCAAGAATTTTGTGTTAATGGCAGTACTTCCCTTTTAGTGCATAACGTCAATCTAAGACCGAAAATTACCCCGCCAGGCACACTTACCTTGACGGCAACTGAAAATATTAAATATAACCCGGTAGCTATTGACAATGATGGCGATATACTTCATTTCTACTTCACTCCCCCTCTCGATAAACGCAACGGCGACTGGCAAACTAGTTATGATAGTACAGGAACATATACAACGTATGTTACCGCTACCGATGGTCAATTACAAGATACTATTCCTGTAAGAATCAATGTGCTTAAGAAAAATCGAGCCCCTCGTCTAGAAATTGCGTCTGATGATGTTACGGTAAATGAAAACATACCCTTTCAGCTAACGGTTACTGCTTCAGATTCCGATGGCGATAATGTTACTCTCTTTTTAAAAAATTCCCCCCTTGGTTCTTCTTTTAATGAAGGTATTTTCTTGTGGACACCAAGTTATGATTCAGTGCTTAATCGAACCGCTAACCGCTGGAATGATATCATCAGTTCTTCGTCCTATCTTAACAAAAAACTTAATGATGAGCAAACGGTGGTCTGGCTGGAATTTGCTGTTTTTGATGGGGAAATTGAGACTATCCATCCGGTAAAGGTGACTATTAAAAACGTTAATCGTCCGCCTAGAATAGTCCAAACTTTCCCTCAACCGATAGTAGAAGTGCAAGCAAATGAACCCTTCACTTTGCAAGCTGTCGCTGATGATCAGGACAATGATCCCATTTCCTATTCTTGGAACTTTGGTATAGGTGAAGCCACTGTGATGGGTACTAATACCATTGAACGTACGTTTACAGTTCCTGGCGATAAGAAAGTTATCGTTACTATCTCTGATGGACGTGATTCAGTTTCCTATGAATGGCAAGTTCACGTTACTGAAGAAACAAATATTCCGTCACCACCGCCTCCAACAGGAGATTATAAGGTTTATGTGATAACTACTTAATTTTCACCAGAGTTCTCAAGATAAGCGAATAATTTAAATATCAAAAAACATTTCTTCCAATATAATTAAAAAAGAGGTAATATCATGGCATTTGAAAACTTTCAATCAATAATTCTCTTTACCACGCTATTTTTATCTGCATTAACGGCAATTTTTGGCTTTACTTTAGTCCATAAACTATTTAAAAATCGCGAAAAAATGCGTTTAAATAATCTTACCCTCATTTCTTTTTCATTAATTGCCTTTGGTTATTCCTGTTTTGCGTTCGCAGAAATGACTTATTTTGTTATTTATGACATATTTAACCAAACACCTTCTGCCAGTATGCCTGATTTATATTGGTTCTTTGGAGCAATTTCCTTATTTTTAGGCTTCACCATATTCTCCATTTACTTATACAATAAACATAGCCAGCTGAAGAAGGGAATTGTCCTTCTCCTTTCTGCGGGCGCAATCATGGGCATTTTACTGTACTATGTATTAACCACAACAATCATGGCTGAAGGTAAATCTCCCGAAGAAACATTTTTAGGTTATTTTTATCCTATTGCCAGCGGTTTAATCCTAATTTCCTCGGCAAGCATTTTCCTTTTCTTTGAACGTTTAGATGAAATTGAAATAACCCTATTGTATTTACTCTTTGCCAACATTGGTATTTTTCTCAGTGATATTCTGTACACCTACTACACGTTCCAAGGAGTGTATGGTTCCATCGGCGCTCTTTCTGATACATTAGCAGCTGTAGCCTATGGCCTTTGCACCTATGCCTTCTTTTCCTTAGTCATGAAAATCAAACAGACTGCTGAACAATAATCCCTAAAGAGAGTACATTAGGATAGAATTATACGTTGGTACGATTATTTATTCACAAACTAGAACTTCTTCATTTTCAAAAACAACTCGCCACTCGTTCTAAATCTAATTCTTTCTGTTCTAATACCCCATTATACCCTTTAAACAGTATCGGAAAGGTCTCGCGTATACATCTATTCCCCTTAAAAATTCCTGCAGCAAAATGTAAATGGGGTGTTAATCCTATCCATCCCGATAACCCCGTACAAGCCATAATTTCTCCGTGCCGAATATAATCGCCTTTTTTAACCTGAAAACTTCCTCTCTGTATATGCGAATATAACGTAAAACTACCATCTTCATGCACAAGATAGAGATGATTGGTATAAAAATAAGTCGCTTGTTGTATATCTAGCCCTTGATAATATTGCCTAAAACCATCAACAATGAATTTTACTATTCCCTCCTTCGCCGCTCTTACCGGCGTACCTATAGGCAATGCAAAATCTAACGAAAAACGATCATCTTGTATTATTTTTCCATAAGCCAACTCATATTCTAATGCTTTATGGCTATACGGACCATTATACCCTTGAGAGATATTCACTTCCTGGTTTAAGAACGGCAAACTATATCCTGTCCGTACCGGGGGAGTTTCCAGTATGACCATTTCTTTAATAATCATAGCTTCCCAAAAGGAACATCCATTTAAAAATATACTGACAAAAACCAAAGAAAATCCTGAAAAGCAACTACACCCACCATATAACTAAAAGTAATTTCTACTCATTTCATTTAATACTCTTGTTGCCAAAATTGTTCCATACATCTTTTTCACTCGATAAATTAATAAAACAACCACCCAACTAAACACAATGCTTGATGAAATTCAGAAATTAGCTCTAGAAACTATTGAAATCAATAAACAAGCGTTAATTTTCTTGCCTAGTCGTGCTAGTGCTGAAAAAACTGCTGAAGATTTGTCACATTTAACTTCATTATCTCAACCAGAATTAGAACATGCTGTGTTAAAAGTAGTATCTTCACCTACAAAACAATGTCGTAGGTTATCTCATTGTATCAGAAAAGGTATTGCCTTCCATCATTCTGGTTTAACGAATGACCAAAAAGAAATAATTGAAAATTCCTTCCGTGAAGGCAGGATCAAAATAATTTGTTGTACTCCCACCTTAGCTGCCGGCGTTTCTACCCCAGCCTTTCGTGTACTCATTAAAAGTTTGAAACGGTTCAACGACCGCTGGGGTCAAGATTGGATTCCCGTATTAGAATATATGCAAATGGCCGGTAGAGCAGGCCGGCCAGAATACGAAAAATTTGGTGAAGCTATCATTATTGCTAAAAACGAAGCAGAAAAAGAAGAAATTTATGAAAAATATATTTGTGGTGTTCCTGAAGACATTTATTCCAAACTTGCTGCCGAACCTACTTTACGAACTTACTTATTATCTTTAATCTCTTCAGGTATAATTAAAGACGACCAGTCCATGCACGCTTTCTTTTCCAAAACATTTTGGGCGCATCAATACCAAGATTTGCCTAAATTACAGACTATTATCCACAAAATGTTAACCTTACTTAAAGAGTGGGAATTTATTGCCTTAACCAATTCATCAATCGATTCTGAATTCACACCTGCCAGTAAATTAAATCACCCAAAAGAACAGCACATGCGTGCCACTCTTCTTGGCAAACGCATTTCTGAACTCTACCTTGACCCTTTAACTGCTAGGCATCTTATCGACAATCTTAACAATTTCAACACAAAAAAGAAAATATTCTCTTTATTACAGATGATTTCTCACACTTTAGAAATGCGTCCATTATTACGTGTAAAAGCAAAAGAACAAGATTATATTCAAGAACAACTGGTAAAAAATTATGATTCTTTATTGAAAGAAGAGCCTAGCGCGTATGATTTAGACTATGACGATTTTATCAACTCTATCAAAACCACTTTATTCTTCAGTGAATGGATTGAAGAAAAAGATGAAGATTATTTATTGGAAAAATATGATATCCGTCCTGGTGAAATCAAAGTAAAATTAGACCTTGCTGAATGGTTATTATACGCTTCAGAAGAGATATCCAAGATACTTGATAATCATCATGCCGTAAAAGAAATACATAAATTACGCTTGTGCATACAATATGGCGTCAAGGAAGAACTGCTTGCCTTACTAAAACTGAAAGGCATTGGTAGAATAAGAGCAAGAAAACTGTACACCAATAACCTTAAAGATTTAGGTGACATAAAAACAATCGATCTAACCACCTTATCCCAAATTCTCGGGAAAGTTCTAGCCGAAGACATCAAACAACAACTCGGTGAAGATATTCCAGAACAAATCTCTGCAAAAAAACGAATTGGACAGATGAGTTTAGGGAAGTATTAGTTATACAACATATTACTCAGGTGGCGACTAACGAAAAACTTATATAATTCCGTTTATTATTAAATCCTATGAAGAACGCTTTCATATTTCATGGTACTGAGGGATACCCTGAAGAAAATTGGTTTCCTTGGTTAAAACAAGAATTGGAGAAATTAAACTATAAAGTCTACGTGCCACATTTTCCATCACCTCCAATAATCCCCGCAAAAATAGCTGAGTGGTTTGATATTCTCAAAAATTATGAAAAATACATAAACAAAGATACAATACTTATTGGTCATAGTCTCGGTGGAATTTTCACTCTTCGTTTATTAGAAAAATTAGAACATCCAGTAAAAGCAGCTATTTTTGTAGGTACTCCTATTGGTAGTTCACCTATTTTGAATTACGATAGGGATAACAGTTTTAGTGGCTTTTCTTTTGATTGGAACACCATAATAAAAAAAGCCAAGAACTTTCTAGTGTTCCAATCTGATGATGATCCCTATGTTTCTCTTGGCAATGGCGAACAACTTGCAAAGAATCTAAATGTGACACTAAATTTTGTTCTAAATGCTGGTCATTTCAATAAAAGAGCTGGTTACACAAAATTTGACTTACTCCTTGAAAAACTGAAACCAATTTTATAAGACGCTACTCTGTGTCATACACCTTCACTCCTTTCAGTCGCTACGCTCCCTCGCCCTAGCTTAACAGTGATGCATACGTTCTTTAAAGAGTGTTTTTTTTGGTAATATTCTCAGATAGCCTATTAAAACAACTTATCACTACACTAAACTAGACCTTTCAATGTATGTAGTGATAAATATTTTTCAAATACCCAGAACATAACCTACCACAAATTTTCCTCACACCTCTATTTCCCCAGCAATACTAATAAGAATAGAAGAAGTAAATTTTTCTCCTTAATAATACTTTCGATATCACACTATCTCTACTTTAAATATCCAGTTTTCTTAATACCGTAAAGTTCTTCAAACATATCAATGAGTTTCTGTTGGTCATATCTTCTAAATAATCTACTTACTCCTGAACCATCTTGGAATTTTTCTTTTGATGTTCCTTGAATGAAAATGTCTAACCCCTCTCCTTCAAACATTGCCCCAACAAGATGTTGTTTAATCATGTCATAACTTGTTAAATGTGGAACCCTAGTCATTACTCTTGCGACATCTCTGTTAAAGTATGGGGCTTCTAATCTTAATCCATAATGTGCGAATATTTTTCCCATTCTCGCAATAGCATGTTTTGGTAATCCACCTCTCCCTAATTGGCGATCAGTTTTCTTTAGTCCAAATGTCAGTGCTTCCCTAAAATTAATATTTCCTTTGTCGTCAGTAGCATAACCAGAATCACGAGGATTGTAACCATAATCATTAATCATTTCATTTGGTCCTTCTCCACAGAAAACTGTTTTTATTCCTTCAGATGTAATAGCTTGAGCTATCAAATACATTGCAACAGCACAAAAGAGGTTATCTTTCTTAGGATTTCCACTTATTTTTAAGGATTCAAGTATAGCATTATCCAAATTGATGCTCTCTGCATTTTTTTTTGTATAACGCAAATCTCTTGTAGGGCTATATCTTTGTAGTATAATAGACAAACCAGAATCATTTTGATCTATTTTAACTTCTGATAAATCAATGTTAAATCTTTTAGCGAGTTCTCTGCTCTTTACAACATCTTGGTCATTTTCATCAACTTTCAATGTAAATGCAGTAACTTTTCTATCTTTAGCTTTTGAGAGTAAATATCCTACACTCATACTATCCAATCCGCCTGAAAGAAGTAATCCAACTTCAGAATCGGCAATGCTGGACAATCTTGCCTCTAACGATTTTTGCAATAGCCTTCTTACTGTTTTTCCAACATTTACAATATCAGCATAATCTATGATCTCCTTTAGCTCATACTCTTGTAAAGTTGGTTCTCTTTCTTCCTCTTTGGGAGAAGCTGAGATAAAAGCAAAATCATCAATAGTCGTTCTGGTGTTGTTTGAAACTGCTCTCACACGTTCCCATGTAAATGTTCTCTGCTTTTTTTCTAAATAATTTTTAATATCTATAATATTATTAGCAACAATTAATTCTCCAGCTCTGATATCGCTGTAATAATGAAGAGGGTTTTCACCCAAAAAATCCCTTTCCAGAACCACTCCCGTATCAGTTTCTCTAAAAGTTGAGAAACGATAATCTAGATTAGGAAATACGTCTTCCTTTCTGAGATCCGTTACTGTAAACGTCTTTGCCATATTACTCCTAAGTAGTTACGCCATATATATTAAACTTCTTAGTATTATTTTTTACAAAATCGTTAAATTTATATATAAAACACTATTTATTACAATAATGGTAGTAAAGCTTGATGTAAAAGATAGAAAAATCCTCTATGAGCTAGATATCAATTCCCGACAGTCAAATTCAGAAATAGCCAAGAAAGTTGGGCTTTCTAAGCAGGTAGTAGGTTTCAGAATTAAACGATTGATTAAAGAAAAGATTATTTCCTTTTTCTATTCAGTTATTGACATTTCAAAACTTGGCTTTACTGTTCACAAAAATTTTCTCAGATTACAAAATTTAGATAGAGGCAAAGAAAAAGAGCTTATTGATTTTTTGGTAAGTCATCCCAATGTGGTTTGGGTGGCAAGTTGTGATGGGAAATTTGACCTTGCCTTTGGAACATGGGCAAAAGACATGACTTTTCTTGATAAAACTATTACTGAATTAAACAAAAAATTTGGAGAATATATCGCAGAAAGACAAATAGCGACTATTATCAGAGGAGACTATTTTATTAGAGATTATTTGATACACAAAGAAAAACCAAGTGCGTACAGAGAATCTTTTTTTGGTGCTATACCTTCACCTGTTAAAATGGATAAAACGGACTGGAAAATTCTTGTTCTGTTAGGGAAAAATTCCAGAACGACAGTAGTAGAAATGGCATCAGAAGTTAAACTAAGTGCTGATGCTGTCGCAGAAAGAATTAGAAAATTAGAGAAATCAGGAGTAATTAGGCATTATAACATTGTTCCTAATGAATCAAAGTATCCTTACCTACACTATAAAGTATTAGTCGGATTCAGGAATATATCTGAAGAAAGAGAACGATCTCTAAGAGAATATTGCAGAACAAACCCCGATATAGTTTACATAGTAAAATCCCTAGGTCCATGGGAATTTGAGATTGATATGGAAGTTGAATCAGCTGAAAAATTCAGAGAAGTTATGATGGACATTAAAACAGCATTTAATGATCTACTAAAAGATTATTCAGCACTCCATATTTATCAAGTCCATAAATATAATTTCTGTCCAAGTATACAGATCCCCACCCCTTAACTATTGCCTGCTTTCAGCAGTTTTTGATATCCCTAACAATTTGCGAAAACTACGATGTCAGTGTGATTTTCAGCGAGAAAAATACTTCTCCATTCCTCGACTACGGTCTGCAATGCTCAACCACTCTGCGCTCTCCCTTCGCTCCCTCATTACGGCGTATTATAATATATTATTATATCACTATTTCAATCTTTTCACAACACAAAATACAAAATCACCGGCACCATTAAACATCCCATCAAATGATTCTTGCCAATACCCCACGATGATGCCACTAACCCTATCGCTGTTGAGGTAATTAATATTATTAATCCGATAATCCCATCAAAATAAAATGTTAACAACGTAATAAAAACCAATATACCTAAGACCAATTTCTGATAATTCACCTTAACAATCCATCTGCAAAAAATCTTAGAACCATATACTGTCAAAATAGCCCCTAGACCGCCAACGACTAAACAAACTCCTAAAAATAACAACATCTCTTCAAATCCCACTTTTCCAATCAATTCATTAACCGTAACAATTGCCCCATTTCTCGCTTTATCCAAAACATAAACAGCAGCAATGCTCAGCAGCATATTTGCCGTATTCAATCCGCTGACCAATGCTAAAAAACCTTCATCGCCAATATCCCCAACAAAATTTTGCGCCATTATCGCCGCTTGTGAACTGCCAAATCCTGGCAGGAATGCTGCAATAAATCCCATCCCCGTTGCTGCGGACGTTGATTTCCAAAAACTCTTTTTGCTTAACATTAACGGCTTGTTTAAATCTTGTTCAGGAATTTTCGAATTTTCTGCTAAACTCATCAACAATAACGAAAATCCAAACATTCCCGATAACAGCGGAAACAATGGCTGATGTAATTCCGTAATATTAAAAACTAATAATCCTAACACGCCCGATAACAAAAACGCCCCTAAACACTTCCATCTTTTTGTTTCTCTTCCAATCATATAAACCGCAATGGCAATCAATAAATACCCCATAATCTTCGTTATGAAATCTGCCGTAAATCTCATACCTAAAATAAAAAATGGAAATAATATAACCCCTAACACCAACGCTCCCAACGAACCAATAATAGTATATATCACTGCATTATGCCCTTCTCCCTTAATCAATAATCGATGTCCTGGCAACACATTCAACACTTGTCCTTCGTCAGGCGCTCCTAAATAAATACTTGGTATCGCATCTAAAAAAGTATGAATTATCGCCAAACTAATAATAAATACCGCTAATTGTAGTGGAGTGGCTATCTGCAACAACAACGGTCCAAACGAAATTAACATCACTGAGACTAAATTCACATGAATCCCTGGCACAATGCCCGTAACAATCCCGCATAAACTCCCCGCCATTAATGCTAATAGAATACCTAAAAATGCCATAAACAATCAATTAAAAATAAACTTAAAATTCTTTGGGTGATACATTATATACTTTTTTTTCCGACTCTCCTTATATTACAACTATTAACAGATTTCGCAGAACACCCGAATAGTTTGTTACTTTATAGTAAATAACAACCAAAGATTTAAAAAGTAATTGTCTTTTTAACTCTTATAACGAGAAAGAAGAACGGTATAGACTATAAATATTGTGAAACGGAGGGAATATTAAAAACTCTCTATACATTATAAATAATATTTTTTTAATAAACACCTAGAGGTATACTATGAATATTTATGTTTGCGCCAAGGACAGAAAAATCTCAAAAATCCATACAAAAAGTTTCTATTTAGTTAGCCACTTACATTATGGTCCTTTTAATGAATTAAAAGAAGATTACACCTTCAACGAAATGCTCAAAAATAATGAAATAGATCCTTCCAGAGAAATGCAATCGCTATCGGCAATAGCTGCATATATAGTAACTAACTATGTGAATGATCCACTGATGGACAAATCTCTTAATACACCTTATTTCGCTATTGCAACACCTTTAGAACTATGGTTTGGTTTTGTAATAGATACCAATTATATTTATAGAAAATTATCAGAACGAGAAATGCACACTTTACAAACAGAAATTCTTACTAAGTTGCAAGGCAAATAATAAAACTCCATCACCTTTTTTTTTGGAATAAAAACTTGCACAGAAAAAAGTGATATCCACCTATTAATAATCAAAGAAGGCAATAAAAGTCTCTCTTTCTCAAAATACGAATTATTATTTAAGAAAAAAATTAATCCTATTTTCCTCACTAAGAAAGAATTTATATTAATGCTCAAAGAAAAAGACGAAAATGTTAGTAAGCAAACTTTAAAATAGTATATCCTACTTAACCCTCCCGAACATTTTTGGGCAATCGTCTTAAATGCAATTTGATAAAGAACATTACAAACAAGTATTTGAAGATTTTATACTGCAAAATAGAATAAAAGAATCTCAAGATTTTTTCAAGATTAAACTTTTCTTGCAAAAATCAGAAAATGGTTTATTTGTAGCTAAGATTGGGCTAATTTTACAGGACAAGTAATCCTCCCAAACGTTTATAAACTCCTTAACTATCTCTCAACCTATGGTATTAGAGGTGAGCGGAAACTTTTTCCTAGAATTAGGGGTAATTATCATCATTGTCGCCATACTCGCTTA
>JACPNA010000029.1 GCA_016185725.1 Candidatus Woesearchaeota archaeon | reverse complement strand
TGAAGATGAAGTGGAGGAAATCTTTGAGAGGAGAGTTACACCCTATGGGAATGGAGCAAAGATTGATGCTCAGAAAAAACAAATTGGGAAAAGAGTGTATGTAATCATTCTCAAAAATTAGATTTTACTGTCCCACAGCCTATCAAAAACACTATACCATTCCTTTGCCAAAACACACCTATAATAATTCATTTTCAATATTGATTTCGCCATGCAAATCTTCAATCATTTTATGTTTAATTTGTTCATAACTACATTTTTGAGCGAGTAGCCATGCCAATTTCGTAGTTATTGATTCAATATTCATATCATAAGCAGGAATAGCCAGGTCTCTATCTTTTAATACCTTGCCTGATTCATTGACTTGAAAACTTGCAACTCCGCTCGGCGCTTGTGTCGTTACAACGATAGGAATTTGTTTTTCTTTTAAATATTCAAATCCTTTCAATAAATGGAGACTTGCATCTCCTGCGCCAAATGCTCTAAAAATAAACGCTTTTATCTTGTTATTCTCAACCAACGATTGAAAAATATTAGGGGACATTCCCGGAAATTCTGTAAGAGAAGCAATACTGGCCGTATCAAAATCTTTTTTAATACTGAGTACTCTTGACTGTATAGCCAATGGTTTTACTTTAGATAAATAAGAGATGTGTTTACCTAATGCCTGTTCAGAAATCCTAATAAAACGCCCAATTTGTCCTAAAGCGCCAGTTATAAAAGAGGAGAAGGGATCATAATCAAAGTCAGTTCCTTTTTTTACTCTAACCCCAGATATAATCTTGCTTCCAAATACCGCCATCACCCCTTTAATTGGATTATAGCCCCAGACAGCAAGCCGTAAAGAATTTACGAGATTTGTTGTCGCATCAGAACCTAAATATCCCAATGGGACTTGAGCACCAGTTAAAATAACCGGCTTATTGATATTTTCTAACGCAAAAGATAACGCCGCAGCTGTATAACCCATTGTATTTGTTCCATGCAAAATAATAAACGCATCATAATTATCATATGATTCTGCTATTTTTTCTACGAGCATTGACCAATTTTTAGGAAGCATATCAGAACTATCTACATTAAAAAGGTCTACAATATCTGGTTCAATTTCAATATTCCAATTTCTTTTTACAATTTGAATAGAATCCTTAAGTATAGCTTGAAAACTATCCGGATTCGAAATATTTTTTACTGAAACATTGCTCTCCGCCACATTTCCCGCAATAGTTCCTCCTGTTAGAATAAGCAATATTCTTTTTTTTGTATACAGAGTCATAGTTCCCTTAATTGTGAATTAAACTTTATAAAGAATTCGTTTTCAAAACAGAGAAAGATTATACCTACTACTTTTCCACTAACTTACCTTCCTTATTTCCAATTAACGCTTCGCCAAACAAATCCATTGCTTATTTTTTTATCTTCATTTAAATCTCATTCCTCTTAAAAAACCATGCTTTGCCTAATTCAACTAATATTAAATAAGTAATTACCATTAACAATAATAGCCCAAAAAATTTCCACGGCAATATTGTAAAACCAAACAACTCTCCTAATTTAGTATAGGGCAATACTAACACTGCCAAAACTGTTAAAATAGTACTGATTATCAACCAAATTCCTGGTTTGCTCACAAAAAATGGCACTTTCTTTGTTCTAATCACAAACACCACTAATATTTGCGTCATCAACGATTCAATAAACCATCCTGTCTGAAACATTGCCATTGACGCATTAAACACAAACAACATCACAAAAAACGTCAAAAAATCATATAACGAACTTATTGGACCAAAAAATAACATATACTTGCGAATAGCTTTTATATTAATCCTTTTGGGCTTTTTCAAATATTCCGCATCCACATTATCTAATGGAATTGTTGTTTCCGAAATATCATACAAAAAATTTGCCAATAAAATTTGTATTGGGAGCATTGGCAAAAACGGTAAAAATATCGAACCGCCGGCAGCACTAAACATATTACCAAAATTTGAACTAGTACCCATTAAAATATATTTCATCGTATTCCCAAATATACGCCGCCCTTCTGCTGCGCCTTCCGCTAACACTTTCAAATTTTTTCTTAATAAAACAATATCAGAAACATCTTTAGTTACATCTACCGCATCATTAACTGAAATCGCTACATCCGCTTCCGCTAACGCAGGTATATCATTTACTCCATCACCCATAAATCCTACATCATGCCCATTAGATTGTAACGCCTTGACAACTCTTCTTTTATGTTCAGGAGTTAATCTGCAAAACGCATCCGTTTCTTCTACTGCTTTCTTAAGTTCTTGCTCTGATAATTTATCAATCTCATCAGCTAACAGAATTTTCTTGATAGAAATATCCACTTCAGAAGCAATTTTCTTTGTAACAAGTTCATTATCACCAGTTAAAATTTTTAACTTAATACTCATCGCTTCCAATAAATCTACCGCTTCTTTGACCGATTTTTTAGGCGGATCTATAAACGTAATAAAACCTAAAAACACTAAATTTTTTTCAACCTTAACACTAATTTTTTTTGTATCATCAATCTCTTTATACGCTACTGCAATTACTCTTACACCTTCCTTAGCCGCCTCCGCAAATTTTTCTTTAAAATTATCAGAATATTGTGATATCACTGCCTCTCTGCCGTTGATATTTACTTTTTTGCAGATATCTAAAATTTCTTGCGGTGCTCCTTTCGTTATCAGCAATGTTTTCTTATTTTTTTTAACCACAATTGACATCATCTTACGTTCATAATCAAACGGAATATCTTCAATTATCTTAAAAGAATTAACCTTCTCCTTCAAATGTTCATTCGCATGTTTCCATAATGCTACATCAATAGGATTGCCAAAATATTTCTTACCATGTGCAACTGCGCTATTACATACTAAGCCATATAATAATACTTCCTCGCTAGTTTTATTGTCCCAATCGACATGCCTATCCAAAGAAATATTACCCTCTGTTAACGTTCCTGTTTTATCAGTGCACAAAACATCCATGTTGCCTAAATCTTCAATTGCAATTAATCTTTTAACTACCACTTCTTTCTTGCCCATCAAATGTGCTCCTCTTGACAAGCTCACTGTTATAACTACTGGTAATAATTCTGGTGTTAATCCAATTGCAATCGCTAACGCAAATAATAATGAATCTAAAACATTATGTTTAACTAACGCATTGATGAAAAAAATAGCAATCACTAACACTAAAATTGTTTTCAATAGCAATCCACCAAAATCCTTAATCCCTTTTTGAAACTCTGTTTCTGGCTTTTCTAACAACGCCTCTTGTGCAATTCTACCAAACTCTGTTTTATCTCCCGTTTTAACAACAACGCCTAACCCCTCACCATTAACTACAATGGTTCCTGCGAATAAATAATTTTTCATATTTTGTATGTTAACATGTTTACCACCAAGAACTCCACTAATTTTTTTAATTGGTGAAGATTCGCCGGTTAAAACTGCCTCATTTACTTCTAAATTATTAACTTTTATTAATCGTATATCCGCTGGCACTACACTGCCATTGCTAAAAAAAACAATATCTCCCGGCACAATCTCACTGACAGAAACTTCTTGCTTTTCTCCCTCTCTCATCACCATCACTTTGTGTGCTATTTTCTTATTCAAATCTTCTAAAATATGTTCCGAACGATATTCATTGAAAAACGATAATAATGAAGACAATAAAATCATACTAAAAATAATAATAACATTAATCAACTCCCCAAAAAAAATAGATATTATACTAACAACAACCAAAATCCAAATTAATGGACTTTTGAACTGTCTTAAAAAAATCATTAATATAGCTGACTTTTTTCTTTTAATAACATTAAGACCAAACTCTTTATGTCTCTTTTTCACTTCTTCCTGAGATAAGCCTCCTATAGAAGTATCTAAATCATCTAGAACATCATCGCTCTTTATCAACCAATACTTCCCCTGTCCGCCTTTTTTTTTAGCCATGGGCTTATTTTACTTAAAAAACAGAAAAAGAATTTATCTATATAAACCTAACTTTATTTTTTTGAGAAAATACCGATAAATTAATAGTAATAATAACTATTCATTCCCTTTAACATACTCCTTCCTAATCTTTCGCTTAATTTCAATAGAAATCGCCTTATCATTCAATCTAATATATCTCGGACATTCCGTCCATTCCCATCCCTTCTCCTTACAATAATCAATAATCCTATCCTTCTCTACATTACTACTAAACCTTACCACAACTACAAATCCCTTATCCCTAACATGTGCAATATCCATCCGCTGCAAATCCTTGACAATCTTCTCTCTCTGTGTGCTCAACCATTTAATTCTCTTATCTAATATCTTTAACTGCTCGCTTATTACTTTCATCTGGTCCTCATTATCTAACAACTCTAACCGCATCTTATTCCATAATTCAGGACTATCACTAGCAATAAACCCTCCACCTTTAGCTTCCACTAACTTCCACGTCCCAAAACTACCCACAAGAATATCTGCATATCTCTTATCACACATTTCCGTTCCGATAGAACCAGAAACATCTAAAATAACTAAACAATTATATTTTTGACATAGGATAAATATCTTCTTCATCGGTTGCTCAGCATAATACCCCGCCGGATTTTGATACAACAATGCACCACAATAACCTAACCTCAACTTCTCTTCTAAATCCACTAAATCTAACACCGCTTCTTTACACTTAACTTCTACTACCTCTAAACCAAATTGTAGTGGTATTGTTTTATAAGTCAGCCATCCTCCCTCATTAGGAATCAACACATTCTTACCCTTACTAACCATACCTAACCCCCCTTCAATAGCAGTATTACCTCTAGTCGTAACCCCAATAAATTTGCACTGAGTAATTTCAGCTAATTGCTGAATTACATCTTCTTTAATATTAATATCATTATTAATCATAACCTAAGAAAAACAACATTAATTTTTATAACTTCTGTCTAAAAATAAATAACAGCATACAAAATAATAATAATAAATTTAGAACAATTAAAACAATAAATCGAAAAGAGATAAATTTTATGGCTTTTCATGCCTGCTTTTTCATTTTCTAACTAACCAATCATAACCCAAACGTCTTCTCGAACTGCTTCATCTCCCTAAACTTTTCCAAAAATTCATTACCCCTATCTGTAATAAGAATATAAAAATTACTCTCCCTCTCTATCTTCTGTACAAAATGCTTATCTACCAGCTCTTCCAGATACGACGTCAATTGACCGTAAGACAGATTTGATTTATACATCAGATGCGTCTGCTTAATCTCTCCTCGCTTATTCTGGATTACTTCCAGCATATCACCTATAATATCAGTTCTTGACCTTTTTTTTACCATGTTTTTTCACTGAAATAAATGTAATTGCTAATCCTAAATACCCTGCTAATTGCACAATTTCTCCATATTCCACAAATGCTGGATGCATTAAATACAATATAAATAAGAGATGGCTTATCGTAATTATCGCAAAACTTATCACCAAGTATTTAGCTGTGCACTCTTTGCATTTCATATAATTTTGATAATATCTCCAAGTTATAAATCCCAAGAGCAATAATACTGCTAAATGAAAGATATAATCTGCAGAATTCGTAAAATAGGATAACACTACGATTAGAAATACTATTAGTATATTCGTGGAAGCATCAGATTTTTTATTATACAATGAAAATAAGACATATAATCCTAACAACATTAAAACCCTATAAAAGAAAAATCCTATATCAAATAAGATATCTGACTCCTTTAAAACGTGATAACTAATCTTAAATAATCCTAAATCCCGCACTTCCATAGCGGTATAATATATCGTAAAATTAGTTAAGATATTAAATAAAAAACCTCCTGCGATTAAAAAAAAGGCAATAGAAAAATATAAATGCTTCTTATTGCTGGGATTCATCCTATAAAATTTCAGTGTGGATATGCCTATTATGGTTAACACTATTGTTCCCACTATATCAAAAAATATATCCTTTCCATAGAGCAGACTAGCCATATATACTAAAATATTCATATCTCAACCTATAATAAAATTCCTTTTTAAAGCTTATGGATGTTTCCTTTATATTATTCTTACTTACTAGCTCATCATAGGCTATTAATAAACTACTATCTTTCTACGTCTAAGAGTAGCAAAACCAATTTCACGGGGAGGTAAAAATATGTCTAAGAATACCATGGAACAATACGCCGTAAATGAATACATCAACCATTTTAAAGAGTTAAATGAAGAAGACCTTTACTATCTCAACTTTCTTAAACGCAGACAAGCGCAAAAGAAACATTGGGTAAGAGAATAAACTTTATTTTTTTTATTTTTATTTATAACCCTTAATCTTCTAAACCACTCCTTTGAGCCAACTTCCTTTGGTGAATTCCTTAACCGAGACATCTACTTTCCTACCGCTTAATAACTGTTTATACCACTTAATCTTCTTAATCACATCATTATCCAAATCCAAAAACCATCTTCTAACGCCTATTTCTCTTAATTTCAACACCTCATTAACTAATCCTAACTCTTTAGAATTTAAAATCTGATAATAGCCTGCTTCCTTTCTTACCTTGAACACATACCCCTTTTCATCCCTCAATATCGAAGGCAATCCCGAATAGAGCGTATTCATCGCTGCAATTTTACCTTGAACCATCACCGCCATCTCTTTATTTTTAAAATCTTTTAAATCTCGCAAACTCAATTCTGAAGAAACTACCGGAATAGCCTTATCAAAAAATTTAAGATCATAATCATTAAACACATTTAGACTATAATCTAAATATAGATTTAAATTGCGCTTATCATTCAATAATGCATATGCCCCCAAATTGCCTGTTAAAACATCAGTTACTTTAAACTTTTCCATCAACTTCGCCGCATTAACGACTTCCTCATCACTTAAAATTCTTGGAATATATGCACTGCATCCTACAAAAAAATCCTTAGCAAAAATATTATAAAAAACCTTAACGCCTTCACTAAGCGCATTTTTAGCATCATTGACATTATACACTTTTACTAATAACCCTTCATTGGAACATTTTTTATTCGCCATTTCATTTAATACTAAAGAATCACCATTTCTTTTCACTGTTAATATAGGCATATTCTTGACAAAATGAATAGATTTGCTTTCTTTAACTGAAGAAGTCTTATACAATTTAATACCTTCATTTGCATGAATAACTAATTTAACCTTATCTCCTGCTTTAGCCTCATTGATTTTTTCATTATTCAATTCTATCTCTTTAATCACTGCGCCATCAACTTTATTAGGCAACCATATTCCCACACCATCACCAACTCTTAACTCTTCTTCTAATTTAATCATCCCATTCATCTCCATAACACCTAAAAATAAACCTCTACCCATCGGCCTTTCTGAAGATACTACCCCCTCATCTCCGCCAAAATATCCCTTGGTAAAATCTCTATTAAATGTTAACTTCATTTCCTTAAATAAATCTTCATCAACCACAAATTTTCCGGAATAATGAGAATCGATAGCCTTGCGATACAATTTAGCGCAAGCAGAAACATAAGCAGGACTTCTTAACCTTCCTTCGATTTTTAAACTAGCCACACCCATTTCTATTAATTTAGGGATTTCTTCAACTAAACATAAATCCTTCATGCTTAACAAATATTTCCCATTATATTTGCGTCTACACGGTTGTGCACATAATCCCCGATTGCCGCTTCTTCCTCCTATACAACTAGATAATAAACACTTGCCACTATAACTAAAACATAATGCTCCCTGAACAAACACCTCTATCTTCTTCCCATAATCAATTAATCTCTTGATTTCTATAGCACTCAGTTCCCTCGGCAGGATAAACCTATCTACCTCTTTAACCAACTCTAAAGAAAACCTATTTCCCAATCCTGCCTGTGTAGATAAATGCACCTCTAATCCCTTAAAATTCTTTTTAATCATAGAAACAAAACTGATTTCTTGAATAATAACCGCATCAACACCTGCTAAATAAACCTTTTTAATCATATTAAAAAAATCTTTAACCTCATTATTCTTTATTAAAATATTGAATACGCAATAAACTCTAACCCCATTCGAATGGCAATATTCTACCACTGCCGGTATATCCTCAACCAAAAAATTCTTTGCCCTTCTCCTTGCATTAAAACTCGAAACTCCTAAATAAACTGCATCTGCCCCATTTTCTACTGCTGCCCTTAAACAATCCTCATTTCCAGCCGGTAGTAATAATTCAATTTTTTTCATGTATTATGATCTCCAAGTATACCCTATATAAACTTAACTTCTCACAACTCCTGAAAAATAATTTTACCACAACGTTAATAAACATCAAAATAATTCTAAATATATGCTCAAAACAGAGATTAAAAAAACGATTAAAATTTCTCCTAACGGCCCATACATTATTTCTGGCAGTATCTCTTTAAACGAACAAACAATCATAGTAGACAAAGAAAATAATCCTATAAAATATACTTTTCCAAAAAAACTTTCTGTAAAAAAAGAATATGCTCTCTGTCGTTGTGGAAACTCAAAAAATAAACCCTTCTGTGACGGTTCGCATGTAATTACAAAATTTAAGGGCAAAGAGACAGCTAATCTTATTCCCTACTTAAAACAAGCAAAAACGTACAGCGGTTCTAATCTCATTCTTAAAGACGTCGAATCATTTTGTTCTGCCGCTAGATTTTGCCATTTAAACACTGGCACTTGGAACTTAACTCAGAAATCTAATATCACCCAAAATAGAAAAGAAGCAATCCGTGAAGCTCAAAGTTGCCCCTCTGGCCGTTTAACTATTTACGATAAGAAAACGAACAAACCTATAGAATTAAAACAACTACCTTCTATCACAATTCTCCAAGACCCTGCGCAAAAAGTCAGCGGTCCTCTCTGGATTAAAGGAAAAATAAAAATAATTTCTGCAAATAATCAAGAATATGAACCTAGAAATAACGTCACTCTTTGCCGTTGTGGTAAATCAAAAAATAAACCCTTCTGCGATGGTGCGCATATTTCTGCTAAATTTAATGATAAAAAGTAATTAACAGAATTTAGTTGCAACATGCTATTCTGTGTCGGAAGTAAAATGAAATAGTGCGAAAGTGTAGCGTGATCCAGAGCAAAATGGAGCAAGTAAGCCTAAAATGAGCCAAACATAGCAAGAGCGATATTTTAGTAAATCTTATAAAATAGCCCCAATTATTATGTTATATGACAGAAAGAATAGTATTAGTCGATTTTGCTGGAACCCTCGTTAAAGCTGAAATGATAGAGGAAGCTAATGTGTAAAGAACCACCCGTCACAGACGGGTGGCATTAAGTTTAGGCGGCAAAGCCAATAAGTGTCTTTTGTCCCCTTTTTGCTAATGGGCTAAGAGAACCATATTTTTGTGTTCTGATATATCTAATAGTATCATCCAAATTC
>JACPNA010000027.1 GCA_016185725.1 Candidatus Woesearchaeota archaeon | reverse complement strand
TAAGTGTAATCACTCACACTTAGGTTACTTTGATTGGAATAAAATATCCACTTGTCGGTATCATATTTATTTAAGTTAGAATAATATTGCTGCTGAATCTCTGCAGCGGATAAACTGCGATTCCAGATGCGGATTTCGTCTATCCAACCATCAAAATCACGGACAGTATTATACGCTTGTCCTATTTGCATAATACTCGTTGAATTAATAGGAAGCGTTCCCGTTTGTGTTCCGTCTAATGTTCCATTAACATAAATCTTTAAGGCGTTGGCTCCTGTTCCATCATATGTCCAGGCTACATGCTGCCATGTTCCTGCACGTGCATTAATATTTGCTTTGGTGTATAGATTTACCACCACCCCGGGAGTAGGAGTAACCAGATACACTTGCATTGAACCATTAACCCCATATATTTGCCAGTGAAATCCTTCTACTCCTTGGGTTCCCATGATGGCATGATAGCCACCCGTTTGAACGCGTTGTTTTATCCATGCAGATACCGTAGTTTTATTTGTTCCCGTGATTGCTTGAGAGGCAGTCGCACCAAAATCTATCACATCATCGCTTCCATCAAATTTGTACGTTCCGCCATACCGTCCACTGGCATCCCAGGCTGGGCATGCTGTTCTCCCAAATTGGAAATATTATCAAAGTTTAAATGCAACACGGTGGTATTGTCATAGATGGTATAATTCGTGCCGTTCCAATTCCATTTCATTTCGCCTAAATCGGAAGCGTTGAGGATGGAGATGTTGATCTGAATGCTAGTGCTTGCAGTGCTGGTTCCGTTTGCGAGGGTGGGAGAGGTGAAGTTAATTGAGGGAGGTGTAGTGTCTGCTGTCGACAGTGTAACTACCGATATATTTCGTAATGCTGTACATTGCTCTCCCACGCTATTTGCTGCGCATCCATAATATGTATACATACCAATCACCAATGAAGATTCATTCGCAGAATATTCCCAATCGGTGGAATTCATTTTTGTTAAGCTCATCTTATACAACTCTGCAATTTCGTCTGCGCTTAACACTCTATTAAAGACCATTGCTTGATCTAATGTTCCATTGAAATACCCACCATAAGCGTATCCCACATTAAGATTACCATTTTCAATTGTCAGTGTTCCTCCTGTCAATGTAGAATTGGCCAATAGTCCATTTTTATAAATTAAAAGATTGGTAGCATTCTGCACTCTCACAATATGGATCCATTGATCAGCAGTGTAATTAACGCTCACGGCATCTTCGTTACCATCCCAGTTAAATACCCATATTCCGGTTGTACCTGAACGATTACCGATGTTTATACCCATATAACCGCTGGAATCTCCAATTATCCCGGGTAAATTATATACATTAGCATTACTCGGCTTAAGTGCAGCTGTAGGTTTAGCCCAAATGGAAATAGTATAATTCTGTTTTCTGAAAAATGCGCTTAATAGCTTATTCGTTGCAATATAATCTGTTGTCCCATTAAATATATACGCTCCATTATAGACTCCCGTGGTAAAGACGGGTTTACCTGTTAATGTTCCATTGGATGAACTATTGCTAAGATCTAATACTACCGTACTGCTTTCTCCTAATGCAGAAAGATTATCAAAGTTATAGAACAGCCTCAAACTATTATTATACAACGTATAATTTGTTCCATTCCAATCCCACGTAAATTTTGTTAATGGAGAATCTACGCTCACTGTAATATTAATCAACGTCGAATTCACCGTTATGTTCGCATCATTTGCCGGCGTGTTCGCTCCAAACTGTATCGTTGGCAACGTCGCCATAATTTCTAATAACGTAGAATCAATCATCGCTCCAGAAATCAAACCCGTATCTAGAATCATTCCTGTCTTTATTATTCCTGCGCCAATAACAGCTAAACCATTAACTTTATCGATAGCTTTTCCTGAAGTATAATGGGTATAACTTGCATTAGTTAAACTAGCGGTTGCATTCCAACTATATTTTACTTCATTTATGTTTTGTTCAATATTGGGGATATTAATCTGAACAGAAGTATTAGCAGCAGTTGTTCCGTTCAGGGGGATATGACTAGTGAAGTTAAGCAGAGGAGGAACAAGAGCACTTTGAATGGTTAGAAGTAAATTATCCGCGGCCTTACTTTCGCGAGTTGACAAAGCAATTATTTTTTTTGTCAAGAAATTTCCCGAAAATAATATCTTATTATTATAAACAGATATTTCATCATTCAAATATTGTTGGCTATGTTCGCCAAAGTTTTTGTTAATTTTGCCTTTAAAATCAGTGAAAAAAATGAATGATGAAGATAAAAATAAACTTAATAAAATCAAAGCAATTAATAGTTCATTTCTATTTCTAAAAAAATATTTAAATCTACTTTTAACTATCCGGAAATATCCTCTTTTGTACTTTTTCGCCACTATCAAATACCTCTTACATCTATTAAATAACATAACCTATTTAAATACTACTCTCTTACCTCAATACTATGGTCCAATTCGGCTCTGGAAAATATTTTCAACCTATGGAACGCGAATATTATACAGATAATTCTAATCATGGTTTTCCTGCTTCTGAAAGCCGTTCTACCAATGATGTTAACGTAGGTATCGGCGAACTGGGTATGAGCATGGCGCTGGGTCCTGTTCCGAATGTCCAAGCAGTGAGCGGTAAATTAAGAGCGGGAACAAAAACCGTAGAACTGGGGTTCTTTGGCACAGGAAAAGGTTCTGCTCAAGGTCATACTCCCGAATTTTATGGTCATAAACAACGTCAAGCCTTAGCTGAATTAAGTACAGCTAATAAAGTGCATTTCACTACTCATGCTACGGTTGGCGTGCAAGGTCTAGCGGGAATGACTCAGCAAGGTTTTTCTAAATCACATCGTGAGATGTCTATCTCTGAAATACGCCGCGCTATTGAATTTGCTGCTGATGTCTCTAAAGGTGGAACTGTTGTTGTCCATACTGGAGAATTTCAGCGTCCTCTCGCTGACGCTGATTGGAACCTGCAAGATGATCAATATAAAGGAAAATTCAAGTCATATATTGATGAAGATAAACGTTCCACTTATTGGATTGTTGATGATCGTACGGGAAATATCATTCAAGAAGCGAAAAAAAATCGTGAAGTTGCTCGTCCTGTTTGGAAACGTTATAATCAAGAAGATGAACTTTGGAAAGAAAAAAAAGGCGAAGATTATAAAGATGTTAATGGAGAGATTGTTAGACCGGGCGATTATCTTGATCAATTTGGCAATAAAATAGAACCAAAATATCGTGTTCCTCGTTATAATAAAGACAAAGGTGAATTTGAAATAAAACCTTTAAAATGGGAAGATATGGAACAAGAAGCCAAAGAAATGACTCAACGTGCGCGTGAATTCTGGGGAAAAAATAAAGGGAAGGGCGAAGATGTCTGGAAAAAAGATATTTGGTGGCGTTTCAAGGATGTCAAATCTCTTGACGAAGTAAAAATTCGTCCGGAAGAAGCTTATGTTATTGCTAGTTTAGAAACCAACGCTGCTAATAGTCGTGGTTGGGCCATGAATTATGGAAGCCATTATCAAGAGCATATAGATTCCATCAGAAATTTATCTGAACAAAAAAAGAAAATTGAAGATGGCACAGAAAAAAACAGAATAAATAACGAAATAAGAAACTTAAGAGAACAAGAACAGAGGGCACAAAATGATCGAGAAAAAGCAATGATAAACCATCAACTTAATCAATTAGAAGAACAAAAAAAAACTATAGAAAATCCTGAAATCTTAAAAGAAATTAATAATAAAATTGAACAAAATAAACGAGCAATGATTCAAGCACAAGAAGGTTCTTCATCACAATGGGCTCAGGCCGCGGAAGCTGAAGAACAAATTCGTCATGTTGTCAGCGCTCAAACATACGCTTTAAAGGAATCTTTTGAAGGATATTCTGATGCTGCGTTAACGACCTATCGTAAATCCCAACAGCTTGCGAAGGAAGGTAAACTTACCAAGCCACTTGCTATTGCTATGGAAAATCTTTTCCCAGAATCCTACGGTTCACATCCCGATGAGTTATATAATCTTGTACAAGGCAGTCGTCAGCGTATGGCTGAACGCTTGCAGCAAGATTATGGCATGGATACAGAAACCGCTAAACAAACTGCGGAAAAGCATATTGTTGCTACTTTTGATACGGGTCATTTAAACATCTGGCGTAAACACTGGCAAGGCGATTCAAAAAAAACAATTGAACAAAACGATAAAGAATTTGAAGGCTGGATGTTAGATAAAATTAAACGTTTAGTTCAAGATAGAATTATTGGTCACATTCATTTAGCCGATAATTTTGGCTATCAAGATGACCATATTGCTCCGGGCGAGGGCAATACTCCTATTAAAGAATTCATCAAAATCCTAAAAGAAAATAATTATAAGGGTGAAATGATTATCGAACCAGGCGCAGATTATTATACTGATACTTCGGGATTTAACTCTGTAATGAAAGCCTGGCGTCACTTTGGCAGTCCGGTTGGTAATTATGGAACTGCGAGTGGTACGGGAGGCGGAAGACGTACATGGAGCCAGGTCAACTACGGATACTTTGGTCAAACTCAGCCACCTTATTTTACTTTTGGCTCTTATTCCCCATCCGAAGACTGGACTCTCTGGAGCGGTTCTCCTTTGGAATAAAAATATGAGAAAGTCCCTTAAAATTTTACATTCACTCTTTATCCATTCTCCTTTCTATCAACAATAAAAACCGGACTTTACAGCCCGGGAAAAAGAGGTGTCGTTTAGAGGTTTCTTTCCAGAAAGTCTAAATTATACTTTAAACAAGCATTTATTTATAAATACCCTATGCATCCAACATTTAGAAAATTAAACCATAAGCTTTTTAAAACAATCCCCCTTTTGCTACTTTATAGTTATATTGTTATTCGGAGGTTTCCTTTATGTTTCGTTTATTCCCTACACCTATATGGTTTAATAGCTGGGATATTGCCTTTGGCATTGTCATTTTCCTAGTTGCTCTATTAATAGCTGGCTACAGCTGGCGTATTTTTCGTTTGCATAAAGAAAACCGTTTTGCTTATTTTGCTCTAGCTTTCATTATGATTGCTAGCAGTTTATTTTTTAAGGTCATGACTAATGGTGTGCTTTATTTTCAGCCTATCCGTGATACCGCTGCTAATGTCTTACAACCTATTGCTACACCTAATACTTTATTTGCCGATTTATTTTATCGTTTAGGCTTTTTCCTAGAAATGGCTCCAATGTTAGGGGGATTGCTATTAATATATCTTGTCTCTCAAAAAAAACGTGAACGATTAAATAAATACTATGAAGTAAGTCAAATTGCTTTATTTATTTACTTAGTATTGCTCATCTCCATTGTCAGCAATTTTACTTTTTTTGTCTTCTACTTAACCAGTACGGTTTTATTGGCTTTAATAGTACTAAATTATTATAAAAATTACCTTAATAATAGCAATAAAAATACTTTCAAGGTAATGATCGCCTTCCTTTTAGGAATGTTTGCCAATATCTTTTTCATCTTTGTCTTTATCTGGGAAGGATTTTATTTCTTTGGTGAAACCTTATTGTTGATAGGATTTCTTATCCTTTTAATCACTTATAACAGAATAATGCGGAGTAAATAAATACCATGGCTAGCAGACGCTCTCGATTAGAACTTGTGGCTGATATTTTACTGGCCATACAAAACAAAGGTGGTCGTATTAAACCTACACATTTGATGTATAAATCAAATTTATCCCATAAATTGCTCAATAGCTACCTTGAAGAATTAATTTCTAAAGGCATGGTTTCTATCCAGGAAGAAATCATAAAGAAACGTGAAGCTCCGCAAAAAACCATAATTATAACCGATAAAGGCTTAAATTTTCTGGCTGAATTCCGCAGAATGAGAGAATTTACGGAAACGTTTGGATTATAAACACAAATTTTTTTCTGGATTTAAAGATTATATCGAGATAAAGTTTATATATTATCGTCTATAATATGTCCTAGAATAATATAAATAACTATTAATATTCAAAAATGTCCAAAACTAAAATAATAGCGGGAATTGATGAAGCGGGCCGCGGTCCTGTTCTTGGTCCTTTAGTTATGGCTGCTCTAGCTATTAAAGAAGAAGATGAAAAAAAACTGCAATGGCTGGGTGTAAAAGACAGCAAAATGCTCAGCTCATCTGCTCGAGAAGAATTATTCGACCGAATTCACGAAATCGTCCATGATTTTCGTATTGAAGTTATCGAACCCGATGCTATTGATCTTTCTTTAAATGAAGCCGAAACTAACCTCAATTGGTTGGAAGCAGAAACATCTGCTCGTCTTGTTTCCGAACTCGATCCAGATAAAATAATAATTGATTGCCCTAGCGTAAACATCCCAGCTTACACGGATTATTTTGCAAAGAGATTGAGCAAAGCCGTTCGCGATAAGGCTGAACTTGTAGTTGAACATAAAGCGGATGTTAATCATATTATCGTTTCGGCGGCTTCCGTAATCGCTAAAGTTTTACGTGATAGATATATTGATCATATCAAAACTGAAATTGGCATCGATTTTGGTTCTGGCTATATGAGTGATCCTAAAACCCAAGAATTTCTTGAAAAACATCATGAAACATATGCTCATTTATTTAGAAAAAGCTGGCAATCCTATAAGACTGCCGAAGATAAAAAGAAGCAGAAAACCTTAGGTGAATTTTGAACATAACTTCTAATTTCTAACCTAATACTTAACAATAACTATTTAAACTCCTTTCTGCTTCCTATTATCGATGGTTGTTTTTGAAAATGCAAATAAAGAGGACTTGCTCAAACTTCTTCAAAAAGGATATACCCAACAGGAGATCAAATCTTATCATGAAATACTAAGATTAAAAAAACAAGATGTGATTCTTATTCTTTACAGCTCCGGCAAACTACTTCTTCAAGGCAATAAAGACCAACTAAAACAAATCACTCACGAAATAACTGCATTTAATATCGGCAAAAAAACAAAAAGTGAACAATATCGCCCCGAAACCGGCGAAATTATTGGCAGTGATGAATCTTTAAAAGGCGACACTTTTGGCGGCTTAATTGTCGCTGCTGTAAAAGCAGATAATGAAATCAGAAAAAAACTGATGGAATTAGGAGTAGCTGATAGCAAAACTCTCTCTGATAAAGAAATAATCCCCTTAGCTAGAAAAATAAAAATAATAGCACCTTGTGAAATTCGCAGTCTTTTTCCAGAAGAATATAATCATTATCAAAGCATTACTTATTTATTAAACAAACTTCATCAAGAATGCGCTTCTTATCTCGCTCCCGGAAAACATATAGTTGATAAATATCCTGGCTGTACTGTTGGTGATATTCAAGAAGAAAAAGCAGAATCTAAATATGTTGAAGTTGCTGCTGCTTCTATCCTTGCTCGAGAGGCTGCCTTAGAGCAATTCAATGCTCTCAGTAAACTTGCTGGTTTCATCTTACCAAAAGGTAGCACTCATGTACAAGAAGCGCTACATGAACTTAAAAAACGCAGCTTGGATTACAAAAAATTTGTTAAGATAAATTTCAAAAATGTTCCAGAATTCTTTTGAATTACTCTCAAAAAAACAAGATAATTTTATAAACCTCTAATTACCACATCCTAACATGCCCGAAATGACTGAAGAACAGCGTAGAGTTCTAGAAGAAAAACTCAAAAATATGTCTCCAGAAGAGCTTGCTAAATTACAAAAACAACAATGTATTTTCTGCCAGATCATCTCCAGAAAAATTCCCACAAAAAAAATATTTGAAGATGAAAAATGCCTTGCAATCCTGGATATAAACCCGGCGGCAAAAGGTCATCTTCTGCTTATTCCGAAAGAACATTATGCGATTATGCCTCAAGTTCCGGAGGAACTTCTTAATCATCTAACTACCATATCTAAAAAATTATCTCAAATTTTATTGAGAGCTTTAAAAGTATCTGGTACAAATATCTTTATTGCCAATGGTCCAGCTGCCGGACAGCGGGCTCAACACTTTCTTGTCCATATCATTCCTAGAAAAGAATTAGACAAAATTATGGATTGGGATGAAAAATTAATTACCAAAGAATATCAACATCAAATCGGTTCACTGGTAGAAAGCAAACTTTATCTCTTAATGGGCTTAGATGCCCTGAAAAGGGAACCTACACTTTCTGTCACGCCAGAAGATGAACTTCCCACAGAAACTCCAGTCAAACAACCAGAAAGTGATAAGGAGAATAGCACACATAAAACTGCAAAGAAAAGAAAATTTAAACACGAATCAGATAAGGATCACAATACCAAAAAAGATAATGATACTGAACGTGAAATAAAAAAAGAATCTAAAAGATCAGATGTCAGCTTGGATGATATTGCCAATCTATTCAAATAAAAACAGGTTCAAATAACCAACAAGATCAAACAATAACAAAATCAAATAAATATGAAATGCGACTATTGCGAATTGATTGAAGCAGAAAAAAATGCGGAAATTATTTATCAAGATAATGATATTGCTATTGTTGTCAAAGATACTGCTCTAACCCCCGGTCAAATAACTATCTTCCCCAAAAAACATTATACCATCATGGAAAATGCACCGGAAGAAATCATTCAGAAGTGCATGCGTTTGGCTAATAAAGTGAGTGTTGCAATCTTTGAAAGTCTTGCGACCAATGGCACAAACATAGTCATTCAAAATGGTCTCGGCGGCGGTCAAAAAGTTCCTCATTTCTGCATTGAAATTTATCCACGACAAGAAAATGACGGCTTGCCCCTGCAATGGACTTCAAAAAAATTGGATGATGTTGATCTGGAAACTACTTTTAACATTATTAAAGAAGAATTAGCCAAAGAAGAAAAAGAAGAGAAACACAAAGAGGACCTAAAATTACAAGTAGAGAAAGCTTTAAAAGAAGATAAACAGCCCAATCAAAAAACAGAACAACAAAAAATTGAAAATTATCTGGTCAAATCAATTAAACGAATGCCTTAATCCCTGATGAAACTTCTGCTAGTCTACCCTCCGTTCTGTCCGCCGTCCATGCCGCCTTATTCTATATCTTACTTAAAGAGTTTCTTGATAGATAATTTAGAAATAAATGTCAAATGTTTCGATTTAAATGCTAAATTCCATCAACTAAAATTTCCCGAATACTATCAACAGATCAGATTAAAAAAATATAACAATGATATCAAGCAATATGGAACTATTCTTGCTCATTTCGAAAATGCGTCCCGTTCAGTCTATGCAGAAAATAATAGGAAAATAATCAATAAACAACTTCCTGAATTTTATCAAGAAATTTTAAAACTTATACTTACAGAAAAACCTAATATTGTCGCTTTCAGCTTCGTTTACAACAGCCAATGTTTTTATGCTAGTCCGCTGTTACAAGAACTAAAAAAATGCAATATCCCCTGTATTGTCGGCGGTCCGGCGACAATTACAAAATTCAAAGAAGAATATACTTATTTAAAAAATGAGGTCGAATTCCTGAATCATTTAACGAAAATTTACAAAATAACCGCAAAATATAAACAAGAAAATTATTTTTGCCATAACACTCCTGATTTTCAAGATTATAGAAAATCCGACTATCTCTCCAAAGAATTAATTATTCCTCTTAAAACCAGCAGCACTTGCTTCTATAAACAATGCACTTTTTGTACGCATTATTCACCAGTTCCTTATTATGAATTTTCTTTAGAAGAAATTAAATCCACTATACAAAAAAGCAAGGCAAGACACGTCTTCTTTATTGATGATATGATTTCTAAAAAACGTCTAGAATATCTTGCTGAAATTTTAAAACCACTAAACATAAACTGGCTCTGTCAATTACGCCCTACTGTAGATATTATCTCTCTACTTCCTACATTAAAAGCTTCGGGCTTGCATGCTGTCTTATGGGGCGTCGAATCTGCTAATCAACGCATTCTCAATCTAATCAAAAAAGGCACTAATATCGAGGATATTACAAAAATTCTCCAAGTTAGCCAAAACAATAATATCAAAAATATTCTTTTCATCATGTTCGGTTTTCCTACGGAAACAAAAGAAGAAATAATGAATACTTTTCAATTCCTTAAAGATAATGGTCAAAATATTGATTTGATTTGCACTAGTATTTTTGGTCTGCAAAAACAGAGTTATATCTATAATAATCTTCATGAGTTTTCCATAACTAATATCCATAAACAACCCCGTACAGTTTTAGAAGAAAAAATAACCTATACTATCTCACAAGGTGTTTCTCAAGAAGAAGCTAAAAAAATTCGCAAACGTCATACGCATATAATCAACAAAATTAATAAAGTACCAAAAGTATTTGATTATCTTAAAGAACAAATCTTCTTTTTCCACCAGTGTGTTTCACTGGTGGTACACATCCACTAACACATAAAGTGGAAAAAGCATGGTCAGAAAACCGACCCGAGCCCGCAGGCGAGCATGCCACCAGTCTATTGACTGGTGGTGGTCGGTTTTCTTTGACTATTAAAAAGGTAATTTAAAAATTTACAAAAATAATAACTAAAAATAATAACTAAAATGACAATTAAAAAGGATAATAAAATATAATCCGGAAATATCATGAAACTCTGGCTTGCTCCTATGGAAGGCGTAACTGACTGCGCTTTCAGAACACTTTGCTATAATCATGGAGCAGATTTAACTTATACTGAAATGATTCGCGTCGATGCTTTGGTAAAAAATAACAAATCTACCTTTAACCTTCTTGATTTAAAAAATGATACTCCAACTGTGATTCAATTTCTTGCGGTCAAACCTGAAATTCTGCAAAAATTCATGAATAACTTCCCAAAATATAATCTTAAACCAGCAGGATTTGATCTTAATCTCGGTTGTCCTAGTTCTGATGTCATTCGTCATGGCGCTGGCGCGGCTCTCCTCAAACGTACTCAACGTGTTCAAGAATTGATTGCTATTCTCAAAAAAACTGAACTTCCTATTTCTGTAAAAATGCGTCTCGGCTTAAACCAATATGAAAAAGAAAAAAAAGTTTATCTTAACATATTAAATAATATTGATGCAGATTATTTCATTGTTCATGCGCGTCATGGTCGTCAAGCGTCCAGCGAAAAAGCTGATTGGACAATTTATCAAGAATGTATTGATACGGGAAAACACATTATTCCGAATGGCGACATCTTCACCAAAGAACATCTTAAATATTTCCAAAACCTAAAAATCAATGAGGTCATGATTGGCCGCGCCGCCGTGAAAAATCCCGCAATTTTTGAATATTTAAAATATACTAAGACAACTAACTTAAACAAAATAAAAGAAGAATACCTAAAACTAACACAAACTTATCCTTCACTAGAAAAATATAAACGCAATGTTCTTAACTATTTAGGGAAAAATATGAAGGCTACAATTTCATAAATCTAATTTATGATAGTAAATAGGCAAACAAAGGTACGATTATTGAACGTATTTGTTCTGTTTATTAGTTAATTATTGAATACAACTAACTATCTACGGTACGTTCCTTTCTTAATCGCTTCCATCGTTTTATCTAGGGCAACTTGATCAACATTTCCATAAATATTACCAACACTTGCCTCTTTTTTTTCCTGACTGCTTTGCAACATATTCTGTACAAACTTATCTTGAACCGTTATCGGTTTCTTTTCTTCTGCCATTCTACAAAAGAAATAATACGCATATATAAATCTTTTTATCATCCCTAAAAGCAAACCAAAAATAAACAAAAAAATAGGCCAAAATATTTAAAAAACAAGCTTATTTTTAAACATCGATGAAAAAACAACAAAGCAAGCTTGAACATTTATTCGAAAATAGTATCTGGAGCTATCGCTTCATAGTTATTATTGCTGTGATAGCGTTATTGATTGGTTCACTTATTGCTTTTTACTTTGGCGCTTTTCACACTATCAAAGCTGTGCAAAATACCTTTATTAAACCAATCTATGATTCTACTTACATACTAATTGACCTTATCTCTTCTTTAGATAATTTCCTGATGGGACTAGTTCTTTTAATTATTGCTTACGGTATTTACGAATTATTCATCAGCAACATTGATGCGATGGACGAGCAAGATATTAAATATCCCAACTGGCTTAAATTTCACTCCTTGGATGAGCTTAAATCAGTTCTATCTAAAATAATCATCATTATCCTTATAGTATATTTTTTCAAAAGCGTAGTAATTATGAAATTTGAAACTAATTTAAGTATTCTGTACTTGGCTTTGGGCATTCTCTTAATCTCTATTGCTAATTATCTTTCTCATCGCCATAAAATTTCTTTGCCAGATGAAAAACATTCTCAAAAACATCAATGAAAATAAAATTCTATCCTTATGATTTTGAATATAAATTCCGCAATCACCAGCCTTATTTATACCTTTACAGCAAAACGGAAACTGGAGAAAAAATGGTCATTACTCACCATTATCAGCCATATTTCTACGCTTCTCTTCGCAACATTGATAAAGAAAAATTCACTCAACAACTAACTAATCTTACTATTGATAATTATAATAATAAATATATTCCAAAGAATGAGAATAAGAATAATTATTACAATAATACTGAACCAGCTAAAATAACCAGCTTTGAAGAAGTAGAAAAAGAACTGCTTGGCAAAACTCAATCTTTTCTTAAAATTTATGTGAATTACCCTAAAGCAGTCCCTATTATTGTCAAAGAACTGGAATCTTGGAGCATTCCCTGCTATGAAAAAGATATTCTTTTTGTCCATCGTTATTTACGAGACTTAAAACTTACTCCTATGACGTTATGGGAAGCAGAAGGAGAATTTCACAATGATATTCAGTTGCGCACACCTTTATTTCTTGCGGAAAATATCCAACAAATCAGCAAAGAAACAGCTCCTTTTTGGAAATTACTGGCTATTGATATTGAAACTTATGCCGAGAAAAAAGAGATAAACTTTCAAAAAAATCCTATCTTAATGATATCATTTTATGGTCTTAATGATGATAAAACGGAATTTCGTAAAGTTATCACGTGGAAAAATTTTTCTCATACTTTAAATTATCTGGAAACAGTTTCCGATGAAATATCTCTACTGCAGCGCTTTAAAGAAATAATCTTAGATTACAAACCAGAGATAATTACGGGTTATTTTTCTGATGGTTTTGACTTTCCTTATATCAAAGCACGCGCGGATAAATATAATCTTACTCTTGATGTTGGTATAGATTTTTCTGAAATCAATGCAGGAAAACTTAATTCACTGCGTGAAGGCGAAAGCAAAATAACGGGAATTTTACATCTTGATATTTTCAAATTTATTAGAAATATCTTTGGTAAAGATTTAAACATAGATAATCTATCTTTAGATTCAGTTGCATCCGAACTGCTTGGCCATAATAAACATGTTGTCAATCTTGATTTGTTAGCGGATACTTGGGATAACCATCCCGAAAAATTAAGTGAATTTTGCGCCTATAATCTACATGATTCTTTTTTAGCTTTTCAATTATGCAATAAACTACTTGATGATATGATTGAATTTACCAAAATAATAGGTATTCCCACTTATGATCTAATTAGGATGCGTTTTTCCCGTTTAGTAGAAAGTTATATCCTCAAACGGGCTTTAGAATTCAATGTAATTGCTCCTAACCGTCCTGATGATACAGAAATTGAAGAACGCATGAAGGAATCTATCCAAGGAGCGTTTGTTTATGAGCCAACACCTGGCCTATACAAAAATATTGTTGTATTTGATTTCCGTTCATTATATCCTACAATTATCAGCTCACATAATATTGGTCCAGAAAGTTTTCAATGCTCTTGCTGCCGTTCTTTATCTCACGTTCCAGAAAAAGAAGACTATTGGTTCTGTCAAAAAGAAAAAAAATTCATACCGACAATCTTAGAAGATATTATCACTATCCGCAGCGATCAAAAACGTTTGATGAAAGAAGCAAAAAAAAGAGGCGAGGATATCACTATGCTTGCTGCACGAACTTATGCTCTTAAAGTTTTAGCCAATTCTTTTTATGGCTATCTTGGTTTTTATGGCGCACGCTGGTATTGTATTGAATGCGCTGCCTCTACCACTGCATATGCTCGTAATTATATTAAACAAACAATATCTCAAGCAGAAAAAAAAGGTTTCAAAGTAATCTATGCTGACACTGATTCCTGCTTTCTTTTACTAGAAAATAAAATTCTTGACCAAGCGTTAGAATTCATGAATGAAGTAAATTTTGCTCTTCCAGGACAGATGGAATTAGAATTTGAAAATCACTATATGCAAGGAATCTTTGTTGCGATTAAAGGAACAGAAAAGGGAGCAAAGAAAAAATATGCTTTAATGGCCTCAGATGGGAAAATGAAAATTGTTGGTTTCGAAACTGTACGCAGAAATTGGTCAAAACTTGCTAAAGAAACCCAAGAAAATGTTTTGCGTTATGTTCTGAGAGAACGTACTGAAGAAGCTCTGCACTATGTAAAAACGATTATTAAAGATCTTAATACTGGTAAAATTCCTCTTAATCAATTAATAATAAAAACTCAAATAACTAGAGAATTATCACAATATACTTCTATTGGTCCGCACATTCACGTTGCCAGAAAACTCGCTGAACGCGGTGAACAAATTCCTCCAGGTACAATTATTGAATACGTCATAGTCAAGGGTTCTGGATTAGTGCGTGATCGCGCAAAGATAATTTCTGAAGTAAAGGAAGGTGAATATGACGCAGAATATTACATTAACAATCAATTAATACCTGCTGTAAGTTCTATTTTTGCTGTTCTTGGTTATACTGAAGAAGACATCTTCAAACAAAGTTCACAAAAGGGGCTGGGAAGTTTCTTTTAGAGAATTTTGCTTAGGAAATTAATGATGTATAATCTTTCTTTAGATAATTGTGCAGTTTATATTCACATTTGGCGTAGTTATTTAATAAGTAAGTTGCCTTGAAGGCATGATTATTTCCGGAACAAAAATCTGTTCTCTAAGCTATGCAGTTTACTATACTAAGATGTCTTTTGATCTGCTCACTTCTCAAAGTTCCAGAAACAATCTTTGTCTCAATTAACATTATTGTTTCATCATCTAAAAGCTCCGCATCTGCTGTACCTTCAAATTCCCTCAATACTTTGAAATTTAATTTTTTCAATAAAGAAATATTTGCCAACTGTCCAAACTCTATCATAATGTTACTATCAATTTTTAAGCCAATTTTAAGAAGTGAGATTAAACCATTAGTATACCTATTTTCAGCTTGAGAGTAGTGCCAAAAAATATTAATATTATTCATTTGCTTAACGCCATCTTTATTTCACCCATGATATTTAGAGGTATCTCGACATAGAGCACATTTCTTAATATCCCTTTGGTTATATCTGTCTTGGTAATGGGTTGTCCTGTTTTGATTAGATTGAATTCAGTACAATTATGGGATTTTCTGAATAATTCTATTGTTCTATAGTGGAAAATACGTTTATATAGAGAATTTTTGTCTCCTGGAAAACCACAATCAATATTTAAAAATGGGTCTCCTGAGTCATTTTTTTTCTTTATTCTTTGTGATTTTTCTATTGATATATCCTTATCACATAAACCCCACGCTTGGATTTGACCGCCAGAGCCCTTCTCAGAAAAAAATACAATAAAATATTTGTACTTAAAATTTTTGAAGTCTACCCATAATGTAGACCTATAATTGGTTTTACCATTTAATTTAATAAAATCAATAAAATTTTGAGGAGTACTCATATAAGGGTCGTAACTATGAATTAATCCTTTGGTGCCTATGCTATTTGATATATCTTCTATCATATTATCAACCTCATATTTTTTGATATTTGGGTTAACATTGATACCCAGCTTAAAGTTGATAACTCACTTAACTATATAATCCTTTCGTTTTCTTGCCCCTTGATACTTTGTCTTGACGTATCGGCTTCGCCTCATTTAATAAACACACTTCTTGTTCTTGATGTACTTCCTTGAAGGCTCACTTTGTTCGTAGGATTGGAGAGAATTACCTAAAATGTAGTCTCTCTTCCGTCGGATTAATTGGAAACTTAAATTCTCCATTGAAGTCATAACTCATACTTCTTTTTCTCATAAAGATATAATCCAATTCCTGCCAGGATAAGCACTCCCACTATTGTTACTGCCATAAAGAGTAACTTTCCTGATATTTTGCCAGAACCACCAATTGCTCTTCCTGCTAATGTGGAATCTCCTGTCTTCGTTTCTTTAGTTGTTTCACTTGAACTAGTCGTTTCTGTAAATGGTCTAGTAGAAATTTGTGAAGGTGTAGCTGGTGCCGTTTCGCTTGTTGATTCCTTTGCGGGAGACTTGGGTTCTGTTTTCTTTACTGTTTTTGCTGATGTCGTTGCTCCTCCACCGCTTCCACCTCCTCCTCCGCCACCGCCGCCTCCGGAACTACTGCTAGAAGATGAAGAAGAAGATGATGAAGAACTACTGCTCGAAGTACTTTCTCTATACGTAGAGAATTCACAATTAAGCACTTCCCAGATACAGTTCGTTGCATCCAACAATGTTGCTGACGAAGTTTTATCAACACAGTTGTTGCCGTCATCATCACAGTGATATAATTTATCACAAGTTCCACTAAAGGGAATTTTTACCTGGCATACTTCTGGATGCAGATTATTAATTATTTTATCCCTTGTTTCTGAAGTCAACCCCACTTTATTAGCATCTCCAATAATATCGCCAGAAGAGCTTATCGTTCTAACTTTATCATTAAGACCGCTCTTTGTCAGTGTAGCGTTTAAGAAAATCATGTAAACACTGCCATCATTCTTCGCCAGCTTAACATTAACTTTCCGTCCCTCAGTATAATTTGTTTTCATGCCTGCATTAAGACCGCAAACTTGCCCTTGTTTATGATCATACGTTCCATCTCTGTTTACATCATAGCTGACATTCCAGCCGTCAGGCGCTTTTATTCTTGTTACAAAATTACAAAATCCACATTTCTGTATTGATACGGGTGTTGTAAAGTTGGAACATTTGCTCACCGAACACTTTCCTGCAGAGTCGCATACTTTCAATTTGTAATTATAAGAAACGCCCGAAGCTAACGGATAATTTAATGAAATATTTGCCGTGCTGTTGTCATCATAAATTATCGCAGTATGCCATAACTTATAATCTCTTACTCTCGTACTTAACACTCCAATATCGTAAACTACATCTGTTCTATTTAAACAGCGTGAATCTGCGCCATATAATTCCAGTGTTCCATTAGTCGGCTTATTGGTATCATACATAATTAACGCTGCATCCGGATATTCTTCGATGGTAACTCCTGTAACTAACGGCGATGAGGTATCAGTATAACCTGCTGCATTTACACCTGTGCTTGTACACTTATCAGAATATTGACAATCCCAATCATTGCAATCCACGTTGTTATCTCCATCATCATCAACACTATTAAAACAGTCCTCGCCTTTCACAAATCCCTGACGTAAAATATCTTCGAATTTCAGTGCATCTGCGCCGTATGCAAATGCATTGGTGATTTCAAAATCAACCGCTCCTGGGGTTATCCAGCCTGGACCAGCGGTATCGGTTGGCACAGAAATATTTCCTGTATTTCCAATTATTGCAACAGAAACTCGCATATCTTCTGTAGAATTATACAACGTGGGGAATCTGTTTAAATCTGCCTTTTGAATCGCCAGCATAGGACCGCCCAAATCCGAACACATTTTTTTCTTCATGACATTTAATTTAACGTCAGTAACTTTCCAATCCGCGTCCTCACATTTATAGGCATTAAATGTTTCCACCGCCTTGCTCAGAGTAGAATTCCAGACTGAACTATACTTAAAACGAAATTCATAACCAGTTGCGGAAGAATTATGACTTAACGAACAACTTCCTGTAGTTAAACCATCTGTATCTAAATAAACTATAAAGACAATTGTATCATTCCCGGAACCTGTTCTTTCTGTACCAAATAATGTACCTGCTCCTTCACCGGTGTTTCCACCGCCTACTTGACCCATTACAAATGAAGATAATTTTTCTTTATTACAAATGGAAGCATTACTAAAATCACTAACACTCGCGCCAAACCCATAAGAATCTTTCATGTCCTTCATGCCAAATCCGCAGAGATCAACACTTGCTTGAATTCCTTCATTACATGTATCCGTTCCTAAGGGCATAGGCGCTCCTGCTTCCATATCATCAAACATAGCATTAGCTGCTACTGAACTGCACCAACCCGTTACCCATTTGCAATTACCCAATAAATTTCCTGAGGTGCACCCTGCTGCTGTCGTTTGAGAAGTACATTCCGGCTCACAACTGCCCCAAGAATTATTAGTACAATAAGGACTGCTTGAACAATTTCCTGCCCATCCCGTAGGATTATTCCAACTCTGGAAACTAGAATTGCTCCAGCATTGATCCATGATATTCATACAGGAAGTTCCCCAAGTATCATTTTTGAACCAACATCCATTTGTTTCATTACATCCTGATACTGAAGAAGTGTATTGCCAACAATTCTTACCCCAATTAACATCACAACGGGGAGTTTGTTCAGGCATCCACCCGCAACTGATATTAATTAATGTTCTGTTTGTACACAGAGATTGATTACCGTCATATTTGTAACAATCCGCACCCATAGCTGTTCCTATGCCCCCAGCAGCTGTACTTGTAGAGACTGAAAATCCGCCTCCTTTAGGATCACACCATCCTGAATTTCTCCAACGACAGCCGCTTGCTCCGACGCAGCTATTTTCGTTATTAAAATTAGTAGTATTAGAACAAGAAGCCATTCCACTTTCTTCACACCAGCCATTTTCCTCTCTCCAAACACACCCCGATACTGCTCCGCACGTACTAGCACTATTTTTTGTGCTATTAAAGCAGAGAGGTTGGCAAAATCCTCCCCACGAATTAGAATCCCAGTAACAAATATTCGCACCGGCGCTTCCTGTCTGTGTGCCGCATGATGCTTCCGTTGTAGAACTCCAGCACTTGTCCATAGTGTCTGTACACCAACTGCCCCAGCTATCAGTTCTCCACCAACATCCCGCTGTACTGCAACTACTATTATCGATATAGTTCCAACAACCGACACTCCAGTTTACTTCACAGTGCGGTTGAGAATATTGATCTGTACGCCAACTGCATCCGGTATGACTATTACAATCGGTTGAACCTGATGAAGAATAACTCCAGCAATTTTTTGGCTTGAATGCTTCATACTCACACCAGCCACCGTTATTTTTACACCAGTCGGTTGTATTTCCGGCACCTTGACACCATGTATCGACGGTCCAATTACATAGTGATGCATTTGCTTGAATACATGACAAGTGATTTAAACCCATACACGCATCTCCTACACTCCAATCCTGTTCACACCAAGAACTCCCTGTTCCATTGCTCCACTGGCAATTAATCTGCACATTACAAACCGAAGAGTTTTGATCATATTTCCAACACTTAGCTCCCTTAAAATCGCACCATGCTCCCCATTTATCTGTGATCCATTCGCAGTTATTGTTAACACAACTCGTATTATCTGCCCAACCAAAACAGCTTCCTTCTACCAACCCACAATAAGAATCAGCATAACAGGCGGCATCAGCACAATCTACCAAACCATCTGCCGTATTATCTATACCATCCCAACAAATTTCTTCAGTCTCACCACTGCTAATGCAACTTCCCGTATTATCACTGCCCTCCCACTGACACCCACCTGATTGATTTGCAATTGCTGTTTTTCCGATATTTACGCAATCATTTTGACTTGTACATCGATCGCATGCATCCTCACACGTTTTTTCACCCTTCTTAATACAGTAACCCCTCATCTCCGTACTATTATCTACAATCCACTTACAGCCACCACCATCGGTATTAGCTTTGCTGGTAGTACAATAATAACTTGGTTTTTTTATTGTATCATTACTGAGCGGATTTCCTTTAAATGTACAATCACCACAATTAGAATCGCAATTTTCCGCGAGACCTTTTTTGAACTGTGCCTTCGCTTTACAATAACCTAATCCATTCGGTGCCCGCGTATCCTGCTTATATTCGCAAGAACCAAGCTTACTTCCCAAACAAGCAGATTCTGCCGTACTGGAATTTACAGAATTACCATTACTATCTTTTATTTCACATGCAAAACAAGCTTTATCACAATTCGTTTCTTCATCAAACTTATACTCACATCGTCCAATTGGTATAGATACATTTCCTTCACAATAATTTTCTGTAATCCACTTACCGCCTGCAGCTTCACAATTCATTTTATTATCAATTTTCATTAAACTCTGACTGCCACTACCAAATACATCGCTAGCTTTAAATTTACAATTCCCTGTTCCACTAGAATTATCCCACGTGCAGGGCATATACCACGGACTGCCGGCAATTTGGTTGCATAATGCCTGGCTATTATAAGAGTTATAATCTTCACAAAATGCCGCTCCTTCCGGAGGTGTTTGCATCTGATCCCTACAACTGGTTGATAAAGAATTTTTAGTGCAACTGCTTCCATTCCAAGAACAACATGTGGACAGCATAGCAATATTGCTACACAAGCCGGAATCGTTGATATAGGTACAATTTATCCCATTTAGAGTAATATTGCCCCCAAATGCGTCTGCGGTAGTATTGCACTTGCCATTAGTATAAATGCATCCTAATACTCTATTACAATCAGTAGAGTTCAGATCAAAAATATAACATCCGGGATTCCATTCATTAAAAATACTGGTATTGACTCCTCCTCCTCCAGTACTTCCCGGTTCATTACAATTTCCTCCTGCGCTGACGTTATTCCAATCATTATATTGCCACCAGCAATACATTGTATCCATACAATCTCGTTCCGTAGTTTTATTAGTACAACTAGTAGTTGTCCAATCTTTATAACACCAGCCATTGGTATTATTCCCTGCGGGATTGCCATTCCAAGTACAACTTAACCCATAGGCATTATTCTGGCAAAGAGTTTGATTTCCACTATTCCAAGAATCCCATGTCCAACAATTAACTTCATTACACCATCCGGAAGTATAATACGCTTTCCAAGTACAGTCCGGTTTTTGAGAACAGGTAGTGTTAGAAGTAAATGACCAGCAATCTTGTTTCATGCAATAGCTTCCACTCCAGGTACAGCTGGCGTTAATGGTGTTATTAATACAAGTACTAGCATTGGTAAAATCATAAGAATAACAATCTTTCTCTTGGCAGGAATTCCATTTCCATTCGCAATTCAATCCCCCACTCGTAGCATTCCCGCATGCAGAAGCATTCTGCCAATATTTCCAACAACCATTTTGCTCACAATAATTAGAGTTGGAATTCCAGGTGCAGTTTTTTCCATTCCAGTCTTTAGCTGTTCCGCAGGAATTTTGACTAGTATAACTCCAGCATCCTTTCTCCATACACTGACCCCACGAACATCCAGCGGTGTTTAAACAAGATGTTTGGTTATTTTTAGCCCAGCAATTAGCATTAGTGGAATAACCTGTTGCATAACATTGATCGTTCCAATCACAACTCAAACCTGCAGAATTACTCTCACAGGAACTTTCACTTGTTCCTGAAAAACCCCAACAAGAAACCTTTTCGCATCCATAACTTACTCCTCCTCCCTGCCAAGTACAATTTTTACCGGGTACGGGAGTGGAAGTGCAATCATTTTGCGTTGAAAAACTCCAACAACTCAATTCTTGACACCATCCTGCTGAACTCCAAGAATCATTTTTCCAGTAACATCCATTTGTAGAAGTACAGCCATTATCTACAGAAGTGTACGTCCAACAATTTGCGCCTAAAACTAGACTTGCTCCGGCAAAAAAAAATAACATAAATACCAAGGCTTTTATAAAAGATATACCTATACCTACTTTTTTAATCATCATGACACCTTTTTTTATTTTCGATATTTATTTCTGCAACGCAAAAAAAATAGATATCGTTACTCACTGATATTCTCTTTGTTATAATTACAAAAAGAAAAAGATTATTTAAATCTTTCTTTTCTTGATATTAATTACTTATAAACAGATATTAACATAAAGAATAATGTTACTTTTTTTCCTAAGCTATTTCTGCACTTGTGAAACATTATTGCATAGATTGTGCATTAAAAATATTCTGCGGGAGGAGAAATGAGATTTTTATTTCCGTTATTTTTATAAAGAACTATAATCCTAACTCTTCCATGAACATCGGCGGACAAGCAGTTATTGAAGGCGTTATGATGCGCAACAAAGAACATTATGCTGTAGCTATACGCAACAAACAAGGTCTTATTGAAACAATCACTGAAAAAAGTTCTTATTTAAAATTATTTGACATTATCTTCATTCGCGGGATTATCAATCTTTTCTTAGCTTTATACGATGGTATTCGTGCTTTGATTTGGAGCAGTAATAAAAATCTCGGTGAAGAGGAAAAGATGTCTTCAAGGGAAATTATAGGTACTATCTTTATATCATTATTATTTACCATAATCCTATTTATCGTAATACCATTTGTTTCCGCGCAATATCTCCATTCTGAAGGTCTTCTCTTTAATCTTATTGATGGAATTATTCGTATCTCTTTATTTATTATCTATCTCTTAATAATCTCTCAAATGCGTGAAGTAAAAACTTTATTCCAATATCATGGCGCAGAACATAAAACCATTGCCTGCTACGAAGCGAAAGAACCTTTAACCATAGAAAACGCCCGAAAATATTCACGTTTTCATCCTCGCTGCGGCACTTCTTTTATTTTCATAGTTCTTCTTATCTCTATTATCCTCTTCACTTTCCTTACCGGTCCTTGGTATATTAAAATAATCGGAAGAATCCTCTTGCTGCCGGCAATCGCGGGAATATCGTACGAACTAATTCGTTTAAGCGCAAAATTCCAAAATAATGTTATTATCAAGATGATTATAGCTCCCGGCTTGTGGATGCAACGTTTAACCACTAATGAGCCGACTGATCAACAATTAGAAGTAGGTATTGCTTCACTCAAAGCAGTATTGAAGTAAATATAGTAATTGTGTGAATAAGGTGCGATCATTTAACACATCTGCTATAACTTCTTAATAATTCTAATAAATCAAAATAGTTTTAAAAGTATAACGTAAAAAAATATAACACTATAAGTACTCTGCAAAAATCTCTGCTACTCTTCCTCTTTCTACCTTATTTAAAATAACCATCCCAAATTCAGGCACTTTTTTACGTAATTTATCTGCAACCAAAGATAAACCATTACTTCTTTCATCTAAATAAGGATTATCTGTCTGATATGGGTCGCCTAAAATAACTAATTTAGAACTATCTGCTACTCTTGTTCCAATCAACTTCAACTCTGCCGGGGTATAATTTTGCGCTTCGTCAACGATAATAAAACTATTATGTAAAGTATCTCCTCTAATAAAATTTAAGGGAGAACAATCAATATATTTATGTTGTGAATAATCAGCTCCTGCGGGCCCCATAATTAACTGCAATGCCGTATTTACTGGTTTAAAATAAGGATTGATTTTTTCTTCTAAACTCCCAGGAAGAAATCCCAGTCCCTTGCCTGATTCTTGTATTGGTCTAAATACAACTAATTTATGATACTCATTTCTCTTAGTTCTTTTCAACCCTTCGCTGTTGATATATTCAGGTCTAGAATCTGTAACTAAATGTATTCCTGCTGCCAAGGCAATCAGAGTTTTACCTGTTCCAGCCTTTCCTAGTACAGAAACAATTCTCAAATCTTCATCTAAACAAGCATCTAATAAAAAACACTGTTCCATATTTCTGGGCGTTATATTTTCTATTTTCTCGTCTCGTTTTACTTTTACAAATTTACCTTGTTTATACTTAACTAAAATCTCATGTTTATTTTCTCTCAAAACTAAATATTGATTTATCTGCAACCTAGAAACTTTATCTGATAAATAATCAGGAACTTCTGCAAAATTTTTAGCATATATTTCACTAATCAAAGCGTTTCCTACATCTAAAAAATCGGCCGGTCTTTCAAAAAAATATTTTATATCGGTTGCTGCTTTATCATGAAGATAATCCTGAGCAGTCAAACCTTTAATTCTTGATCTTATCCTTAAATTAATATCTTTAGTTACTAAAATAACTTCCCTTCTATCATCTTCCTTAGAATTATGGTATAAATCTAACGCTTTTTGTAAAATAATATCATCACCATAACCATGAACACTATCATTCTCCAAAAAAAATAATCTTCCGCCATTAGACAAACTTATTCCTTCTTTGGGAATACTTTTCTCAGTCAATTCATCTAAAGTTCTTGCTGCTTGTCGGGCATTAACATTTTTTTCTTCACTGCCTATTTTATGGTGATCCAATTCTTCCAGAACTTTTAAGGGGATATACACTTCATTATCGTCAAAACTATACAATGAATGAGGGTCATGCAACAACACACTTGTATCTAATATGTATTTTTTAACTTTCCCACTATTTCCCATCTCAACCTCTTAATGCCTGAAAAATTTCATTATATTCTGAAGCTAAATGATAATTTAATACTTGGCCTTTCTTAGTAATTCTATCATGATACTCTTCTGCACCGTCTTTCAATTTCTCGCCAATATGCTCAAATTGGCTATTATTCATTAATCTGATAATCATTCCTTCAATAGAGTCAGGCGAAAAATCTTCTCTTTTTCGATGAGGGGAATACTCTAAGATTAAACTATCCGCATTCTTATCTCTTGATTCTAAAGCACCTAATAGTTTATAAAAAAAATCACGACTTTTGGATTGAAAATTTTTCTTATATCCCTCTAATATTTCCCGATTAAAATATTCATTTCTCTTAAGAACCATTCCCGGTGAATGATTGTAGGAAACATCAGTAATAAATCGCGTATAAACAATACCCAATTTTTCGGTATTTAATTTAAACGCACCATTATCTTCTAAACGAACATTAGGATTTTCTAATTTTTTGAAAAGGGAATGTAAATCCAAGATCATAAAAAATATTAATACTTTGTTTATATATGAATTTCGCTACTCTAATACAAAGTATACTTAATATATACTCTACCATAACTTTAATAATCAATAATATAATATTACACTAATAACGAAACAATAAATCGAAACAATAAATTACCTAATTAGATTATCAACATCTATTACTAACTAATAATTTCACTCACATGTCCATTTTTTCCTATCCTAATCACATTGTCCACAAAACTTTCAATTTTAGATTCATGTGAAACAATAATTGTCTGCCTTAAGGGCATTTTCCCTAAAACATCTCTCACTTTATCCAGCTGTTCTGAACTAAATCCATCGGTCGGTTCATCTAAAATCAATAATTCTTTAGTTCTAATCTCATGAATAATATCATTTATGACTCGGTTCAGCGCTAATCGATAAGCAAGCGCCGCAGAAGTTTTCTCTCCACCGCTTAAATTTCCAAAAATGATTTCATAGCCATTCTGCTCAATAACTGGTGTAAATGAATCATCAATTCGAGCAAATACATTTTCGTCATCAATCAATAGACTAAACCATTCTTGAAACAGCTGATTAAACATACTATGCACACTAATCATCACTTGTTTTTCAATGGTATGACATAAGGGCAAGAAATAATCTTCCATCCAATTATACAATTCTTTTGTTTTTATTAATCTCTCTTTCTCTAAAATTAATTTATCTACATCTTTTCTAAGCATATCTGTCTGCTTGCGTAAATTTTCAATTTTGGCAGTTATTATCCCTAATTGTACGGCTAATTCTTTATCTTTATCCAATAATTCTTGTAAAATTTGCTTGCTTTTCTTATATTTATCAATAATATCTTCTTCTCCTTTTAACTTTTCTTCCTCAGAAAATAAATTTTTTTCAGCGGCTTCAATTTGTTCTTTTAAAATTCTTTCCTGTTCTTTTAACTCCTGATAAGATTTTTGCAAATATTGTTTTTTGAGATTATCCTGCACTAACTTTTGTAAATTATTAATCTTAGCTTGTAATGCTTCAATTGTTTCTTCTTTATCTAAAGCCACTAATTGCTGCATTAAATTATTGTTTTCCTGGACGGTTTGCTTTAATTTTTCTTGTTCTTCGCTCAATTTCAATTTAATTTCTACTAAATACTCTAACTCTGCTTTAGTTTTAACTAATAAATTTTCTTTACTCAATACCTGCTCGATTTTACTTAAAATCTCTTCTCTCTGTTTGATAATCTCTGCTTTTTTACTGGTAAGTTCTTGCAATAAATTTTCTGCTCCCTTTATTTTTTCTGTTTCTTGCACTTCAAGCTGATTTTTATAATGGTCAGAAATAATCTGCAAACAAGTAGGACATTGATGCAGATTACCAATTTTATCTTTGACTTCTCTCACTTGCTGCAACAATGCCCTATTTTTTGCGATAACTTCTATAATCTGCTCTAATAAATAATCTAATTGCTCTTTTTTTTCTCTTAACTCCATTTTAAGGGATATATCCTTATTTAACATTTCCACTAATTTTTCTTTATTTTCTAATAAAGCAGTACTCTCATTCCTGCTTTTTATTGATTTTTGCAGATTATCAATATTTTTTTGGACATTCTTAATTTGTTCGCCAATTATTACTTTATTCTGCATTAATCTATTTTTACTGATTTCTAAAATATCAATCTCTTTATTTAATAATTCTAAATTCAAATTTTCTGGTAAAATCATACTATTTAATTGTTTATAAATGTCTTCCTCTTTAACAACGCTTTGCTGCAATAATTTATTTTTCTCTTCCAAAAAATTTTTTAAAACACTCACTTTCCGTTTAATATCTATAAATATTTGCTGCTCCATTTCATTTAATTCTAAATCATTCTTAGCTTTGGAAATTTTTTGCTTTAATTCCTGTCTTAAAAATTCTTGGCCTTCCCACATGATTCTTAAATCGCCTTCTTCATTCTGCAGTTCATATAATTCCAATTTTTTTCTGTCTAAGGGTTCAACTTTATTTTCCAATACGAAAAATGTTCCACGCATCTCCTTAAGATAAATCTGCAAATTCTCTCTAATATTTTTATATTTATCAATATTAAATATTTTCCTTAAAACATCTAACCTTACATCAGCATTTTCCTGCAAAATATACTTCATATCCTCTTGAGGCGTGTATACGGTAAATCTAAAGATGTAATTCTTATTCTTGCTTAATATCTCTTCCGGATACCCTAATAATCTAATCATTTCTGCTTTCATTTCTACTGGTGTCAATTCTTTCTTTACATTATTAATAACAATATAACCTGATGTTTGCTTTATTGTCTCACCTTCTTTTTTCAGATTACGCTTTATCAGAATTTCTTTACCATCTAAAAAAAAACTTAATTCTACAGCTCCGTTAACTGCTCCTTTTCTTAACAATGCTTCTGTCGGCAAATCTGGGCGGGAAGCTCCAAATAACGCAAATTCTATTGCTAAAAGCAGGGATGATTTACCTGCTCCAATATCACCAGATAATAAGATAGAACCTTCTGGAAAATCAATCACGCATTTTTCATAAGATCTTATATTTTGCAATACTATCTGCTTAAGAAGCATATAAAAACAAGAGAAAAATAGATTTATAGTCTTTTGTGTGGTGCAATATATCTATTAAGAGATAATATCAATTTATTAAGGATTTTTTTTTCTATGGTGATATGGACAT
>JACPNA010000022.1 GCA_016185725.1 Candidatus Woesearchaeota archaeon | reverse complement strand
TGTTGGAATCGGAGTTAATGTTCTTTAAGAATGTAATAGGCTCCCCTGTAAGTTCCTATTTTTTGGATAAGTCCATTTTTTTCTAATCCAGTGAGTTCTTTAACAGCTGTTGGATTTGAAATTTTGTTAATAGCTGCACATTCCTTTGATTTTATTTTTTTGTTCTTTTTGAGATAATCAATAATGTTAATTTGTCGCTTGGTTAACTCTAATGATGGAACAGCTTCTTTTCCTTTTCTAAGGCGTAATATAAGTCGAAAGAAATCTTTGGTGATGGTAAATTCTGGATCAGAAAGCTTATTCTCTTTCATTAGTCTTCTAATCTTTGAAATTCCAGAACCAATACCTTCCATATAGGCATAATCTTTGAGCAATTGGTATATTTTAGGATTACGTTGAATTGATAAAGAACCAAGAAGTTCAGGGCTCATTCCCTCAGGAAGTCCGCCCGGATTAGTGATTTCTACACGGTCATCAAAAATACTAAGCTGGATTTCGTTTTTATTGAAGTAATCGCGATGGGCGACGGCATTAATAATAGCTTCGCGAATAGCATCCTCCGGTAAGAATGGTATTTCTTTTCTTTTTGTTTCTGTGATAACAAATTCTTTGGCAATAAATCTTCTCGTAAAGTTAACCGCATGGTCAATTATTTGTGGTAAATTTCCTTTCGCTTCCTCATAGGCTAATACTTTTATTGGTTCTATTCCATCAAAACGCACTAACTTAATGAGGCTGTAAGGAAAGAAGGATTGAGGATCTTTAGCAAAGAACAAAAGAGCTGCACTTTTTAGTTTAACATCTGGTTGGAAAGAAACCAATTTCTTACTGAGAAGAAAATCTTGTACTGAATGGTTTTGGAGATAATCTGTTTGTTTCCGCAGATTAAGATATTCTTTTACTTTGTTTTCACCGATGTCTTTTAAGGAAGCAGAAAATTCTAAAGACTCTTCAAAAAGAAGTATTTGTCTATTTCGTAAAAATTCAACAATACTCTGTCCTTCTAACTTTTGAACGGTGCTTCCGAGCCGAACATAAATTTCCCCCTCAACAGAATGAAAGACCGAGGAATCTGCTTTGTGAACAGTAATGAGGATAATTTTCTTGTGTTCAAGTGTATGGATTTCTATATTTGTAAGAGGTGCAGGATGGATAATGGAATTTGCTTGGGAGATTTTCTGTTGGACAATATCAAGGTTCTCTTTAATCCCCTCTATTGTTCCATTATCTTTTAAACCGAGGAAAAGCAATCCTCCTTGCGTATTCGCAAAGGACGAGATGATTCTTGCTATTTCCTGTACGCTGTGGAACGATTGCTTGAACTCGACCTCAACACTTTCCCCTTCCGCAATAATTCTCTTTAAGTTTCCGGTGTCCATTTTAAAGTATTTTTAAAGTAAACTTAAAGTAATATTTAAAGTTTGTGGTGCGTTTTCATTAAAATTACTTTAAGCTAAGATTTAAAGTAACGTTAAAGTAATTAAATAGTAACTAATAAGTAGTTAATTTATAGAAAGATTTAAATAGAAGTGCCACTGTTAGTACCATAAAAGATAAAAAGATGGTGAGCTTACACCTAAAAAGCGGAGAGGTTAAAATGACACAAGACAAGAAAATTATCAGTATGAAAGAATTGATAGGGTTTAGCCCTGAAGATGCTCAGAGAGTTTGTGCGTTTTATCTAAATGATGAACCAAAAGTTTACGTTGGCAGGACACCACTACCAGAAGAAGTGCGGACACAATTAGGTCGTGTTGTTTATCTTGGCCCTAGTGTTCCGGAAGAAGAGGCAATTGAATCTGCTAGGAGATATTTTTCTGAGCATTGTAGTGGAGTTAAGAAAGAATAATTTTATTTTTTTCTTGAATTTATTTGTTCTCGTTTCTGATTCCCCCATGTCATCGTTTAAGGCAGCCCCGTCTTTAACGTAGATTTTTACGTCTTATTTTTCATAAAAAAATACAGCGAAAGCAACGTCAAGGCAACTCGGAAATTGAATATAATGATGTTAAGTCTGGGGGACTTTAGCGACCGAAAGTAACTCTCGTATTTTCGCCGCAAGGCGAAACAATATCAAATAGTGAGGGAGCGTAGTCCCTCCGAGTAGCGCAGACCGCAGTCGAGCAACGCAGAGTTAATTTGGAATTTGTGGATGGTGAGAACGTTAGTTTTTTTTAGTCGTTGGGCACTTTGCTAATGTTCCGTCCGTTTTTACCCCAGAGCATTAATAGAGTGTTGGAATCAAGGTAAAGATGATGTTCTTGGTTCAAAGTTCTTTGACTCATTTGAAGAATTTGAAAAAGCAGTAATAACCTATTATCGGACAAAGAGATTTAAACTTGATTTGTATAAATATTTATGTCACTAGCTATAGGTGTTTGTTGGTGTAGTCTTGGAGTACTGGATTAGCAAATCCTCTTATGAATTGTTGAATAAATATGAAAATAAATCCAAAAACAATAAACCAGTAACTCATAAAAATTAAACTCAAAATGTTTGCTATGATAATTAACCATAAACTTAATTTTTCTTTGAGTTTCTCTTCTATTTTATGGGCGTATTTACTTCCTGTTATTGAAAAGAGACTAAATGAAGCCCAGACCAAACCAAAATAAGCAACTGCTAATCCTGATTGTTTCATATAGGGTTGATAAAACCATAAAGCAATCCCCCACATGGTTGAGAGAAGAGAGCCAAATAAAAGCAAGAAAAGGAGGTTTTTGTTGGTAAATGATTCTTTAAAGCATTCAATGGTATGGCTCCAGTAATTTTTTTGTTTTAATTTTTTGTAATGTTTTGGTTCGTGAAAGGTGAGTGAAACAAAAAATAAAAGCAACATGACGATAGCTACTAAAACCCAGTTTAATCTCAGACTGTAAGTAGCGATGAATCCGCCTATAATGGCAGCAGTTCCGGCAGCAAAATATTCTAATGATTTTGAATTCCCCCATATTTTTTTGAAGTTGTTTTCTTTTTTTGATTGTTTTAATGTGTCATAAACAAATGCAGAATCGGCTCCAGAAGTAAAGGTTATGCCTAATCCCCAGATTACTTCTGCGATAACAAACTGTCCAAAATTATGTCCAAAAGAATAAACAACTGCTGCGAGGAACAGAACAAATGCACCTATTGCTATGCTCTGTTTTCGTCCAATTTTATCAGCAAAAACTCCGGTTGGTACTTCAAAAATAGCGATTGAAAGAGTATAAATTGCTTGGAGAATCATTATTTTAGTTAGTGATAATCCATTTTCTTGCCAGAAGAGAACAATAACTGGGACTATGAATAATAATTCTCTGAGGAAGCTAAATGCGTAAAACTTTTTTATGTTGTTTGAAGTAAGATCTTTTACCATCTTTTGGAATAGTTAAATTGTTGTGCTTTATTAAGTTGTTGCAAAGTGCCCAGAAAAGTCAGGGGTGGGTGGTTGGGGGTTTACAAATTCCAAATTAATTAGACTTAATGGCGTTATGTCCTCGGGGCTTTAAGCGAGCCAGACTAGAATTAGTCTATCAGATAACTGGCGAGCGTGCCCCGACGAGGAGCATAGCGACGAAGAGTTCGGTGGAGGGCACTCAGCAGCAGTACCACGTCAAGTTAAGGGCAAAAACACTTCTGTTTTATAGTCGGTTAAAGGCTCTCTCGTAGTTGTAGAAAGGGGGCAATCTCAGTAGTGAAATATTTTTTTGTATTCTTTGTGGTCAAACCATTCTAGAATTATATTTACGATTTTCAATTCATCACTTTCAATAGTGTAGATTAATCGCCAAGCATCCGGTAAATCATATTTCCATAAATTAGTTATGCTGTATTCTTGAACGTATTTTCTGGGCCATAATTTCTTAGGGATTTTTATACCACACATAGGATTCTGCTTTAAATCATCCAGGGCTCGATTAATGAATTTGTACAGTTGCTTGTCTTCAAACTTTCCCTCTTTAAGACGCTCAAATAATTCTTTAAGCTTTTGTGTGATAAAAGCCACATGGATTTGTTTGTTCATCGTACAATTAAGTCCTCTCTGATTAGTCTTTTTATTCTTTCTGGATTGAAAGTCCAAATAATACACCCCTCTTTATCTATAAGTATCTTTCCAGATTGTTCTAGGTAATCTAAAATAACCTGAAAAGTTTGGTACATCATTTTTTTAGGGAGTTTTTTCCAGAGCTGATATTTCCCACATTCCTGGCTATGTTTTTGGATAGTTTCCTCTACCATAAAGACGGATTCGAGTGTTGGGCTGTGTAATAAAGTTGCTTCGGACATGTTATATAAGTATATATAAGACTTATATTTAAAGTTTTCGTTTATTTTTGCGAGATTTTGAAAGGATAATGGTTCAGTTTTATGTAATCCTCAAAGAAGTTTAACAATTCTATATCTTTAATGATATCGCTAAAGTTATTTCTCAGTTCAATAATACATTCTTGCATTTTTTTGGCATTTTCAACTTCGTAGATGATTTCAATATTCCAATCACCAAGAACTTTAATTGCAAGAATGATATTAGGGTGATATTCACAATATGCAAGAATTTTCTTTATTTTTTCTTCGGTTATATTTTGAGTGATAATATTTAATTGAAATGCTTGATAGCCGAATGATGTGGGATCAAGTATAGAAGTGTAACCACCAATAATATTGTTTTTTTCTAATTTTTTAATGCCATAAATTACTGTTGATAGTGGCTTATTTATCTCTCTGGCAATTTCAGCAGCAGTAATTCTTGCATTGGTGGTTAATTTTTGGAGTATCTTTTCCTCTATTTTGGTTAATGGATACGCTTTTTGATCTATTTTCTCTTGATGACCAGTTCTCTTTTTTTCTAGTAAATAATCTCTTGGATATTTGTTAGGCTCTAATTTAGTTATTAAAGTGGTACTCGTTAAGAAGTTTGAGAATTTGCTTAATATTGATGTCAAAGTTTCATCAAATTCCCGTGGATTCTTGGCAAAAATAGAGAATGACAAATCAAATCGTCCGCCGTATTCGGCTATCCAATATATTTTTTCGTGTTTTTTGAGAAAACTTTTGAGTTCTTGTTTTTTCTCTTCTGTGATATTGGAATACCTGCAATAAACAGCGTAGCCAAAATATCCTAGCTTTACAAAATTTAGGTATGTAACAAAGCCGAGAACAACTCTCTTTTGTTGTAATCTACCGAGCCTATATCGTGTGGCTTCTTGACTAAGACCTATCTTTTTTGAGAGTTGTCTAATCGAAAGTCGGGCATTTAAATCAAGCTCATACAGTAATTTCTTGTCTTTGATATCAAGCATTTTATGTTAAAATACAATAAAATATATAAATATTACTATTTATACCTAAATTTTGAACGGAGGTTTTAAATATAATACAATATTTTCTTTGAAGTAGTAAAATGGCAAAGACGAAAGATTGGCTCACACTGGACGAAATGTTAAAGTTAGCTGGGAGAATAACTCAATGGGATAAGTCTATTCCAGCAGGCTATGCTTATGCAATAGCTGGCGGAATGCGAATAAATAACACTTATTTTGGGACTATTCGTGAGGAGGGAACCATAGGTGATTTGCTTCTTAATATCAGTGCTCACTGTTACGATGATCAAAAGTCAGTTTATGAAATTAATTGTCTCAGTTCGGGGGTGGAGCCTCTTGTTTCTTTGGGATCATTTGAGGAACTGAGACCTAGCAAAGATAAAAGACTTGAAAAAATTTATAGGACTGCTGAAGCATCGTATAAAAGACAAAAGAAGAGAAAAGATAGTGATGAAGAAAATAGAGAGGAGTATCAAAAGCTCAAAAGAATACTGGTAAGTAAGGGGAGGAGATTACTATAGGATGAAAAAGGACAATTCACTAACATTGGACGAGGTGCTCGCATTAGCTAAGCGAGTGTCGGAGTGGGAATTTAATGAATATGGAACACTTGAAGCCGTAACAGATAGAAATGAGGATTTACGTTACATTGATATATCAATAGGGTGCCGTGAAAAAGATGGAAAAAAGCATTATTGGTTAGACTGCGCTACTGCTTATATTGACGGTTATTTTGGTGAAGTTCATTTAGGAGGTTATGAAGAGGAGATAGATGGCAAAGAACCGCAAATATCTCAACTCTATCGACATTTATCAAAAGTGTTTTCTGACAAAAGAGGTGATTATGATTATTTTCATGGGGAAGAGCTAAGAAAGAGAAAAGAATCAAAGAAAGCACTAATTAGAGCAGTAGAATTACGAAGACTTAGAAAATTGATAAATTCCTGAGATTGCCCCAGTAATGGTTTGGTTTTTCGTTAAAGAGAGAGCTTACATTCAGTTAATAGTTTTCTTCTAGTTTTTGCCCTGCATACATTAGCGTTAGTGTCTTAAAGTGCCCGAAACCGAATTGGACATAACGATGTTATGTCCTCGGGGCTTTAAGTGAGCCAGACTAACATTTCGTTATTAAATCTCTGGCGAGCGTGCCCTGACGAGGAGCGTAGCGACGAAGAGTAAAATTTTCATTTCGCCGTAGGGCAGGGTTGAGAAAGGCGAGAAAACCGTTTAGACGTTGAGGCGCAAACTTAATTTTCAGGTAACTATTTAAACCTAGTAAAAATCCCATTCTCCATGTTATTTAAAAAAGAGGAGTTAAAGTTGCTGTGGCCATTCTATTTGTATTATTTCATTTATGGCTTATCAGCAATGATTCTTCCATTTATGATAATCTATTTTAGAGATCTTAATTTCTCATTTTTTCAGATATCTGTAATAACTTCTGCTTTTGCTGTTTCCATGTTTCTTTTTGAGATCCCCACAGGAGCATTTGCGGATGGGTTTAGTAGAAAATATTCGGTTGTTTTGGGGTTTTTAATTACTGCTTTAGTAGCTATATTAATACCATTGTTCACTAATTTTTACGTCTTAATTTTCTTATGGATGATAGCAGGGTTAGGAATGACTTTTGTGAGTGGAGCAGAAGAGGCATGGGTAATAGATAATTTGAATAAACATAAAAGAAGAGACTTGCATCACGAATTTTTTATTAAAAGTCAAACCATCGCCGCTTTTGGAATTATTTTTGCACCATTAATCGGTTCTGTTTTGGTAAAAGTTCATTCAATAAGGTTGCTTTGGTTTGTATTCGGATTTGGTTTTTTTCTTAATGCTTTTATTCTCTTTATTTTTGGTAAAGAATTATACAAGCCTAAAAAAATAAAACTTATTGAATCTTTCAGGAAAACTTACGAGAATAGTAAAATCGGGTTAAAATTTTCTCGTAGCCATAAAATTATTTTTCTCTTGATTTTAGGGAGTATTTTCGCTAGTCTTATGCTTGTCGGTGATAATGGGTGGCAGCCATTCATGCTTGAATTATCAATGCCTACCTATGCACTTGGATTTTTGTATTCTATTTTAGCAGTTGTAATGATTGCTCTTTCGTTTTCATCTAGATTGCTTGTAAATACGAAAATTAAGAAGGTTATTTCTGTAACAATATTCATCCAAATGTTACTGTTATTATCACTTTTACTGATAAATCCGCCATTTTATATTACTGCGGCAATTATTTTTATTTTAATTCACGGTTCTTCTGGTTTGAATCAGCCTCTTTTACAAACATATTTCCATAAGTTTGTTCCTCAAAAAATTCGTGCAATAGTAACTTCAGTTCAAAGTATGGCTAAACAACTTGTCGTAGCACTTGCTGCACTAATTGCGGGGGGACTTTTAGATTCATTTGGTCCTAAAAAAGTACTTGCTTTTGGTGGATTATTTGGGATTTTTGCTATTATTAACTATCTGAAAATAAAAGATTAAGTTCGCCTCAAAAATATCTGTTTTTAGTTTAGGTAAAGTTTTCTCGCCATTAAAGATAGAGTTTTTATGTCTAATTAAAGTACCAATACCATGCCCCCGTACGATTTACCAGAAATGAAAATGTTATTGGACATAACGATGTTAACTTCCCCCGACTTTATGTCAGGGTCGAGGCGAAGCCGAGAAGTCGTGAAAAGACGCAAGAACGGAGTTCAATAAGATTAACGCAGAGAAAGGCAATCTCCTCTAGCGAGTTAGTGGTCGTCAGAATTTCGGCACCGTAGAATATGTGAAAAGGTTTAATAAGCTCAGATTATTTTCTCTTGATTATGTGGGAACTTCGAGAAACGAGCGAATTTGAACATAAGTTTGAAGAACTTCCTCCAGATATTAAAGAGAGATTTGAGAGTCAGATCAAGAAATTGCAGGAAAATCCCTATGCTCTTGGTAAAACGCTTGGTTATCCGTGGTTTAGGGAACTCAAAAATGATAAGTGGCGAGTTTATTATCTCATCTATGATCAACTGGTCGTAGTCTTGTTTGTTGGCGTCTCCGATAAAAAGACTCAGCAGGTGGTCATTAATCTTGTTAAGAACAACTTGAAAGCATTTAAAGAGTTTGTTGAAAAGGGAGCAAAAATATTATAAAGAACAAGAGATTATACTTACTAAAATGGACAAAGAATTTCAAAAATTGATTGATGAACGTCAAGAGCTTATTGACAAGCTGTGTATGGAAATTGTTGCGGTAGAGGAAGGAATAATTAAAATTCCGGTAGAATAAAATGACTGAAGATATTAAGCACGTAAAAAAAGAACTGAAAGAGCAAAACGAGTTTCTTCATTCTATGCTGAGGTCTTTTGAAGATATTAAGAAAGGAAGGGTTAAAAAGTTTCAATTTTCAAAAGAAAGCACTGCTTAGTTCTCCATTTTTCAGTTAGATTTCTCAAATACCCCCCCCGGAAGCTGATACCCTTTTATCTCTTCTAATGTTATGAACACATCCACTATCTTTAACTCGGCAGGAAATCTGGTTCTTAATTCATTAATGAAATCTCTTAATTCCGTTGATTTTTTTGCTAAGAACCCAAGGTCATAGTCCCATGGCCCAATATATTTATAGTAGAAAATCATTTTAGGATGATTTTTGAAAAATTGCTGGATTTTGATAATCGTTTCGCGGTCAAATTTTGTTAGTTTAAGTTGTATTCCATACCATTCGTATCCAAATCTCTTAAAATCAAGTGTAATTGAGTATTTTTGAATAAAATCCTCTTTTTCCAAATCATTTATACGCTTTTTTATGCCATTTGCAGTAAGACCTATCTTCTCAGAAAGCTCTGCATAATTAATCCTCGAATTCTGGTTTAGAAGAGATAAAATTTTATAATCAATAAGATCCAATGATTTAGAGAGCAATTTTTTTCTTTTTTTAATGATAAAAATTGATTTTTCTTCTAAATATTTTTCAAAAAAGTATTTTCCAGATTCCAATTCCAATAGGGAATATTCTTCAACGTGTTTGCTAAGTTTTAACAATAATTCGTTCACTATTTTATGCAGTTCAATATTTTCCGTAAGATAAATATCAAAAATCAATGTCCATTTGCCTGCGGCAGTTCCGATCCAACTGATATATTTGTGTTGTTTCAAGTACTCCAAGATGTCTTTCTCATCATTGGGCATAAGCCGGATAAGCTGCGCAAAGAAGATATGGTGCTTTATTCGGAGAGCTTTTTCATTGAATTCTGTGATGAAATCTTTTATGAATCCTGTGCTGATGAGCCTCTTTAACCTATAATCCACATTTTCCCTCCCAAGCCCTATTTTTTTGCTTATTGAGGTCACACTTTCTCTGGAGTTAGAAAGGAGGATTTTGAGGATTTTCCGGTCAAATGTGTCTAATTTTTGGTTCATTTCCACTATTAATGAACCTATAGTATAAAAATATTTCGTTTTTGTAAACTTTTATATGGCAATATTTTAAATAAGTTAAGTACTCAAAATGAGAATAATCATGGAGGAAACAATAAACAATGCCACCCAGCGGATTTAGTCAGGAAGCGATAAACGGTTTGCTTAAATTTGTAGAAGCCGCATACGAAAGCACTCTGGTTAGATACAGAGGTAAAAGTCTTTCTGAAGGAGAACACTTAGAAGAGAGCATTGGTTACTTGGAAGGTGTTGTAAAATCAACTGCTCCTTTGGCTGTCAATGGAACTGTTTCCCGGGAAGGTATAGAAGGATTAGCTACATTTGTCATAATAAATTATAAAGATTTGATAAATGAGATTAACCAAAGTAAGAAGAATGAAGGTCAAGCCATTCAAACTGAATTGTCCAATATAAGTAGATATCTTGCTCAGTTCAAATTGGAGGAAAAGTAAGATGCCATTATGCGGATTTAATCAGAAAATGTTGGATGGCTTACGTGCATTTAACGAAGGGCTGGTCGAACATGGTTTGATTGAGAGATCTGGAAGAAAACAACAAACTATAGAAGATATGTTAGATGCCGAATTAGCTGATATGAGGCGGTTCTTGACAAAAACGAGTACTATAAATGATCCAAGAGTTAGAAAAGTTGTTGAAGGATTGACAATATATGCACAAGGCGTTTATGAATTAATGCAAGGACAGGATGTGTCAATGTATAAAGAAATGGTGGAAACTTTGAATCATTTAATGAATGGTATGGATTCAAAATATTACTCTGATCTCGAAGGTAAGCCAGATGATATGCAGCAATTAGTTCGATATATAGATGCTCAACGGGTGTAAGTCAATTTTTAGGTGCCGAAATTCTTATCTGTTTTAGCGTTTCGTAAGGGGATTGCCTCAGCGTATGCACGACGTCTTTTCACGATTGAAGTTAACGATGTTATGTTTCCCTAACTTTATGTTAGGGCGAGGAGCTACTGCACCACAGAGTTTTTCCGCAGAAAAATTAAACATAACGAGGTTATGTGCCCCCTACTTTACGTGGTGGCAAGGAGGCGAAGCCGACGCAGAGTAATTTTTAGTGGTAGAAGCAAGGGCAATCTCTGGTCAGAAGTGTGTAGTCTTGGGGGGTCAAAAGTTATCATTTCTTTGCTATGTTCCAGAGAGATTTAAAATAGTGTTGGAAACTCGTTGCTATCTTATCATTTTTGATTAAGAAAACTGTTGGTTTTTCTTCCCAGACTGTTAAAATTACATAATCTCTGTAAATATTAATTGACGTTGGACTAAAAAATCCATGAAGCATATACTTCACTTTGGTGTAAGGCTCTTTTTCTCTGTCTTTCCCAATGGTGGTTTTTGATTCTTTAGGAAGAAGTATTTTTAGGTTTATTTTTTTCTTGTATCTTTTAAGATCAATGTTTTTTAAGAATGCTCTTAATGATTTGAAAGCATACGTTTGTGGACTAAAACCGATAACTAGAATTTCGTCTTTCGAGGTGCATATATCAATTTGATTTTGAAACGCAATTTTAAACCCATTAAATCCCTCAAAAATTGTTGAGTATGTTTCTTTTTCCTCTTTTTTCGTTAGGGTTTTTAATTCTGGGAGTAGGCTTTCTAATTGCTTTTTCTTTTCTTCAATATTTTTGAGAAGCGTGTCAGGATTCTCTGCTTGGTAGTATTTTGTGTTGTTTTTTGTAATGAAAGTAACCAATCCTCTGTTAATGAGGGAATTTAAAGAAATATAAACTCTGGAGCTTGCCATTCCAGTATTCTTGATTAATGAGCCCGTTGTGGTTTCACCTAATTTAAGGAGTTCAAGATAAAGTTTGATCTCATTTTCTGATAGTCCGAGATCTTTGAGGATTTTTGTGTCCATGGTGCTTTCAAATGTGCACCTATTTTTAAGTCTTTCTATTACTCTCCTGTTTGGGAGAAATAAATATTAAATACTTCCCACAAGCACAACTTTCTAGAAGTAAAATGAGCCTCATAGAAAGAATCAGAGAAATATTTGGTACAAAACAAGTAAAGTTTCGCCCACCTAAACCTAGGAGTGCCAGTTTAAGGCAAAGAATAGAAGAATTAAAGTGTGTTGTTGGTGAAGGACAAGAAGTGCTTAGGTTCATTCACGGTATTGCTGATTTTTCTGATGAGTTGTATTGTGATATGGATTTGCCACGTGGCACAGCAATTTATGTCGTGGATGATGAAACAACTTACTCATTAGATTGTGGAAAAATAGTAAGAAAGATGTTAGAACAGAGAGAACAAGATGAAATTTACGATTCTAAAGGGCGGTGGATTCCTCCAGACAGGTATCGGTTCTATATTAAGCCATACTGGGGAGAAAAACATGGAGGGCATGACATCTCAAAAGGTTTTCCAACCTGGTACGACCAGAGATGTGTTGGTGCTTTCAAAGAACATATTGACCAAGAATCATTGGTTGATGTATGTGTTGATCATGCTTTAGGTTCCTATTTTGTTGGAGATTCTCCCGATAATCATTCGATAGAATTAATTCTTTGTGGTGGGTTCCTTTCTGATAGGTTAATTGTTCATAAGAAAGGAACTGCTAAAGCAGCATTGTTTAAGAAAGGAATGTTTGATCCTGGTGCTTGGGGTCCATTACCAACAGGAGAAACTATAGCAAAGAAATCTTACCGGTCTGACGAAGAATTAGATCCGATTGTAGATAGGGTGGGACTATATATTATTGAGCATACAGGTACATAATCTTAACTTTTGACCCCCCTATTTTAATTTAAGTTTACAGTTTAAGAGATTGCCCAAAAAGAAGAGCGAGTAGCGACATCATAATTACCACTAAAAATTATTGGACATAACGATGTTATGTTTCCCTAACTTTATGTTAGGGCGAGGAGCTACTGCACCACAGAGTTTTTCCGCAGAAAAATTAAACATAATGGTGTTATGTTTCCCCAACTTTATGTTGGGGTCGAACGAAGTGAGAAGTTAGTCAATTTTAATATGCTTATAGATTCTATATGGCACCCCCGATTCTTCTTTTTTAGCTATTGTTATCCTGTCCATTAAAAGATTTTGAACTGGATTCTTTATTTTTTTTAATTTTGAAACATCAGCAGGAAATACCAGAGTAATGTGTGGAATAAATCGCATTGCTCTTCGTTCTAATGTGTGCTTACCTACCAAGGCTCTTAATTTTTTTCTAAATCTTAATAATTCTTTAGTAGGTTCAATGTGAATTCCCGACCACCCTCTTTTTTTGACTATTTCTGTGTATTTGCCTGTTTTCAAAATTTGTTTTTTTTCTTTAGAACAAAACTTTTTAAGATCGTCCTCAAAATCTCTATAGTTTTTTATTTTAGTTCCACCAATAAAAGACATATGGACAGGATATTGTAATGCTTTAGTGCTATTACATTTTTTACATAAATTATTTCTCAAATCTGAAATTTTTGTTCTATCTTTAAGATGTGGTACAAAAAATATTTGGTATCGGGGTGCCATATACTAACTAAATTCTCCTAATATTTAAAATGGACTAATTAAACATAATGATGTTATGTTTCCCTAACTTTATGTTAGGGCGAGGAGCTACTGCACCACAGAGTTTTTCCGCAGAAAAATTAAACATAAT
>JACPNA010000010.1 GCA_016185725.1 Candidatus Woesearchaeota archaeon | reverse complement strand
GAACTTTCTTTCATATGAACCGCACTGGCAATTTCATTAAGCTTTGTTTTTCCAACAGCTATGGAATGAAGAATGGAATAATAGAGAGAACTTCGTTTACCAAATTCTTGTTTGAGAATGGTGGTTACTTCTGCTTCAAGGGGAGCATTTTCTTGAATAAAGAGATATTCAACTACCTCCAGAGGGCTTTTCTTCTGAAGATCAAACTGCTCCATTGTAGCATAATATTTTGGAAAACCGCCGAAAACACCATACATTTTAAGCATCTCTTCCATTTCTGTGTACTGAAGAAAGCGCAATGTTTCTAAGCTGTAATGAAGCGTAAAAGGTTGCAGATGCAGTTTTCCAGCAATTCTTCCGTATAAAGGTTCTTTCTTATCTTCAAAGATGTTTTTGAACAGTCCGATGAGCGACCCTAAGATGACGATGTTTAATGGTGTTGATTTATGCTCATCACAGTTTTTCTGGAGAATGGAAAACACGCTTTTGTCAATAGTGTAGAAATTTTGAAATTCGTCAAAAACGAGAACATACTCTCTACAGCGTTCAAAAAGAAGGTCAAAAAAGACTTTCCAAGACGCAACAGTCTCAAGTTCAGTAATGATTTTGTGATGGCGTAGCTCTTCGGTAAATTCCCTGAGCAATTCGGTAGAAGTCTTGGAATCGTAAACAAAAAGATAGAGTGCTTTCTTATTTTTGATAAATTCTTTTACTAAGGTGGTTTTACCTACTCTTCTCAGCCCGGAAATAGCAACAGTCATTAGTTGCTTATTTGATAGTTTGTAATATTCTTCCAGTGTTTGCATTTCTTTATGTCTGTTTATGAATTTCATGATTGTATTCACCTGTTGAATATTCAGTTAGTGAATATTTATTAAGCTTTCGGATTGGTTTGTTTAGTTATTAGTTTATGTTTAACAGGCTTATTCTGGTGTAAAAACTTAATATATATTTAAATATTACGCTTTTAGAAAGAAAAATAGTAATAAGTTTTATATTTGTGTTAAGTTTCTACTTTGGAGTGAGTTTATACAATGAGAATAATCCCAGAAATACCCCTTAAAGTACCAACGAAATTTCAAGAAGGATTTCAAAATACATTCCCCTACTGGGGGTTCTTTTCACAGGAACAGCTAGAAGCCAACGGGGGTAAATTACTGATGCTTGACCTCGACATAGGCGGGGCAGGAAGGTATTGCTCTTTGGATTGTCCTGACTGTTTTAGAAAAGATAATGTTGTTGATGATAGTGGAGGCAAGGATCTTTCAGACCGTGAGTTGACAAAAGTTATTGATGAAGCCTGCGACTTAGGATTACAAAGTATCAAAATTTGTGGTGTGGGCGAACCAACAGAGAATAGCCGCTTTCTTCATTTTGTCCAATGCATGACCGAGCGAGATATTGGTGTAGCTGTATTTACCAAAGGTCAAGTTCTCGGAGACGATGAAAAAGCGAGAACATTCAACAAAAGAGATGGTATAGGCTCTGCTGAAGAATTGTGCAAAGCATTCTATGACCTGAAAGTAAGTTTTATGTTAGGATTTCATTCTTTTGACACAGAAATTCAGGATAGAAAAGTTCAGCATAAAGGGTATACTCTTATTAGAAATCGTGCTTTAGAGAATCTTGTACAGGCAGGATTTACTGTTTCAAACCCCCCGAGGTTGGCTTTTTGTAATGCTCCGGTTGTCAGAGAAACGTATGCCGATGCGTTCGATATCTATGTTTATGCCAGAAAGCGAAATATTTATCCTATCACTGCCGTAGAAATGACCAGTGGGAAACAATTAGGGTTTGAAACTGGTTTTTGGGCATATATTAGAAGTCTCTTTGGCTTTGGATCTTACGTTCGTAGGGTTGATATTACTAAAAGACAAAAAGTAAAATTGTGGACAAAAATTTATTCTTGGAACATCGAACATGGATTGCAGACTTTAAAGCAAATTAGAGAAGAAGGCATATCGTGCTTGCCTGGTGGTCATCCTTGTAATCAATTGCGTGCTGGTCTCTATGTTACGGCTAAAGGTAATGTTATTGGATGTCCTGGTTTTACCAATATACAAGGTAATGTACGGCAACAGAGTTTACGGGAAATTTGGGAAAGGAGCAGCAGTAGGGTTATTGCCGCTGAACGATTTAATACTGGTTGCCCGCCGAAAGAAGGTAAAACTATTCCTGCAGATTTGTACACCATCGTTCTACAAAATTTAGAGGAAAAATATTCTTGAAAATGACTTTCGCACAAGACATTGATGAAATAGTACGAGGAAGTAAAGCTTATGATAATCAATTTTTTGCAAACTGTAGATTTTTTGCAAACTGTAGAGATACTGATTCCGAAAGCGTTTCTCTTGATGATGTTACGACAATGGCAGTAAATTGGTATATTGTAACGAAACATTTTGGTCTCTCTACTCCTAGCTATACCGGGCGTTTGGCAAGGATATTGAAGTATGCTTCTGCGGAAGAAGCAGAATTATTACAAAAATTACTGACAGAAGCGGCAAGTATTAGCAGTGACGATCTTGGTCTTGGTCATGAGGAATTGTATGCGCAATATGGCGGTGCGGATATTCCTCTTTGGAAAAGATTACACTATAAGATCTGGGGAGATATGACTGAGAAGCTCTTGCGTGCTACTCAAAGCAGTTCGTATTCACTGGATGGCATTAATACTACTAATGCTGAATCGACAGGATTGATTCACCAGTCTACTATTGATTTAGTTGGGAAAATGGAAGGACACTTTGATGATATAGTTGGTGGAGTTGCTGTCTATCAGACTGTTGAGAGTATTGCCTATAACATTGTCATGGCTTATTCTGATTTAATGAAGAGATTTACGCAGGGAACTGATCCTGTTCTTATGCCAAGAGATTTGCTTTACTTGGAGATTCACAAACCATTGGAAAAAGACCACGACGTGCAATCAACTCATATGGTTGATACTGTAAAGAAATATTATGAGAGAAAGCAGGGATTTAATGAAGAATTCAGACTAGAGATGATTAGGAAAGTTCGCGGAATTTGTAAGTCATTTGGTAATTTTTGGGATTCAATTAATATGTTAGTGTTTAAAGAATTGACGAGAGAGCCCCCTATATAATTTTCAGTTTTTCGTTAAGAGTAGTGCCTATTTAAAATATGCTTTGGTACACATCCACTAATACTTAAAGTGGAAAAAGCATGGTCAGAAAACCGACCCGAGCCCGCAGGCGAGCATACCACCAGTCTATTGACTGGTGGTGGTCGGTTTTCTTTGACGTTCATTCCTGCAAATTTTGGAGAGCGGAAGCGAACCGTTAAATCAACGTTAAAGGATAGTGCGAAGCATTTCTCAGTTTTCCCGTTGTACGATTTAACGAAGGCAACCCCGTTAAGACTTTGAGGTTTATCTTTTGCATCTACAAAAGGCGCCGAAAAAATTTTGGCAAACTAATAGTTAGGCGCAATTGCAGATTTGCCTTTTAAGGTAAGCGAACAGAAAATTTTATTAACACATAAACCTCATCTATAAATATGGCAGACATTTTTGCATCAAATTATTATAGATTCGATTATATCGCAGCAATTTGCGTTATTATTGGCATGTTCTTCTTAGGTAACAAAAAGCACATAGGATTCATGTTTTACATGGCTGCAACTGCATCTAGAATTATCTTTGCAACATTAGCAAAAAGTCTGCCATTCATGATTATGAACGTCCTACTGTTCATCATGAATTTGAGAGGTTTTTTGCTTTGGAAAAAGTAAATTTTCTGTCCGCTCTTTAATTAGTGATTGTAAATCTGCAACTCTTCGCCCGCCCTTCGGGACGCTGCGCTCGGGCTCGGTGCTAACGCACGCGCCTAACACAGAAACTGGAACGTTCCCCTAACGGAGATAGTTATTGCAAAAGAAAAGAAGCTATTGAAAAATCTCATCCCGATTATCTTCTTGATAATTACACCAATTTAGAAAGAATTATTAACATTTTAAACCATAATTAATATACCTATTTTATTCCACAACCGCTTTAATCCTTCTAATGCCCGCTGCCACTGATTCTTCCTTGACAATCTTAAATTTTCCGATTTGTTTTGTATTTTCCACATGTGGTCCGCCGCACACTTCTTTAGAATAATCGCCAATAAAATAAACCGAAACCTTAGGAGGATATTTAACGCCAAATTCTGCTTGTGCCCCTCTTTTTAACGCCTTTTCCAAATCCATCTCTTCTCTTTTAACTGCCAACTCCAAGCCAATCACTCTATTTACTTCATCTTCGACTTTCTTAATTTCCTCCAAAGTTAATTTTCTATCAAAATTAAAATCAAATCTCAATCGTTCAGGAGTTATATTGCTTCCTCGTTGCTTAATCTCCTTAGAAATGATTCTTCGTAATGCTTCCGCCAGCAAATGTGTAGCAGTATGATATTTTATTGTTTGTTCATTGACTTCACCCAATCCTCCTTTAAACTTCTTCTCTGCTCCTGCTCTCGACAATTCTTGATGTTTTTCAAATTCAATATTAAATCCTTTCAGATCAACATTCAACCCTTTTTCTCTGGCTAATTCTTCAGTCATCTCTAACGGAAAACCATAAGATTGAAATAACAAAAATGCATTAACACCACTAATCAACCCCTGCGAAACCATTCTATCAAATTCATGTAATCCTTTCTCTAGCGTCAATTGAAATTTTTCTTCTTCCTTTTGTAATTCACTATAAATACGTTCAGCATTCTTACCTAATTCTGGATACATGACATAATACTCTAAAACAACAACTTCTGCTAACCTCTTCAAAAATAAATTTTGCACACCCAACATTTTCCCATAACGCGCCGCTCTACGAATCAGACGTCTTAAAATATATCCCCTATCCACATTTGAAGGTAATACCACATTTTCATCCCCCAACACAAATACTATAGCACGAATATGATCTGCAATGATTCTCATTTCCCGTAAATTTTCCCCATATTTCTTTCCGCTGATACTTTCAATCTCATCAATAATTGCAGAAAATAAATCCGTTTCATAAGCGCTCTTTTTACCATTCAATATCGCAAGTGTCCTTTCTAATCCCATTCCCGTATCAACATTTTTCTGTATAAGAGGCGCGACATGTCCATCATCTAACTTATTATAAGACATAAATACATCGTTCCAAATTTCCACCCAGTTATTATCATTTGGATCAAATACTTCAGGGGCTTCTCCTATACCAGTCCAATAAAATATCTCCGAGCTTGGTCCGCACGGCCCTGTTTCACCAGCAATCCAAAAATTATCTTTCCCTAAAAAAGCAACGCGTTTTTCGGGCACTCCTAATGATCTCCAAAGTGTATACGACTCCTCATCTCGCGGCACAATTTTATCACCCTCATACACTGTCACAGCTAACCTCTTAATAGATATATTTAACCACTTACTATCAGTCAAAAATTCAAAACTCCATGTAATAGCTTCTTTCTTAAAATAATCTCCTAACGACCAATTGCCTAACATTTGAAAAAAAGTATGATGTATATTATCCCCAATATTATCAAAATCGACTGTGCGTAAACATTTTTGTAGACTTACTAATCTTTTGCCTAACGGATGTTTTTGACCGAGCAAAAATGGGACTAACGGCTGCATTCCAGCGGTATTGAATAATACTGAAGCATCATTACTTGGAATGAGTGATGCTGAAGGTATCACCGCATGCCCTTTACTCTTAAAAAAATCAAAATATTTCTTTTTTAATTCACCCGCATTCATAACCACAACTAATCTTACCTTTATTTTTAATTCTTTCGGCAAAATCACCGCCTCAAGCTTCATAAAACTTTATAAACCCTAAATATTTACTTATTATTATTACTATGGACAAAAAGAGGTTAATGATACTAGTACTACTTTTAGTTTTAACATTCATTTTTTCCACAATTCTTGCCGACCCTCTGAGCCCCGAAAATAATACCAACAACACTGAAAACCAAACCTTCTTCTTAGAAAGTAATACTTTACTTCTTCTTTCTAATGAAAGTATTGCCAACTTTACAGAAAACAAATCCTTATTTCAAAACATCACTCCCCCTAACGATATAAACTCCTCAGAACAAAACCAATCTTCTTCTCTCCATTCCACCAATGAAACCTCCTCTCCAAATAATTCCTCGGCAGAAAATACTACTTTACTTGGCACTACTTCACTGACAACACAAGACCTTAAAATCACTGCCACCAGCTTAACCAATTGTACCAACATCTCTACACCAGGTGATTATATTTTGACCAACAATATTCCCAATGCCGGTTCTGCAGGCCAATGTATCCTTATTAATAATAGTAATATCACCCTCGATTGTCAAAACTATAACATCTCAGGAAACGGCGGGTCATTCGTCACCTTTAAGATTGGAAGTACTACCCCCTGTACCACTACAGCGTGCACTAATATCACAGTTAAAAATTGTAACAATGCAGGTAATGCCCAACGGGTTTTTGAATTTGGCAAAATTGACCGCTCTGCCTTCATTAACCTTACTGATTTTAGTAGCACACAAAATAGTTTTGATATTATAAACATTGTCAGAAATTCTACCTTTCAAAATTTAAAATGTAAACCGTCACTTTGTCAGATTTCCTTCACTGGCTCCGCCGGTTCAACAATGAACAATTTTACAAACATAACCGTCTCCACTATCTACACCTCCGTTACCGTTACCTACAACATTTTTCAATATCTTTATATGAATTTTAAAGGAAATAGCAATGATGCCGTAATCGACTTAGCCTACAATAATAACAAACTAGCCACCAATTATAACCAATTCATCAACTTTACTATTATCGGCCAGCCCACCAAACGCGGAATAAAAATATTTGGTGGAGCAGGCAATAATTTCACCTATGGAAAAATATTCAATAACTCCCTCGCCCTAGATTTAAATTTTACCGCCCAAAATAATACCTTCGCCCATATTAATTTTACCGAAAACAATCATACTCTAAGAATTAACAGTTCCTCTATTAACAATCTATTTTATGATAATTTCATTATGGATAGTTATAATATCTTTTATATCGGAGCTTCCAATAATTTCAATACGACCTACAATTGCACCGGTCCGCTGAACATCATGGGCGGTGTATGTATGGGCGGAAATTTCTGGGCAGATAATATGAGTACAGGTTACTCCCAAACTTGTACTGACGCTGATGGTGACAGAATTTGCGACCTAGGCTTCAATCTAACTTCCGTTGTTAACAATACTGATTATCTCCCTCTTGCTTCTAACTCTCTCCCCACCATCCAACTTAACCACCCTGCCAACAATAGTTACACCTCTAATTTCACAATCCTTAACATAACCGCTCTTGAACCGGACAACCAAACCATGACTATTTATTTCATCGGTGATGCTGTAGGAATTAATACCACTTCTGAAATAACCAATGGTTCTCTTGTTACCTATAACTGGACTTCGTTAAGCGAAGGCTTGCATAACTGGACCGCCTTAAGCTATGATGGTAGCCTTAATTCTACTTCTCCTGGAACTTTCTTTTTTACTGTTGACTTCACTGCTCCTAACACCACTGCCACAGCGATAACTACAACTGGTGCAAATTACACCTTTAACACTTGGACTAACTCTTCGTATGTCAACATTACGCTTAACTGTACCGACAGTTCCGGCAGTGGATGCAATATCACCATCTATTGCGCTGATGCTTCTAACACCTGCACCCCCGCCACACTCTATAATTCTACACTGCAAATTTCCACTCAGAATACTTCCTATCTTCGTTACTTCTCCAACGACTCCCTCAATCTTCTCGAAACAACTCAATCAAAGACCATTAAAATTGACACTAACTCCCCTAACACCACTGCCACAGCGATAACTACAACTGGTGCAAATTACACCTTTAACACTTGGACTAACTCTTCGTATATCAACATTACGCTTAACTGTACCGACAATTCCGGCAGTGGATGTAATATCACCATCTATTGCGCTGATGCTTCTAACACCTGCACCCCCGCCACACTCTATAATTCTACACTGCAAATTTCCACTCTCAGTGTGAGCTACCTCCGTTACTTCTCTAACGACTCCCTCAATCTTCTCGAAACAACTCAATCAAAGACAATCAAAATAGATACAACTCCACCAATTATTACTCTCAATTCACCAATCAATAATTTCAATACTTCCTCACCAACCCTTAATTTCAACTTCTCTGAAACCGATCTTTCGAGTGATGCTAATTGTACACTTTATATCAATGGTACCACTATTGCATCGAACGCTTCCGTCAATAACGGAACCAACACCATTCTTACTGCATCTAATATTAGCGAAGGAAGTCATAATTGGAATATCACTTGTTTTGACCAATTCAATCAAAGCAATACTAGCACTATTAGAAATTTCTATATTGACTTAACTCCTCCATCAATTACTCAGATAATTTACTCTCCTAATAACCATAACGACATTGACCCAGAAACAAACCTTACATTTAACGCCACTATAAATGACTCCCTAGTCTCTATAAGTAACGTTATTTTACAAATTTATAATGGTACTTCTTGGACTAATACCTCCATGAGTAGTATCTCCGCAAACATTTATCAAGCAAACTTCACCACTGCCGCTTCCAATCTCAATTACACTTTCCTCATTCGGGCTAATGATTCCTTAAGCAATATCAATAATTCCCTCAACCAAACTTTTACCTCCGCTTGGGATTGTTCTTGGAACATCTCCTCAACTAATCTTGGTGCCACTGCCGGCTGGGATGAACGAAAAACCATCGGCAATCTTACCATTAACAATACCGGAGATCCATTATATGGAACAAACAATTGTAGCCTCGACTTCCGCTACACCCATGACCTAACCGAAGGAAGAATTTATTATGATGATTCCTATCTTAAACCCTCCAATACCTTTACCGTTACTGCAAAACAAATACACAACACTACGCTTAACGCTACTTTCCTGACTGAGAACAAAGAAGAAATCGTTACCATCACTATAAATGATCTCTATTCTCGCTCCGAAACAAGTTCCCTTAACACCAGTGCCACGGTCATTAGCACCACCGGCGGTCCTTACTTATACCAAACCATAACCTCTTCGCCCGATACTGTTTCCTTAACCTCCAGCAATTTTTCCCTCCAAGGTTATCTCCGTAATGTTGTTGCTGATGGTACTGTCCTAAATACCGCCCACAACGTAAGTTTTAACTGGACCTTGCCCAGTTCATTTACAGTTGGCAATGGTAATGCTACACAATTCTATACTAACATTTCCAACAATTCTCTCTTCTACAACAACCTTGTCATAACCTTAGATTCCTCTAACCTTCCTTCCTTATCACCAGGAAAATCTCTTGTGATACTCTACGCTAAAGGCTACAACACCAGCGGCCATATCATTAACCATGCCAACAACCGCACCATTTTGACTAATCCTATTAATATTACCTTAGAATGTTATAACATTTCCGATGGCATAACCATCTCTGCGTGTGGTTCTTTAGACGGAGATTACGTTGCCTCCTCCTCGACAAGTAGCAGCTCCAGTAGCACCAGCAGCGGCGGTGGAGGCGGTGGAGGCGGAACTGGTGGTGGTGGTGGCGGAACTGTCGGCTTAACCGAACAGCAAAAAGAAAAAATCATTCAGACCGAAGAAACCTACGAATTAGTGCGCGGCAATCTCAAAAACTTTGACCTCAAAGTAGAAAACCCTTTTGAAAACGATTTAGAAGACGTAACCATTTCCCTATCTGGTTTTTATTCTCAATATTTATCCGTTACTCCCTCCACAAAACAAAACATCAAAAGAGGAGAATCCTACACCTTTTCTGTGCTTGTCAAAGCCCCAAAATATTTTACGCAGGGAGATTACAAAATAAAAGCTACTATTAAAGGAAACATTATTCAGATAATCCAAAAAAAGAAAACCAAAACAGCGCTAACCGAAAGTAGAAACATCATCCTAGCTATACACGAACTAAGTAAAGAAGACGCTGCCAAAAACATCGACAAAATCAAGCAAATCATCGCCGAAATGCAGGCTAAAGGACTTAACGTTAAACCTCTCCAAGAAGCTCTTCTTCAGGCAAGCCACGATTTAACCAATAAACAATACGAAGAGATTCTTGAAAAACATGAAGAAATTCTGAGCCAGAAAGAAAAAGCCTACGCCACCCTTGCTGAAATATCCACCATAGAACAATTGATCAATGACGCTTCTGCTCGTGGTTTAAAAACATCAGAAACTCAGCGCCTGCTCCTTCTTGCTAAAGCAGCCTTGGAACGCGGAGATTACCTTCTCGCCGCCAAACGCGCTGAAGACACAAAAATTACCTTTGCCCTGGAAACCGCCGGAAAGATTAATATCATCTCCTTTTTGAAACGCAACTGGAAAACTATTCTCCCTCTCGCTATCGCCATCGGAATAATAGCTTATTTCACATCACTTATTGTACGCTGGAACATCATCAAAAAAAGACTTAAAACCCTGCGCAAAGAAGAAGCTATCATTCTCGGTCTAATCCAAGAAATCCAACGAGAATGTTTTGAACACAATAAATTAAGCATCAAAGAATACCAGGAAGGTCTTGGCCAATACGAACGAAAACTCGGCCTGGCCATCCAGCAGATAATCCAGCTGGAGATAACCAAAATTTATATCTTTAAACCCTTCCACAAAGAATTAACTCGCTTGGAAGTGGAAAAAACAGAAATTACTTCCCTTATCAAAAAAACACAAAAAGCATATTTAAGCTCAGGAAATATGGAAACACGCGTCTACGAAAACCGCATTAAAAGCTACATTGAACGCCTCAGTGAAATAGAAGAACGCATTGCTGAGCTTCATGCTAAAAAAATAAAACGCCAGAGGTTAAAATGATTCCTAAACAACAAAACAATCGCCAAAAATATTTTTTTCTATCTCTAGTAATCCTGCTCCTTATTAGTGCTTCCTGTCTTGCGTTCACCACCGCCAAAACAAAAAACACGCCTTCTAACCTTACCAAAATAATCGTTGTAAAAAACCTTTCTATCGAGGCGCAGGACATCAACAAATCTCTTATCGAAGCAGAAGAAGAACAAATCAAACTCCAATCTTTAGGAATCACCGTAACCCGTTATAATGATACGCTTGTGCTTGCTCAAGAGATTTACCGCCTAAAAATTCTCGCCGAACGAAACAATGAAAAAGTAGAATATACCATTATTAAAGATAAATTGAGCGAACTGCGCGAAATAAAAGAAAAAGCTCTTCGTAACATTGACGAACTTAAAACATTAGAGCAAATCATTAACGTATCTCTCCTTCAGCCTCCTAGCCCAATACTTGCTAAACTCGAAGAAGCGCAGAAAGAATTTCGCGCCGAGAGATACGAAAAAAGCATGGACGCTATTGAAAAAACCTATTCCCTCCTTTCTGAATCTGAAGCCTTTCAAACCAAACTTAAAGCCTTCTATGCCGCCACCTCTCGAACCATCCTTGACTTCCTGAAAACAAACTGGAAAATAATCCTCATCATACTCTGTACCATTCTCCTTGCTGGTGTAATAACCAAAACAAGAATCCAAAAACATCTTCTTAAAAACAAAATTAAACATTTGGAATTGCGCAAAATATCGATTACTGAACTAATTAAAGAAACACAGCGTGACTATTTCGACAAGAAAGTATTAAGTGAATTAGAATATATCATCAGAATAAAAAAATACGCCGAAATTATTCGAGATATTAACCGTAAAATACCTCTTATCAAAGAAGAACTTGCTCTAAAAGAAAAATATCCGCGAAAAAACAATAAAAACAATAAAAAGAAATATTTAAATAATCCAAAAAAATAACAATCCACTATAATACCGCTCTTATTCAATTAAAAAGACAGGTGATTGAACAGACTATTTAAAAGTAAAAAACATTATCTATTGCCTGCACAACTACTATGCATAAAAAAAACAAGCGTAAACCAGTACAAAGAATTGAGCAAATAAAAAAAATGCGTACGGGTGTTCCTGGCTTTGACAAACTTTTTAAAGAAGGTATTCCTACAGGAACTTCCATCCTCATTGAAGGCGGTCCCGGCTCTGGAAAAACAATTTTCTGTCTACAATTAGCCTATAACGCCTGTAAACAAGGCCTTAAAACATTGTATATGACTTTTGAAGAACCAGAAGATAGACTTGCCAATCATATGAATAACTTTGGCTGGAATGCCCATGAGTACGAAAAAAAGGGACTCCTTAAAATTCAAAAATTTAATTCTCTGGATATTGCTCGAAGCGTAGAAGCCCTTCTTTCCGAAGCAAAAAGGGAATTGCTTATTGAAATAGAACCCATACTCATCCCTCAAAATTTCAAGCCCGACGTTGTCTGTATTGACTCCTTAAGTTCCATTGCCTCTGCATTTAGCGGAGAAGAAGCGCGCTTCCGGGTGTATATGGAACAGTTTTTTACTTATTTAGAAAAAAATAATATTACCTCTTTTCTTATCCGTGAAACAACCCAGCCGACCCATATTGGCGTAGTCTACACCGAAAAAGGTCAGGTAATCAGTTTCCTTTCCGACGGAATCGTTATTTTGTATAACATTCTCTACTACAACGGTAAACGCGGTCGCGCTCTCGAAGTCCTCAAGATGCGTGGTGAAAGCATTGACCGTAAGATTGTTCTTACCGATATTATCGATAAGAAAGGATTTATTGTATATCCAAATAAGCAAGTCAAATTGAAACAGACACAGGGAAGCTACAAGCTGACATAATAGAATCCTAAGTCCAGTAATGTGACCTCCTCCCCGCACTAAAGTGCGTGGCTTCCAGCCGTGAACGCTCCTAACTTTAGTTGATGGATATCTTCTTGATTTCTCACATAATTATCTACAACTTCTACAGTGTTATAACCAACACTGCTGGCGAAAGCAC
>JACPNA010000009.1 GCA_016185725.1 Candidatus Woesearchaeota archaeon | reverse complement strand
TTTTTTAACCGCCAAAGCGGTTCCAACCGGAAGAGATATATTCTTGTTAGATATTATTGTATTTGTTCTTAGTTTTGTTTGTTTCATTGCAGAATCAAACGGCTAAGAACACTTTTTCTATTTATCTGTCAAACTTGGGCTTTAATGTGAACAACTATCTCTCAACGGGTGGGGCGCTCTGATCACGATGAAACTATGACTTTCATTATCAATTCTGTAATAAGACTAAAATCCACCAAAATTTCTAGTAAAATCTTCACAAAGTGCACCATTCTCTTCTAAATAATGAAGAACAGTCACGCCATTAACATCACCAACACCAAAATCTACATGCGGATCTATCTCCATCGCTCTTTGTCTTATTGCATGAATATGCCCTGTACAATATTCTACTAATTTCCTTGCTAATCCATCAACGTCTACTCTTTGTTTTGAAAGTTCAGAATCACCGAGCATTTGGTATAACTCTAAATCGTCTTTCCTTAAAATTTTAGAAACATTCTTTGGAAGTTTATTAACGATATATTCTTGAAATTCACCAGGAAGAAGATAGGGTAATGGTGTATCTCTTTCATCAAAACTTTTTTTATCAAGTCTTTCAGCTATAAGTTTTGTGACTGGAATAATCAAAACTGATCCTCTTTTTTGATAATCATGAGAACTTCTAACAGCATAAGACAATGCTTCCGGGATAGAAGTTGCCACAGACAAAAGATTATTCCATTGATGAACCCATTTTTGAGCATCATTAACAAATTCAGGCTCTCTACAAAAAACACCACCATAATTCTTAAGACAATGAGCTACCCAATAGCTATTTGTTCCATGATACAGAATATCGCCTTCCCAGTGTTGTAAGTCTTCTTTGGTAGTAGAGACCATAAAACTCCAAAATGGCATTCCTATATAAATCTTTTCTATTTTTACCCCTATTAAGTAAGTAATTAATATTTTTACCAAAACATTTATATATAAGTTTATATAAATAATGATATAAGTTAATATAATCGGTGAAACTATGCAAGAAATAATCCATTACCCAAACCTAAAAACAATGCTTATGGTAGAGAAAGTGCTCAAAGATGCAGAAACGACCCTTACCCGAGAAGAAATAAAAGAAAAATTACCCACGCAAATCATGCACCAAACTCTCAATGTTATTCTTGAATATCTCGAAGAAAGAGGCTTCATCATTGATGGGCATAAAGGAATTCTCTGGACGCATAATGACAATCCAAAATTACGAGAAGCCATTGCACGAGGAACAGAACTATGAAGTTTAAAGGGAAAGAAATCAAAGTAATCCTTTCAGAAGAAGCAACGGAGGAATACAATGAGTTAAATCGTATCGTTGGCGATGAACTTCAGCGAGGTGTTACATCTTCTGTACATCAATCTATCTTTCGTTCTGTTGAACGAGTAAAAGGAAGGCTCAAAGATAATCCATTTGCCGGAGAGCAGGTTCAGAAGAACTTGATACCAGAATATTATCTCAAAACATATGGTATTACTAATCTCTGGAGGATTGATCTTTCTGATTACTGGCGTTTGGTTTACACAATCCAGTCAAATGAAATTGAGATTATTGATTTTGTTTTGAATATTGTTGATCACAAGAAATACGATAAAATATTTGGTTACAAAGGGAAGTAACGCCCAACCCACTAACGACCATTAACTCAAACGGTGCCAGTGTTTTTCTGCACGACGATAAAAAACTTCTCGCCTTCGGCTCGACCTGCACATAAAGTGCAGGCGACATAACGGCATTATGTCCAATATTTTAGTTACCTAGATTTACTCCACCTTTCGGTGATTTAAACAAATTATGGGTTGCTCTCTTTATACCTCTCACTTCCGAAATAATTAATTTGAAATGAACTTTTTAGGGGGGAAGAATCTACAAACTGACCGCTTTAATCATTCTGGTATTAAAAATAGGCTGTTTCACTCGGGGTTCTTCAACTACTACAAACATTTTTCTCACATTCTGTGGAACATTCACTTCTATAATCTTTTTCTGAGAACTTCTTTTTCTATCAACAAATTCATGCGCAAATGATCTAGAAATTGACTTAACATCTTTAAAATCCAATGTAACTTCATCAAATGGCAAAGATTCAACAAACTCAAAGAATTCTCTAGCAGAATCTCGCAAAGCTAAATCTACTGAAATCTTCTCCACCATTACAATTTTAGTTGAGGTAGTCATAAATATTCACATTTGGTGCTGGAATCGGAATCCTAATACTAACTAATGTCCCTTCTAATCTATGCTGATCTTGAAGTTTATATACTTTTTGCCGACTTTTTCCAACGTAAACTGCTCCTCGTCCTGAAACGATAAATACTTCCCCGTCCATCCCTTTTGTGAAAAGAGTCATGTTTGAACTTAATCCAAATCCCCTCTCTTTGCTTTTAGTAGATAACCCGTTTACCGCTTCCATAATAGCTTATTGATCTTCAAAGATCAGGCCTTGTTTCTTGAAACTGCCGGGAATTGTTATACCATCATCAAAAAAGCAAATCTCAACATTTGCTATGCTAACAATAATCGGAAAACCAGAAAAAGAAAGGACTATCATAAAAATAAACCAAGAGGAAAGTGTCCAGAGTTTGCGAGAGATGTTCCTTGCGCTTTGGGAAAAATCGAGAGAGATTTAAATCATTTCTTCCAGAAATTTCTTCAGCGAAATAGCATTCTCTTTATCAATTGACCTCGTGACCAACAATAGCGAAAATTGCTTATGTTCTTTCTTAAATTCTTCCAATCCTTTCCACTCTCTAGGGGGAATCTTGTCTGTAGCAGTTACATTGATTGCTTTTGCTTCAACCACAAAATCAACTTCTGAGCCTGTATCAGACCAATAGCTTACTTCTTTGAATTTTTCTAAAAGCTTGATTAAAACGGTATTTTCAAACATTTGTCCTTCATTCTTAGAATATTTAACGTTGACAACATTGATTAAACCATTATCAAGAACATACAATTTAGGAAGTCGGGCTACATCATGCTTTACTTTTGCGGAAAATGAGAAAAATTGAACCTCAAAAAGAAGATATGCATCAGTCATGTAATTAATGTAGTTAGCAACAGCATCTTTAGATATACCAAATGTCTTTGATAATTTGTTAATGCTGACTTTCGCTCCCGCCACGCTCACTAAGTAGCGAGCTAAATTTAACAGCTGTTTTGTATTTCTGATTTCGTACCTATCGATTATGTCTTTATGAACTATATCCTCAAAATATTGTTGAAGAATCTTTAATTTCTTTTCAGGAGACTTCTCTAAAACTACTTCAGGAAATCCGCCAAATTGCATATATCCTTGAAGAGAAATTTTCTTGTCAAAAATTAGCACTTCATTAAATGAAAGCGGCCTAATGACAAATGACAGATTCCTGCCCGTTAAAAGAGTAGAAAGCTCTTTTGAAAGCAAAGAAGCAGAAGAACCGGAAACAATGAATTTAATATGTTCTTGGAGGTCGTATTTTGTTCTAATCCATCTCTCCCACCCAGAAATTTTTTGGATTTCATCTATAAAGAAATAAACTATTTTCTTATTTTTAGTATGATCTTGGTAGAATTTAAGAACATCATCAAAAAGGGATATTTCTAGGTTCTGAGCAAAATTATGATCCTCTAAATTAAGATACAATAGTTGGTCTTTACTTACTTTATCTCTTTTCACTAATTCTTTCATCAATTGTTGCATTATTGTTGATTTTCCGGAACGCCTAATCCCTTTTAGAACGAGGACTTCTTTTCTTTCTAGATAGGGATAAATCTCTTGGATATATTTTTCTCTGACTATTCCGGTATCAATATCGCTTTCCCATATATTCCAACGTTTAAGTACGTTCAAAATGGTTTCTTTGTCCATACAACCAGTAAAATGTGCTTGTTTATAAAGGTTTCCGTTATGATGGAAACATATAAAAATAAGCCAGAGAGAGCCCCTTTAACGTAACGGAAACGACTACTTGTTTTTGCCTTAACTGAATGAGATAAAATTCTGACAGCAACGCTCTACGCACGGTAACTTGAAAACTCTGCGCTCCTCACTGTGGCTGCGGTGCTCGGGTGGGGGACGGTCGCTCACTTTCTATTAACCAAATTTTACGAACTGACCTAAGTTAAGTATGATAATCTTCTATGCAAAACCGCACTCCAATCCCCTATTTTTGAAGTGAGTTCTTCTTTCATGGCCGGCGTCTTGCCATATTTCTTTTCCATAAAATTGTGTTGCACAGAAAAAATCTCAAGACGATCTTCTA
>JACPNA010000015.1 GCA_016185725.1 Candidatus Woesearchaeota archaeon | reverse complement strand
GCATTTGATTCTCCTCAGGGGTTATCTACTTTTAGCGGGGTTTTTACTTTTCCAAAAGTGTTAGATCCTTCTAATGTTAAAGTAAGTGCACTTTCTTCAAATGTAGCAATGTATAATAAAGAGACTAAAAAATTAGCAATTTCTTATCCTTCCGATGTTACTTTAACTTCTATTGCTACTATTACTTTTACAGCAACTTCTGCAGGTGATATTACTTCGTTAGCATTTAAAGTTGATGATACAAAAACATTTGATGACAAGAAAGCCAAGGTTTATAGCGCAGCACCTGCGGAAATAAAAATGAGTGTGTCTTCTCCACCACAACCACCTCCTTCAGCTAAGGATACAGGTACAACACCGTCCCCTCCTTCTCCCCCACCTGTTTCTCTTGTTGATGGTGCTGAGTGTACTGATAAAGGTATTTATTCGGATACTTCATTTTATTGTGATGGTGAAGTAGGGATGAAATGTAATTCTGAAAATGAAGGGGTAATTAAGGATAAGGTGAAGTGTGTGAGTAATAAGTGGGAACAGTGTATTAATAAGTTTTGTCCGACAGGGGATGATTTGAAAAAGGGCGGAATGTTGACTATGAGTTATAAAAAAATTGATTCGAAAGGAGATACGATTGCTAAAAGTGCGGATATTAATGAGAATACATTATTTTATAATGTTCTTAATGAACAAAATAAGAAAATAGTTTATTTCAAATATAAGCAGAAAAATTATCAGATAGAATTAATTAAATCAGATAGTTATGAAGGGACAGCAGAAGTGCAGGTGAAAAGTTTAGCCGATGGATTAATGAAAGGGAAGTTATTGTTAGCATTAACACAAGATAGTCCCACTATTTTTCCAGCAACACAATTAGGGTTGAATTTAGATAATGTTCCGGGTGATGAGGTGTATATTTTAGCGAGCGGTTATTTTCTAAGTAATATAGCAGGGGTAATGTTAGTAGTTGAACCGGCATTGAATTTTGATGTTTTTGGTGAAAGTAAAGTTGTTTTAGCTTCTAATAATATACAAAAATTTACATTTAATGGACAGCATACGATAAGCGCAGTGATTTCGGGCGAGGATGGAGTTATGTTTATTGATGGGAAGGAGTATGTTAATGGGGGAATGCATTATTTTGATGCAAAAAAGACACAGTTTGTAAATATCAAAAAGTTAGAACTAGGGCAAATGGCGGTGTTTTCTCTCTCAACGATAAGTCAAGGTGTAAAGGAATCATACGAAGATACATTTACACAAGAGAGGGTAGTAGAGAAGTTAAAAGTGTGTGTTCCAGATTTAGCAAGTATTTTTACGTTAAAGGTTTGTGATGAAAAGGATGTAAATGTGTTTAATTTGAATGATAAAGAGGTGTATGTCAATCAACAAACTTATCAGGATAAACTTGTTAGCTATAATGCTCCGGATATTAAAGGCAATGCGTCTAAAGAAGGGAAGATATTTTATCTGGTTTCGGGTTTAGCACAAGCGCAGAATCAAGAAGGATTGACGTTTACCAACAATATGGCGCAGGGAAAGCGGTTGGCGTTAGAAGTGGAAGGAAATTATTATGTGTTATCACATCCGCAAGCGAAATATATGGATTTGACGCAGTTGAAGCTGACGGATATTTCTAATAAAGATCAGCCGCAATATATTGCAGAAGGGAATCAAGAAGAAGTGGTGTTCAATCTGCCGTTAGGGAAGCAGATCAATGTGAAGTTAAATTTAGATCCCGATTTAGGATATGATATTTCGGCACGAACGGCGGTGAAAAATGTGGCGGATTTGGAGAAGCAATTACAAGCTCAATTCAGCACATATGGTTCGGCACTGATTAATTCAATGGAAGTTAGTGTGGCAGAGAATGATATCAAAACGTATATGGATACAGTGAAAGTTTCAGGGATAGGTATAGTAAAAGAATTGAAGTATCAAAAACCGGTTATTTCAGGAGATGGTCAAAAGATTTTATGGTATTATAATACATTTGCAGTGGCAGGAGCGAATACATTTAACAAGTATATTAAAGCGTATTTATATTATGATTTGACGAAAAGCAAGGGTGAACATACGTTTACGGATATGGAGTTTACTCTGCCGTTAGTGAAAGGAGCGCAATTAGCATTGGGTATTGAGGAGAATTATTACCTGTTAGGATACAGTGAGCCGTGGGATCCATTAACGCCCATTGGGTTTACGTTGAATAAATTGCAGTTAACGAAATTAGGAAGCAAGGAAATATACTCTGCGGAAGTTACGAAAGAAGGAGTACAATTTAAAGTGGAAGGAAGAATAATTAGTGTGAGCGTGAATTCATTGGATAATAAAATTATGTTTTCAGGAAAAACTATTGCAGAGGCGGCGAAAAAGGAAGTGGATTTAGAACAGGAATATGCGGCGAAATTGCCGCCAGAAAATGAGGCAGTGAGAAATTTATTGGAAATTAAAGATAGTGGGAAAGGGTATAAGTATTATAATTGCGATACTTCGTCAACAAAGCTGTTGAAGGATTTCTTTTTGTTATGCGATAGTGTTACTGTAAATCCATTAACAGGGAAAGATTTGCCGATGCAAATCGATATGAATTTGGTGAAGGAGTTTAAGGAAGAAGACGAACCTAATTTCGTAGTATGGTATAAAGCGTCACAGAGCGGGGAGAAGAATATTTGGCTGCAAAAAGTAATAGAGGTGAAGGAAAATACACCAGCAGTATTTGATGATTGGGATTTAATGACGTCTAATTTAGTCAATGGGCAAAATCCAGCGGTGAAATTTTCTACGGGTATGGGCGAGGAGTATTATGAATTAACAGGAGGAAGGGAGTTAAATTCGTTTATGCTGAAGAAAATTCCTTTAGGAGAAGAGTTAGTCATACAAATGCAGTCTACTAAAGAGGGATATAATAATGGGACCATTGTGGTTGGTGATAAGCTGGTGTTTTTTAGACAGTATTTAGAAGATTATAATATCAAGTTAGAAATCAGCTTATTGATACCAAAGCTGGTTACAACTGATTTTGTGAATGTGACAGGGGGAGAGGTCAATAATGCAGAATTTTTAACTGGTGTGGGCGGACAGGCATATAATTTGATAGTTACAAAAGATAAGGATAATAAAAGAGTGATTGTTGATATTGCAGAAGCAGACAGAGAGCCGGTATTCAGGACTAAACTTGTCGTTGGCGCAAGTAAAAAAGTATTATTGCCCAATGGGGATATTGTCAGTATTGAAGTGGAAGAGATGAAGGAAGGTTCTCCAGTAGTGGCAATTAAAAGAGCGGGTTAGAAGATGAAACAAAAAGTCAAACTTAATAAGAGTAAGAGGGATAAGAATTTAGTTAAAGTAAAGATGTTTCCTAAGTTGTTGACAATCATGTTGGTGGTAGTAGTGTTGATAGGGATAGGGATATATTATAATATTTCCAGTACGGGCAAGGCGCGGGAAATGGGTGAATTCACGACGTTTCAGACACCGCAGCCATTACAAGAGTTAGATTCTAAGGAAGGATTTCAGGTGGATACTACTATTGTACGAGAACAAACGTTTACGGTGAGCAATAGCAAGGAGGGATTAGGAGGGTATAAAATTAATTTTACAGTTTTGGATAATGGGATGATGCAATATAATTTGTATAGGTTAGAAGGTAACAAGTATGTTTTAGAAGAATGGGGATTGCTGAATGATGCGTTAGGTTCAGTGGGGGGGATATTTTTAGATGAGGATACGGTTGCGGATTTGCGAATGGAATACAAAGACGGGGTAGTGATGGTGTTGAATATGAATTATATTGAGCCGGAATATAGCACAATTACAGTGTTGGACAGCAGTATGAAAGTGGTTACGGAGCAGTTGATTTTTGTGCAGAAGGATCAAAAAGTAGAGTATTATTTTAATGTGAGCAGTACAAAAACTCCTAAGGTAACAGCACAGTGGAAAAATGGTGCGGATTTAGGAGAGAGTGAATTTGCAGTAAGCAGTAGCGGGGAAGATTTTGTAACGATGAAATTAATGTTTACACCGACAGAAGATAAGCCGTATGTGCTATTAGTCAACGCGAGTGTGGATGACAAGTCGGTAGTAAAGCAGTATGTGTTAGCGGCAGGAAATATTGTTTATGTGTTAGATGAAGAGAAAAGTCCGATGTTGGCGGTTAAGACGAAAAAGGATAAGAATTATGAGTTTAATTTTACGTTTAGAGGTGTTATGGGATTACAGGCATTTTCCTTGCCATGCGGGGATTTGGATTTAAGCGGTGTGGATACGAGCAATATTATGAAGATTTATGGTTATGATGATGGTGTACAACAATGGGTGGAAGGAGTGCCTTCTGATTTTGATATATTGAAAAAAGGCAAAGGTTATGCGCTTACGTTGAAGGATAAGGATAAGCCGTTGTCATTGGTAGGAAGTTGTGGTACTATAGGGGCATTAGGTTTACCGGAGGGATTAAAAGAGGGGTGGAATTTAGTGGGAGTCAAGGGCGTGCTACAAGATGTACCCCAAGCTATGCTGAAGAAAATGCCCATGCTACCAGGAAAAACAGTGAAGTATGTGTTTGTGATTGAGAATGATGGCGAGAAGTTATATGAGGGTAATTTGCAGCCAGGCAAGGCGTATTGGGTGAAGGTGGAGTAAAAATTATTTATACTTTCAATATAGATTTATCAATAAAAAATAGTTCATAATAAGGGGATTAAAATGAGTAAAAACATACGTGAAAAATTAAAAAATATTTTAACAATTGTGGGTTGGATTGTTATTGTATTTGCAATCATTGCATTAGTTATGTTTATATTAAAGTCAGGTGTTTTAAGATGAGTATCTATAAAACAACGCTGGTTTTTGCAGAAATATTAAGTATAATTTTAGGGGGTATTTGGATAGTTTATAAAATCAGAGCAAGGCAAAGGGATGATTTAGTATTAAATATAGCAACATACTCGTTGATGATTTATGTGGCGGCGGGTAATTTAGTTGAACAAGTATTTAAAAACATGTAGGGAGGAAAGAAGCGTGTTATCTAATAGAAATAAATAGGGAAAAATATTCGCTTTACAATTTTATGAGAAGAAGATTATTGTTTATATTGTTAGTATTTGTTTTGTCAGCGAGCAGTATTATTGCAGATAATCCGCCAAATTTTGACAATGAGCAGTTTTATGGAACGGCAGTGTGGGAAAAGAGTGCAACTGCGCCAAGCGCGGTGAGTGTTACGGTTGCGTCTACAGGCGTGGTATATATGTCGGTAATTAAAAATGTTGTTTGTGGCAGCAGGCAATGTACAGGAAAGTATGGGTATGATAAGGATAATATTCTGCGAGTGCAAGCGCAAGAAGAGGAGGAGCTGGTGTTTTATTTGGGGGTAGTGGAAGCGAAAAAAGTTTATTATACGGCTGGTGAGGTAGTGCAGTTAGATTTGCCGGAAGGAGGTGTGGTGAAGGCAAGTATAGGTCAAGCGGTTATTAATCAAACAATTACTAATCAGACGGGTGTTAATCAAACGGTTACTGGTCAGACAACAGGAGAAACTACTCAGACGAGCACGCAAGGTGGTGGTGGTCAAGCAGGTGGTCAAGCAGGCGGTGTTTCGACGGGTGGAACGAGTGTGGTTTGTGTGAGTTCGTGGACGTGTTCAGAGTGGATGAGTTGTTCAGGAGGACAGGAAGTGAGAACGTGCAGGGATGAGCATAAGTGCGGAACGAATTTAGGCAAGCCGATTGAGAAAAGAAGTTGTGTTTCTGTAAGTGAAGAAATAACTTCCTATGTTCCGGAGCAGGTACAAAGTTATGAGCCGGAAGTGCAACAGCCCACTCAAGAAGCGGTGAGGGAAGAAGTACAAAAAGCAGAGTTTAATTGGAGTTATGTTATTTATGGAGGGATAGGGTTATTAGTTTTAATTGGTATTATTGCGGGAGGATATTGGTGGGTGCGCAGTCGGAATGGTGGAGGAGAGGAGGGAACGTTTGAAGAGTTAGAAGGCGTGTATAGTTCTATGGAAGCGAAAGGGTTAAGTGATGAGGAGATTACGGCTAAGCTGATGGAGAAGGGATGGAATGAGAGTTTAGTGAAGAAGTTTTTGAAGAAGAGATAGTTAAGAAAAGGTTTATATATTTTTGTTGTTTTTTAATGAGAGATGGCACGAAATAATAAATTGTTTATTTCTCTTAAGAAAAAATTGGTTCCCATTTTAAAGAAAAATGGAGTTGTAAAAGCAGGAATTTTCGGTTCATATGCCAGGGGAGATTTTACTAAAAAAAGTGATGTGGATATTTTGATTAAATTCAAAGGGCGCAAAAGTCTTTTCGATTTGGCGCATTTAGAACTGGAATTAGAGAAAAAATTGAAGAAAAAAGTAGATGTTTTAACATATAATTCTCTGAACCCTCTCATTAAAGAGAGGGTATTGGGAGAAGAGGTTTTAGTTTTATGAAAAAGAACAATCTTGTTTTTCTGGAACATATTTTACAGAGTATAACTCTAATTGAAGATTATGTTGAAGGTGTGACTAAAGAGAACTTTGTTTTATCAATTAAAATACAAGATTGTGTATTTAGACGTTTGGAAATCATTGGAGAAGCAGCTAAAAATGTATCTAGTGAGCTACAAACTAAGTATAAAGATGTTCCTTGGAGTGAAATGGCAAAAACTAGGGATAAATTAATTCATGGTTATTTTGGCATTGATCTTGAGATTACATGGGATGTTATTGAGCATGACCTTCCAAAGTTGAAGAAACAAATTTTAGATATTCTAAAGAAAGAGAAATTTTAAGAATTATTTTTATACAGTTTTTGAAGAAGAGATAGTTAAGAAAAGGTTTATATATTTTTGTTGTTTTTTAATGAGAGATGAGGTTAATTAAGGTTTTGATGACACGGAAGGGAAAAAAGATTGATTTTTTGGCTATAGAGAAAAAGATAAACAATTGGTGTAAAAAGTTGGGAATAAATTTATGATATATATTTGGTTCTTATGCTTCTGGAAAGACGAGCAAATTAAGCGATTTGGATATCGCGTTTTTTGCAAAGAAGAAAATAGATGAGTTGGGGGTGTTAGCACAACTGCAACAATTTTTCGAAGAGGAAGCGATTGATTTAGTTAATTTGAAAGATGCACCTTCACATTTAGTTCATCGGGTGTTAAGAGATGGAAAATGTTTATATGCTTCTGATTTGAATTTGAAAATTGATTTTGAAAGTAAAAAAGAAAGCGAGTATTTTGATTCGCAATGGATGCGTGAGGATTATTTTAAG
>JACPNA010000014.1 GCA_016185725.1 Candidatus Woesearchaeota archaeon | reverse complement strand
TTTTTTAACCGCCAAAGCGGTTCCAACCGGAAGAGATATATTCTTGTTAGATATTATTGTATTTGTTCTTAGTTTTGTTTGTTTCATTGCAGAATCAAACGGCTAAGAACACTTTTTCTATTTATCTGTCAAACTTGGGTTTAAACACAGAAACTATTTTATATTATTAATACTACTCTTATTTATGTTAATTTCAGAACTAATATCTATATTTCATTCGCGCATGAAAGCCCAAGAGATTATTCTTCTATTAGAAAACGCTAAACAAATAGTCCGTCAAGGTTTTTACAAACAAGAACTGCCCGCGATACAAACATTCTGTCAACAAAATTCTTTGCCTTTAGTCCAATCCAAGTTCAAAATTCTTCTTGATGACAAGCACAATTTTACTAACAAAGGATTAAGAATACCAGAAACCGACAAGCGTGAAGGACTATATTTTATCTACATCTCCAAAGATGAACGACTCGCTTATCTCGCATCATATTACGAACTGATAAATAATTATCAAGAATTAGGTCGTCTCCTAGGATATCCCCCCTGTTGTATTCGATTCTTCATTAACTCCTTTCACGAAAACAATCCTAACCCCCAACATAAACCAACGAATCCGTGGACAAATCTTACCCAGCGAGAAGATGATTTCTGCCTGCTTTCCCATTTTCCCTGCTCTTCCAACTGTTCTGAAAGTGTTCAACAGGCTCAGCATTACTTTAACGTAATTAAAGATAATCATTCTGATTATGCTCAAAAAATATTACAAACTCTTTCCAAAGATATCAACTAAAAAAATGTCTAACTTCAATCATTTCCACTTCCAGTGGCACGCTATTTGGTTCTTCCTTATCTCGTGGTATTGCTCTCATCACTCCTGAAGCGAGTACTTTTTCAGAAGCAAGATTATTAAATTGATAAATCATCGTGTCGATACCATCATACGGAATAAAAATACCGCTGTGTTCTTTGCGATCAATTTTTATAGTTATGTAACTTGCAGAAGAGCGCAAGGCAAATAAAGGCATATCTTTCATTATCAAAAGAGGATTAGCAATAATTTTTTGATTTAAAGAAATAGATGAACGATAAAATTTTCCATTGATTTTTTCTTCTAATTTTTTTTTCATAATGAAAAATTCTCTAGTTTTTCTTGCCGTCATCTGTCCTCCCTTAAAATCAAGCGGATACGCATTGATATCCACAATCCGTTCTAAAATGGAAAATTTTCCTTTTTTTTGTTCGTCTGTTAACACGAAAGGCTTTAAACTGATCATTTCTGCATGTTCTTTATAACCCCCCTCAATCCGATTTGCTAATGCTTTATATAATTCTAATTTTTTTTGTTCTGGCGTAAGTTCATTTGGAGGAGTATACAGCCCTTTAAAATTCCATCTACCAGGACCTTCGTTAACTCTGTTCATTTTCTTATAATCATCTACTTTGTAATCCGTCATTGCATTCACCTACTTCTGATACAGATGTAAATAATATGTGCTCATAATTTTCTCTAAAGGATTAATCTCTTCTTCTGGAGGTTCATTTAAGATGATTGGTTCTACATAATTCAATCCCCTGAATAGCTCCGGTTGTTTTTTGTTAGGATCTAATAACAACAATCGCGTTCCTTTTTTAGATTGCAATCTGATTTTTTCAGCGAGAAATTTTTGATTATTAATATAATTGAAGATAAAAGAAAATTCTGCAAATTCAATTCCCTGTTTGTGGTAGGTTTTATCAAGATTAAAATTACCTTCAATAATTTCCGCTTTGGTTTCTTCAATAATCTTTATTCTTTTTAAGTATTTGATTGTATTGTTCGAACGTTGTACTAATTCGTGATCATATTCAATGCCTATTGTGGGAATACCAAAAATACCTGCTAATAGACCGACTATTCGTCCATCGCCGCTTCCCGCATCTAGAGCAATATCTTTATCAGTTATCAGTTTCTTTTCTGAGATAATCTTTAGCGCTTTATTCATTAGTCCTAAGCTTGAAGGAAGGTATAATCCAACATCAGTGATTTTAAAACTATTGCTTTGCTTATCCATTCCCTTAAAATATCCTTTTAGCCGGGTAAATTTATCTTTCATTTGGTCCCTTCTCCTTAGAATCCCTAAAAGGGGCAATAAAGTTTAACGTTGTATCATATTTTAACACAAATCTATTGCTTAGTTTATATTCTGCGTCTAATTGCGCGATTCCCGGTTTGTCTAAAACAATCTCTAATTCTGATGCACTATAATAAATATTATTCCCCCATTTTTTACCGCGAAATAAGTGGGGTATTTGTCGCACAACATCTAATGGTTCACCAAATGTAATAATAACTTGCATCTTCTTCGCATACGAACGCGCTTCTGGCGAGGGACAAAGCGTTAGCCACGGCAATCCTAAACTTGCTTGCTCATACATCGCACAATAGATATTTAATGGTTGTTCAGCCAATTCTATTTTTTTTCCATCGATATAAATTTTTCCATGTATTGGTTCGCGATAAAATGCATTTTCCGGTGAATTGAATCTTAGACTATAGACAATACCCTTCGCGCCCATTATTATTGCCGTAACAAATCCCGTTTTCTTGAGCAAATCTCCTTTGCCGTTGGTCACAATTTCAATCATGTCATTCAACATGGTTTTTTCAGAAAAAATATATTCATATTTTTGTTTATATCTATCAGGTGTAGTTTGCATCAATTCTCCTTCTAAACGCTGGTATTGCGCTATACTTTTTCCATAGTAACTCCATACTAATTTAGGAACTAATCCCAGCCCAAAATTAAATCCCTTTTCTCCATTAAGGTCTAGTAAACCCATTGATTCTGTAGAAAGATTTCTGCCTTCCTGTGTACATTCTGCAATATATCGCGCTAAAGTTAAGGGCTTGGTTTCTCCTATACCCATTGCTTTCTTCACCTTATCAACGAGTCCGTCGCTTAATCCAAATGGTGTCACCCAATTATTCATTGTTCCTAATGCATACGGCGCAATAAGATTAGGAATAGCTCCCCAGTGTTTCTCTACAGAAGTTAAAATTTGTGCCGCCGTTCCATCACCCCCTCCTATGCCTAAAATATCAGGAGTATACGTCCTAAATTCCTCTAACACTTCTTCTAAAAATGAAATGTTGGGGGTAATCACCAATTTTCCTTCCAAACAACGAAGATTAGAATGTAGAACCTCATTGATTTTGTGCGTTTCTCTTGATGAAAAACTTCCCGCGTTCTTATTAAATATGGTGAAATGTCGCATGAATAACACACCTATGACTATTTACATAAACTCTACCACTGTTTTTAAGAATATAGTTCTTTTATCTACTCATCTTCAAAATCATCGTCATCATCATCACCATCATCAAAATAATTAATCGGCAGACCAGAGGAACCATACCCGCGTATAGTTTGTATTAGTCCAAAATTGACTCCCTGTTGAAATACCAGCATGCGTCTCACATTTTTCATTAAACTATTAATTTTTTTTGGCATCTGCCATAAATACCGTGATTTATATTTAAATCTTTTTATAATATGCTTTTTCCACCAGTGTGTTTCACTGGTGGTACACATCCACTAACACATAAAGTGGAAAAAGCATGGTCAGAAAACCGACCACCACCAGTCTATTGACTGGTGGTGGTCGGTTTTCTTTGACTATTTTTATTTTTTTATTACTTTATAGGGAGGATAATGCTATTAAACAAGAATAATATCCCGTTTACCCTTAAATTAGTTTTAACAATGTAACGCCCCTACTTCTTCTCTCTTCTCCCCGTTCTAGCCTTCCGCCTCCTTTTTCTTTAATTTTATTTCTCCTAGTGCTAAACCAAAGATAATTATCATCATCCCATCAATAAACATACAACTCGTGCATATTTCTTTCAAAACGAATAATTGTAATAGGATAAAATATAACGCGATTAATGTTCCCAGAGCTGCACCGGATACAAATGCGTTTGCATCCCCAAAATAGATTATTAATAATCCCGTAAAGGCCAGTACAGCTATATATGAAACCTTTATTCCTACTATCTCTCCAAAAATACTGCTTTGAACAGAAGTGCAGCTCCCACCACTAATACATAACGCTTCAGATCTTTGCCAATTTTTATATGCTAAAGAAATTGACAGGATAATTTCTACTGCTAATAAAACCAAAATAGCAACTTTGATTATTTTCGCATAATTCATTTTACTTGCACTACTATTTATTTTCTTTCTCATCTATCGGAACATATTCTTCTGGACAGGTGTAACATCTTCCTTTAGGTGTTAAATATGATTTACAGCATCCTTCTTTAAATCTAATCTTTTTAGCTGTTCTTAAATCCTGAGTAGTCTCCGAATTTAGCATATTCATAATGATTCCACCGCTATCTTTTCTCTCTTAATATAGCCATAACATAACCTATCCGGACCAATAAAAAAAACGGATATTGAAGCAAATCCTAACCCTAAATCTCGCACGGTCACTGCGGTATATCCTAGAGACAAGGCAATTCCTATAACATGGACTCCTAGCACTAATGCTGCAAAGCGAAGATAAATACCGAAAATCATCATTAATCCCAAAATAATCTCTAAAGAACCATTTATCATAACTACCGTCTGTGCGGAAATTAGTGAGGAAATAAAGGGTGGTATAAATCCAATCCAGTTGTAAGGTGTATAGATTTGACTTACTCCAAACCATACAAAAACTAGTGCTACAGAAATTCGCAATAAAATAAGACCATATTCTTGTTTTAAGAATTTCATGGTCTCATGCTCCTGTTGTAGCGAAAACACTACGATAGAGTGTTATTGCAATAATAAACACGATTGCTCCCATTATCAACAAAAATGTATATTTCATATAAATATTCAAAATAATCATAGTATCTAATAATATAAATCTTATGATAATTCTATTCTCCCCACTGAAACCGGTAAAAATAAAGGCGCCACGACCCGGACTTTCACCGAAATTCCTTCAGGTTTGAATTTCCCAACTTTTAAGTATTCTCATTACCAGTGGGCTTTTGCCCATCCTGTTTTGATGAAACTTTTCTTAAAAGTTTCCGGGATACCCTTACGGGAACAAGCTCCTTAGTACCTTCCTAGAACGATATTTCCAGGCTTACGCTCGCTTATGTTGTGATTTGCGCAGTACCGGATTGTGCCATCGTGGCTTAATTTAAGTAAAACTCAAAAGTTCTTATATAAATATTTCGTCAGAAAACCTTCTCGCTTCAATTTTAATCCTTCAATTCCTCTTCATATCCGCAATCTAAACATGCTTGGTATTTCTTCTTCTTAAACTCATAAATATCCACATGAGAAGAACCACACTTTGTACACTTATACTTATCGCCTTTTTCTGCCGTATGTACCATAATAATAAAAATGGCAGCACCGAGACTTTCACACACCAATCAATTTTTCTTGGTAGGTTTTAACCCGCCCAACTTAGCATAGATTGCTTGCTTTGAACTCGGGACCTCCACGTAACCCAGTAATTAATAGAGTTAGTCATCGGCATAAAGCCTCATCGCTCAACTCTTATGAGCCTCGCCCTGATTGAGTGGCGCTATACCAGGTTAAGCTATGCTGCCATTATCTTCTATAAGAACGCATTTTTTATAAAAAGCTTGCGGTAATTATGAACTAACTATCTTTCATAAAAAAAACAAAGAAAACCTTTTAAAATAGCCTCATAAATCGTATACATGACTTTGGAGAACATAATCGAATTTAAACCGGAACATTATTTTGATTTATCTACTTTTAGATATAAAGACATTTTCGATAATGTAACAATCGTTTGGGAAGTTCTAAAAAAAATACCAGATTACTTAAAAGCGCATTCAAATCATAAAATTCATCCTGAAACACAAATTCATCCAACAGCAATTATCGATCCTAATGTTAGTATTGGCAAAGGTACTATTGTGGAAGCATATGCCATCGTAAAAGGACCAACGCTCATCGGTGAAAATTGTGTAATCCAACCTCACTGTCACATTCGTGGTAATATCATCGCCGGCGATTATACTAGAATAGGCAATTATACCGAAGTTGTTAATTCCATTTTATTAGGGGGCACAAGTTCAGCAAAAAAAGAAATGGCTCATTTTGCCCATTATAATTATGTTGGTTATTGTGTTATTGGCAGTCGAGTAGTTCTCGGTGCACGTGTTACTACCTCCTCTTTAAGAGCAGACTGGAAACCTGTAACTATAAACTTTAATGGAAAGAAATACAATACAAATTTACCACAATTTAGCACGATTATTGGTGATGATGTCCAAATTGGTTGTCATACTCTAATTAATCCTGGCTCATTGATAGGCAAAGATTCCTGGATTAATGATGCCCCCTTCAGTTGGAAAGGTTACTTAGCACCCCATAAATTTGCTAAAGGTAAGAATACCAATTACGAAATTGTTGATAAAAGAGATTAAATATTCATTTAAATAATTGAGCAACTTCTTCCACACTTATCTTCCCAGGATTCTTAATAATCGAATGCATGCTTCCTCCCCCATCATTGATATACCTCGGCATAATATGTACATGTAAATGTGGTACAACTTGTCCGCCTGCTGTATTATGATTCCAACCCACATTAAATCCATCGGGATTTAACTTCTTATCCAACAAATCCATCACTTTTCTCACACTCACAAACAACTCTCCTGCCTCTTTATCATCTAAATCAAAAATTCTTACCGCATGATTCTTAGGTACAACCACTGTGTGCCCTTTAGTATGTGGTTTCACATCTAAAAATGCCAACACCTTGGCATCCTCATAAACCTTATACGCAGGAATATCCCCCTTAACAATTTTACAAAAGATACAATCTAACATCCTTCTTAAAATGAGAATAAGATTTATAAACATTCCTCTTTAAATAATATCCATGGTCACTATTCGCACTCAGGTAAAAGATCTTCTCAAAGAGAACGGCATGGACAATATGTCTGCCGACTTCCTTGACAGATTAGATGGCAAAGTAAAAATATTAATTCTTGATGCCGTCAAACGTGCCAAAGAAAATGGTCGTAGAACGGTCATGGGAAAAGATGTTTAAATGGTATAACAATCATGTCGCAATACTACAAAACCAGTGAAAAAGAATATGATCTTACAGAATTTACCGAAGAAGAAAGAAAACATTTAGAGTGGTTACTACGAGAATATCATCACGCAAAGTCATGGTTAGCATTTCATAATTATACTAGTCAACCAACACTTACTCTAATAAAAAAAATAAATGGAGAACGATGGTCTGAACATCCATTATATTATATTCAACTAGATTTACT
>JACPNA010000013.1 GCA_016185725.1 Candidatus Woesearchaeota archaeon | reverse complement strand
GGTGCTTTCGCCAGCAGTGTTGGTTATAACACTGTAGAAGTTGTAGATAATTATGTGAGAAATCAAGAAGATATCCATCAACTAAAGTTAGGAGCGTTCACGGCTGGAAGCCACGCACTTTAGTGCGGGGAGGAGGTCACTTATTTAACACCTATTTCTTTTTTACTTTTTTTTAATTAATTTTATGATTTCGTTAAGCCAAATAATGGAGGAGGATAGGGCTAAGATGATTAGCCAATCGGTTAAGCTTAATGGTATTGTGTTAAATATTCTGTTGAAAAATGGCAGGTAAACAATTAATAATTGTAATATTAAAGTAAGAATTACAGATAAGAAGAGCCAGAAATTGGTGAAGAGTTTTTTATTGAAAAATGTTGTTTTGCGCATTTTGCTGTTGAAGATGTTGAAAAATTGGAACATGAAGAAAGTGGTAAAAGACATAGTTAAGGCATAATGATATAATTCTGGATTATTGTTTATATCTAAGGAAAAATTCCAACCGTTTTGAAATAAGGTAAGATAAAAGGCAAATAATGTTCCTGACATGATTAAAAGACCGGTGAGGAAAATCCAGAGAAGGTTATGTTTAGTAAGGATATTTTCTTTGGCTTTTTTAGGCGGTTGTTTCATAATCTCTGGTTTAGCTGGTTCTGTGCTGAGGGCAATGGCGGGTATTGTTTCAGTAACTACATTAATCCATAAAATTTGCAAGGCGAGAAGCGGAAGGGGGAGAGCGATGATTACGGAAGCGAAGAGGGCTAACAGTTCTCCAAGGTTGCCAGAGAAGAGGTATAATAAGAAGGTTTTAATGTTGTTGAAAATCGTACGACCTTCTTCTACTGCTTTAACTATGGAAGTAAAATTGTCATCGAGAAGGATCATATCGGATGCTTCTTTGGCGACATCGGTTCCGGCAAGACCCATAGCGATGCCGATATCTGCTCTTTTTAGTGCAGGGGCATCATTGACACCATCACCAGTCATAGCGACGTAATATTTTTTTTCTTTTAAGGCGTTAATTATTTTAAGTTTATCTTCAGGATTGATGCGGGCAAAGATGTTAATATTATTGATTTCTTTTTCTAAATTAATTTTGTTTAAATCTGCTCCGGTGATGGCTTTACCTTGGATGTTTAGTTGTTTAGCGATAGCTTTAGCGGTGAGGAGATTGTCACCGGTAATCATGATTACACGGATGCCGGCCTCGTGGCAATGTTTGATGGATTCTTTTGCACTTTCTCGAGGCGGGTCAATCATGGCTTGCAAGCCGACAAAAATCATATTTTTTTCGGCTCTTAGAGAAGGTTTTTGAGTAGTATTGCAGGAGAAAGCTAAGACTCTCAATGCTTCTTGAGCTAGAAGTTCATTTTGTTTTAATAATTGATGTTTTTGTTGGGCGGTTAAGGGGAGAATTTTATTGTTAATTAAGATGCGATTGCAGTTTTGAATTATCGTTTCTGGAGACCCTTTAGTATAAGAATATAATTTGTGTTGGTATTTATGAAAAGTGGTCATGATTTTTCTATTGGAAGTGAAAGAAATTTCTCCAATTCTTTTTTCTTGTGTTTGTAAAGTGTTTTTGTTTAGGCTACCTTTTAGAGCAGAAATCAAAAGAGCAGCTTCAGTAGGGTCGCCAAAGTATGGTTCTTTGCTGTTTAAAGTGAGGATAGTATCATTACAAAGAGCGCCAATTTTTAATAGTAGGTGTAATTCTTCCAAATTAATTTTTTGCGATTGGTGATAAAATGAACCAGCTGATTTATAGCCTGTACCGGTGATGGTGTAGGTTTTATCATTGGCAAATATTTTAGTTACAGTCATTTCATTGCAGGTTAAAGTTCCAGTTTTATCGGTGCAAATTACGTTGATACTACCAAGAGTTTCTACTACGGGCAAGCGGCGAATAAGAACATGACGTTTGACCATACGTTGTACGCCTAAGGCTAGGGAGATTGTAATAATTGCAGGCAGACCTTCAGGAATAGCAGCTACGGCTAGGGCAATAGCAGTAATAAGCATAATGCTCATTGTTTTTCCAGTGAGGACTCCAATGAGGAAGATGATAATGGCAATTAAGGTTATTCCAAGAGAGATGTATTTGCTGAAGGTGTTTAGTTTTTTTTGGAAGGGGGTCAGTTCCGCATTCGTTTTTTCTATTAATGCAGCGATTTTTCCGATTTCTGTATTCATGCCTGTTGAAGTGACGATGGCTTTTCCACGACCGTGAGCAACAATGGTAGAGAGATAAACCATATTTTTGCGTTCGGCAAGGAGTGTTTCTGATTTAAGAGTACATTCTTGTTTTTCTACTGGTTGAGATTCGCCGGTTAAAGAAGATTCGGTTAATTGTAATTCGTGATATTCTATTATTCTAGCATCAGCAGGAATGTGATCGCCTGTTTCGAAGAGAATAATGTCTCCGGGTACGAGAAGAGCGGAATTGATTTTTATTGGTTTGTTGTTTCGGATAACTTTGGCGTAAGGGTGAGCGAGACGTTTAAGCATGTCCAATGCTTTTTCGGCGCGATATTCCTGGATAAAGCCGAGGATAGCGTTGAGGATGATGATGGAAGCGATGACGATAGCGTTACGATATTCTTGTACCAATAAAGAGAGGAGAATGGCTAAGAAGAGAATAGCGAGGAAGGGATTGTACAATTGGGACAGAAATAATTTTATTTTGCTTAATTCTTCTTTGCGTTTAAGTTCGTTTAAGCCGCAGGTTTTAAGACGTTTTTGGGATTCTTTTGTGGATAGGCCTTGTGGGGATGATTTTAGTTGAGAAATAATCTGTTTAATGGGGAGAGAATGTTGTTTATATAATTCTATCATGATAGTTCCTCTTTATATGAGTAAATAAGTTAAGGTATAAAAGGGTTTGGATGAATAGGGCTAATATGAACCCCTCTCTCTAAATTCAGAAGTGATAGGAAGTAATTCACGTCGATAACTTGTTATCTAAAGACAATTTATCGACGAGGTGAACTATAAATGAAAATAATAACTTCTAAATTTAAAAAAGTTGCGGATTGTGCCGAGTATTTTAAAGGTGTCCTACACTTATTTTCAGAGAATAATCTATGAAAAATAGAAGAATTTAAAAAGGTTAAATATTTACCCGTTTATGAGGTTGATAGGAGATGTTAGTGTTTGGTGTGGATGTTCCGTTAGTGGAGTTAGTGTTAGTAATCGCATTGATTATGTTTGTTCTTCTTATTGAGGCGTTAGTGGTTATAGGGATGTTATTAAGCCAGATGAATAAGACGAAGAAGACGTTAGAATTAGTGCAGAAGATGACGGATACGTTATTAGCGTTGAAGAAGGAGGAGATTGAAGTTCTGGATAGGTTGAAGAAAAGATAAGTGTATTTATTTCTTAGTTTAATTGTTTATTTTGATATAGGAAGATTTTGTGGGAGAAGAGATTTAAAATAAAAATAATAAAAAAAGAGAAATAGTTTAAACTTATTTCTTGCCGCCTTTACCGCCAGCAGGGGCTTCTTTTTTCTCGGGCGGGATAAGCTCGTCGATGATTTTTTGGGGAATTCCTACTTCGGACATCATCTGTCTTATTTTCTTAGGTTCTTTTCCTTCGTTTTCTTTCATCATGGCTTTGGCTTTTGTTTCGAATTCAGCACGACGTCTTTCCATTTCTTCATGCAAGTGTTTCTTCTCTTCTTCGAGTTTTTGTTTTTCTTCTGCGGTTAATTCGGTGCGTCCGGAAGCGATTTTTTGATCGAATTTGCCGGCGGCGATGGCGGTTAAGGCTTCTTGCGCGGGCATGCCTTCTACCAAGATTCCTACGGATTGGCAGGTGCCAACGATTTCACGCACTTTTGCTTTTAAATCTTTGCCGAGAAGAGCGTCTTCTTTTATTTTGGCGATTTTAATGATTTGTTCTATCATTAAATCAGCAACTTTTTCAGTTAAAGGGTTAGAAGCGCCTTTTTCCACACCAGCTTCTTTTTTGATTAAGGCGGAAGCAGGGGGTGTGCCAATTTCAATAGTAAATGTTTTTGTTTCGGTTTCTATAATGACTTTTACAGGAACTTGCATTCCTTTCATATCGGCAGTTTTTTTGTTAATTTCTGCGATAACGAGACCGATATTTACTCCGGTTGGTCCGAGAGCTGGACCTAATGGTGGAGCTGCGGTAGCTTTGCCACCTTCAATCATGGTTTCTACGGTTTGTTTGCCCATATAACTTTTACAAAAGTTATCATCAAAAGAGGGGCTGTCGAGTCACTTTGTTCGTGACTTTCCTTACGGAAAGCATTTACTTCGTTCAGCCACCAGTATGACAACTTTGTCCTCCTATAATTGTAATTTTTTGTTGGGAAATGTAGTAATATGTCCCTTATTTTGAAGCACGTAACAGTATTAAGAGAAAAATGGGGGCTATTTATATAGTTTATGCTGGAATTTGAAAAATGTGTTTAAGAAAAAAATTTAAAAAACAAAAAAGATTTAATTTTTTTATTTCCTAGATAATAATCGAGGGCGTTTTTTCGTCTTTTTCTTCATCAAAATCAGTGATTAATGCTTCGGTGGTAATGATCATTCCAGAGATAGAAGCGGCATTTTGCAGGCCAGAACGAACTACTTTGGTGGGATCAATGACTCCGGCTTTAAATAAGTCTTCATAATTATCGGTTTTGGCATTGTATCCGTAGTCATGTTCTTTGTGTCCTCTGAGTTGAGATACTATTTCTGCTCCTTCCCGACCGGCATTTTTAACAATTTGGCGCAAGGGTTCTTCTAGGGAACGTTTGACGATGTTCACACCAATTTGCTGGTCACTGTCCAGCTTCAGTTTTTCTAAGGAAGAGGTGGCATGGAATAAGGTTAAGCCACCACCACAGACTACTCCTTCTTCGACAGCAGCGCGAGTGGCGTGCAAGGCATCGTCAATACGCATTTTCTTTTCTTTCATTTCAGTTTCCGTAGCAGCACCTACTTCAATGATGGCGACACCACCACTCAATTTGGCAAGACGTTTTTTAAAGTCATTCTTTTTGTATTCGGAATCGGCGGCATTCGCTTGCGCTTCTATTTGTTTTTTCCGAGCTTCGAGGTTTTTCTTGCTACCTTTTCCTTCTACGATAATGGTGTTTTCGTTGTTTACAGTTATTTTACGGGCAGTTCCAAAAAAATCTAAAGAGAAGCTGTCTAATTTCATTCCTTTCTCTTCACTGATAACCTTGCCTCCGGTGAGAAGGGCGATGTCTTCGAGCATTTCTTTTTGGTCTTCACCAAATCCCGGAGCTTTAACAGCGCATACTTTAATTGCGCCACGAATCAAATTTAAAACAATCGCGGTTACGGCTTCTCCTTCAACATCTTCAGCAATGATTAATAAGGGATGGGAGTTTTGCGCGGCGGCTTCGAGAGCGGGAATTAAAGGTTTAATCGCGGAAATTTTTTTGTCGAAGAGAAGGATGTACGGTTCTTCTAATTCGCAAATGTTCTTTTCATTATCTGTAACCATGTAGGGAGAGATAAAGCCACGGTCAAATTGCATCCCTTCAACAATCTTTAACGAAGTTTCAATGCTTTTTGCTTCTTCTACGGTGATGATACCATGGTCTCCTACTTTTTCCATAGCGTCGGCGATAAGTTTGCCTATTTCAGGGTCATTGTTGGCAGAGATGGCAGCTACCTGCATGATTTTCTGCTTGTCTTTCACTTCGACACTTTTGTTTTGGATATAATGAACTACTTCTTCGACAGCTTTTTCTATTCCTTTTTTCACTTCAATGGGATTAGCGCCAGCGGTGATATTTTTTAGTCCCTCGGTAATCATGGATTGAGCTAATAAGGTAGCGGTAGTCGTTCCGTCACCAGCAGTGTCTTGGGTTTTGGAAGCGACTTCTTTAATTAGTTTAGCACCCATATTCTCAAATTTGTCTTTTAATTCAATCTCTTTCGCGATGGTTACTCCATCATTGGTAATCAAGGGATGAGAAGATTTGTCTAAGACAACGTTACGACCTTTTGGACCAAGGGTTATTTTTACGGTATTTGCTACTTTATCTACACCTTTCAGCAGGGCTTGACGGGCATTTTCTTCGAACATTAATTGTTTTGAACTCATAGATCTCACCTTATGATGTATATTTGAATTTTAGTTTATTTTTATATAATTTTAAAGTCTATCTTATTTTTTTATTCGAGTTTAGCGATGATATCTTTGAACTCGATAATAAGGTATTTTTTTCCTTTCATTTCAAATTCTTCGTTGCTATAACCTCCATAAAGGATGCGGTCGCCTTTTTGAAGAGGAAGTTCTTGGCCCTCTTTCGTTTTGCCGACAGCGAGAACTTGACCTTCTTTCTTATTTTCCTGAGAATCTTCCGGCAGATAAATTCCTTCCGGCAGATAAATTCCACCAGAAGTACGTTCTTCTTTTTCTTTAGGTTTAATTAAAACACGCTCACCTAAAGGGGTTATTTTTATTTCTGGTTCAGTCATGATCTCACCTTTTGGTTTGTTTTTTATTATTTTAAGTCAAACTATATTTAATTTATGATTTTTGGCTAAATATTAATTTATAAATCTTATGAAAATGTACTACTAATCAATTTTCAGAACAGAAAATGTTTAATATTTTCTTGTTCCGAACAGCAAATCTTCGTTATTTTAAGAGGGTAAAATCTAGTTTTATAAAAACGGCTCTGTAGAAAATCTATGAAAAAGTAGCCTGGGTCATAAAACAAGTGCTCTTCGGCGACTTTTTCTACAGAGCCTATAAAAACAATATATTTTTATAGCTAGGAATTTTCCTAAGATTATGACATTGTTATTAGAATATCTTACACAAGGGTCAAGAATTTTCTTGACCAG
>JACPNA010000024.1 GCA_016185725.1 Candidatus Woesearchaeota archaeon | reverse complement strand
GTATTAAATCCAAAGTTGTTAAAACTCAAAAAGTCGAAGCGATGAGTAGAATTATTGCGTATAATATTGATAGAATGTTAGAATCTGGAAAACAAGTAATTTTGATATTCATCAAAATTATAAGGGTTTCATATTAGCCCAAATATAAAACAAATGCCAATTAATTTGTTTAAGAGAATATAGGAATTTTTCATTAATTTTCTGATAATCTTCTAATCCATCTTCTAAGGGGAGAGACCAATTAAAGTAGGGTATCACTAAAAAAAATGAATGCGGTAGCGGGGACTTTCGATTGATAAAATATTTTTTATCTGCAATTCGAACCCCGGTCACAGCCTCTTTACAGGATGTTATTTGTTAGCTTTGGCAAGGCCATATACTAACCACTATACTACTACCGCAAGAGTCCCCTCTCCCGGACTTTCGAAGTTCTTTTCTCGTGTGGGACTGTGCGAAGCGAATGTCGTACTTCGCTCCCAGTTGGCGAAAGAACTGTATTCGAACCGGGGATATCTCGGTGACTACGGGCTGACTCTTGGTCATTCTTGGTCTTTATGACCCAGTCGAAGAGTATCTACAGCCGAGCGTTCTAGCCGCTAAACTAAGAGGGGATGTATTTTTAATAAAAGTTGATGATTTATAAAACTTTTTATGATACTATGGAGATATGAATTTTGGGGGAGATATTTTAATATTTTTTGAATTATTCTCGTTTAGGGAGTATATTTTTTAGACTATATTTTGCTTTATTTTATGGCGAAAGCTTTATAAATAAACCCCTGTTTTTAAGTTCAAACATGGCTGTCGTAAATTTCTGCATTTATTTTTAAGATGAATGAATAAGTGTAGGTAATAGACTGCAATGTAGAGTGCTCTGGTAGTGTAGAGGCCTAGCATGGGGCCCTGTCGAGGTGCGTTGAGAGGTTCATTATTATGAGCTGGAACACCGAGGAAAGGCTCCGACCCGGGTTCGAAACAAACTTTTACAAAAAGTTTGATCAAAAGACAAACTTCGTTAAAAGAACCGAAAGTCCCGGCCAGAGCGTATGGGCCGGTAGCTCAGCTTGGTAGAGCGCTTGACTTTTAAGTAAGTCAACAAAGTTATCAAGCGGTCGCGAGTTCGAATCTCGTCCGGCCCGCTCACTTTATATTAATATTAGTCATGGAGGATACAAAAAAAATGGCAACAGATATGATTCATCACACTTTAGTTCCTAAACATGCAAAAATTTCTGAATCAGAAAAAGAAAAATTATTTGAAAAATATACTACGTCAGCAAAAGAATTGCCCAAAATTCTAAAAAATGATCCTGCCATAGCTAAATTAAGTGTTAAGGAAGGGGATATTATCAAAGTGGAGAGAAAAAGTAAAACTGCAGGGATTTCCTTTTATTATAGGGTGGTTATGAATGAATAGATGCTTAATGCTTGTTAATGGAGGGTATTAGAGATGGATCGATCAATATTAGTTAAAAAATATTTTGAAGAGAAAAAATTTGTAGACAGTAATATAAAATCGTTTGATTATCTATTAGAACGGGGGCTCCAAGAAGTTATTGAGGAAAATAAAGAAGCAGAACCAACAATAATTCCGCATAATATTGAGAAATTTAAAATTAGATTCGGGAGAATCACCATTGGAAAACCAGAGATTACAGAAGCAGATGGAAGCAAAAGACCGATATATCCCGTGGAAGCAAGATTAAGAAAGATTTCTTATCATGCCCCTATTTATTTAGAAGTCAGCACTTATGTCAATGATGTACAAAGAGAAAATTTTGTCACAGAAGTAGGCAAAATGCCTATTATGCTGAAAAGTAAACATTGTCATTTAGATGGATTAAAAAGAGATGATTTGGTTAAGCATGGGGAAGATCCTACAGATCCGGGAGGATATTTTATTATTAATGGAACAGAAAGAGTTATTGTAAATGTAGAAGATTTGGCAGGAAATATGTTTATGGTAGAAGATGATGGTTCGGGTCATTTCAACGCTAGATTCTTTGCCTCAAAAGGTTCTTATAAAATTCCCCATGAATTTGAGAAAAAGAAAGATGGGTTATATTACATGTCTTTTACGAGGGTAAAAGAAATGCCGATAGTCATTGTGCTTAAGGCATTGGGTTTGGTTAAAGATGAAGAGATTATGAAGGCAGTTTCTATGGATAAACAATATGAAGAAATTTTTGTTAATTTGTATGAGTTTGTAGATATCAAAACGCAGGATGATGCTATTGATTATATTGCCAAAAGAGTGGGCATTGCACAAGCAAAAGAAATTCGTATGGAAAGAACCAAAGAAATTCTCGATAAGTATTTATTGCCTAACGTTAGTGTAGATACTGCTGATAGATTAGTGAAAGCGAGAAGCATTTGCAAAATGCTTAAAAAATATATTGATGTAAGCAATGGAGCAAGATCTCCCGATGATAAAGATCATTATATGAATAAGAGACTAAGAATGAGCGGAGACTTGCTATTAGATCTTTTTAGAGTAAATTTTAAAGTTTTAGTGGGTGATATCTTATATAATTTTCAACGTATTATCAAGAGAGGCAAATTGCCTTCCATTAGAGTTATTATAAGGGATAAATTATTGACATCAAGATTATACTCTTCTATGGCTACTGGCGAATGGGTGGGAGGGAGACAGGGTGTTTCGCAGAGAATGAGCAGAACTAATTATTTGGATATGATTTCGCATCTGCAGAGAGTTGTCAGTCCATTATCCAGTTCACAAGAGAATTTTGAAGCAAGAGCGCTACATTGCACCCATATAGGAAGATTGTGTCCTATCGAAACTCCTGAAGGTACTAACATTGGTTTAAGAAAAAATATGGCAATGTTATGCTCGTTATCACAGGCTGTTGATGAGCAGGAAGTTTTAGAAAAATTAAAAACCCTTAATCTAAGGGAGACGGTTTAGGTGAGCAAAAAAATGGCAGATGTATACTTAAATTCGAAATTTATCGGCGTGACCGATGATATGGTAAATTTTGTTGATGATGTTAAAGATTTGCGCAGAAAGGGAACTTTACCAGAAGGCGTGAATGTTTATTTTGATAAAGAAGCTAATGAGGTTCATATTTTTGCAGATGAAGGAAGAGCAAGAAGACCAGTAATCATAATCAAAGAAGGTAAATCGTTATTGACAGAGAAACAGCTTAAACAATTAGCGGAAGGAGAGATCAGCTGGTTAGATTTAGTAAGACAAGGGGTTATTGAATATTTAGATGCTGCAGAAGAAGAAAATGCTTTAGTTGCATATAGAGAAGAAGATTTAACTGCAGACCACACACATATGGAAATAAGTCCAGTTGTTATTAGCGGTATTACTACTTCTTTAGTTCCGTTTGGAAATTATAATCAATCTTCACGTTTAATTATCGGCAGCAAAAACCAAAAACAAGCATTAGGGTTCTATGCGGCTAATTATCATTTACGTATGGATATGGATGTAAGTTTGTTACATTATCCACAAAAGCCTATTGTTAAGACGAAAATAAATGATGTGGTCAATTATGATGAGCATCCTTCTGGACAAAATATGGTGGTAGCAGTCATGTGTTATGATGGATATAACATGGAGGATGGAGTTATATTAAATAAGGCATCAGTAGAAAAGGGTTTAGCAAGAAGCACTTATTTCCGTCCTGTCAGCGTCGAAGAGTTACGTTATTCGGGAGGATTAATCGATGAGATTTCTGTCCCCGATAAAGATGTTAAAGGATATAAAAGCGAGCAGGATTACCGATTTTTAGAAGGCGATGGAATTATTTATCCCGAAGCGAAAGTCGGTGAAGGCGATGTAATTATAGGCAGAACCAGTCCACCTAGATTTTTGAGTAGTTTAGATGAATATAATCTGTCTAATTCTGCTCGCAGAGAAAGCTCAATTTCGTTAAAGCATGGGGAACACGGTGTCGCTGATTTTGTGGTTGTTACAGAAAATGAAGAAGGCAATAAATTAGTGCAGGTAAGATTACGGGAAGAAAGAATTCCAGAAATTGGAGATAAATTTACTTCACGTCATGGACAGAAAGGTGTTACAGGGATTTTAGTGCCTTTGCAGGATATTCCGTTTTCAGCGTCGGGCATTGTTCCGGATTTAATTTTTACTCCGCATGGTATTTCTTCGCGTATGACTATTTCGCATTTGATTGAATTAATCGGCGCAAAGGTAGGAGCATTAGCGGGAAGATATATCGATGGTACATTATTTGAATCTGAGAAAGAAGAAGATTTACGCAGTGAATTATTAGATTTAGGGTTCAGAGAAGATGGAACAGAGATATTTTTTGATGGAAGAACAGGAAAACAAATGTTAGCTAAAATTTATGTGGGCAATATGTATTATTTACGTTTAAGACATATGGTTGCCAATAAGATGCAATCAAGAGCAAGGGGTCCTATCCAATTGTTAACAAGACAACCTACTGAAGGGAAGGCTAAAGAAGGAGGATTACGTTTAGGTGAGATGGAGAAGGATACATTGATAGCTCATGGCGCTTCGTTATTGCTTAAAGAGCGTTTCGACGCGGATAGAATTATTTTACCTGTCTGTGAACAATCAGGGTTGATGGGTTTCTATGATTTCAGAAAGAATGGGAGAGCAATTTCCCCTCTTTTTGGAGAAAATTCTGAAATGTCAGATATAGAAATGAGTTATGCATTTAAATTATTATTAGATGAAATAAGAAGTTTAGGTTTATATGTAAAATTAAACCTAAAGAATAAATATTGAGGTTCTAAAAATGACGCCACAAGTTCACAAAAAAATTGAAAGTATTTCCTTTGCAATATTTTCGCCAAAACAAGTTACTGATTCAGCTACAGCTAAGGTAGTAACTCCTGAATTATATGATAGGGAAGGTTATCCTGTTGATGGCGGTTTAATGGATTTACGGTTAGGTGTAATTGATCCAGGGTTAAGATGTAAAACCTGCGGTCAGAAATTGAAGGAATGTCCGGGACATTTTGGATATATCGAATTAGCAAGACCAGTAATTCATATTAAATTTGTAAGACAAATTTATGATCTATTAAGGGCTTCTTGTCGTTCTTGCGGAAGAATACTCATTCCTGAAGAAAATATAAAGAGATATGTGACTATGCTGAATACAGTCGGTGAAGAAGAAGGTTTTGAGGCACGTAGAAGAAAAATAAAGGAATTAGTAAGCAAATATAAAGCAAAAGAAACTTGCCCTCATTGCAATACTAGACAAGAAAAAATAAAATTAGAAAAACCGTATAATTTTTACGAAGGAGAAATAAGGTTAAGTCCTATTGAGGTCAGAGCCCGATTAGAAAAAACACTTAATGAAGATTTAGAAATTTTTGGCTTTAATATGAAAGAGTTTAGGCCAGAATGGATAGTGTTAACAGTAATGCAAATTCCTCCTGTAACAATGAGGCCTTCTATTACTTTAGAATCCGGGGAGAGAAGTGAAGATGATTTAACTCATAAGTTAGGAGACATAGTAAGGATCAACCAAAGATTATTTGAAAATATCAATGCTGGCGCACCAGAAGTTATAATTGAAGATTTGTGGGATTTATTACAATACCATATTACCACATTTTTTGATAATGAAGTGGCACAGCTGCCACCAGCAAGACATAGGGGCGGACAAGTTTTGAAGACATTAGCAACAAGACTCAATAGCAAAGAAGGACGTATTAGACATAACTTAGCGGGTAAAAGAACAGATTTCTCTGCAAGAACTGTTATCAGTCCTGATCCGCAAATTGAACTTAATGAAGTAGGTATGCCCAAAGATATGGGTATGGTTTTAACCGTACCAGAAAGAGTTACGGAATGGAATAAAGAATATCTGCGTAAATTTGTAGAGAATGGTTCTAAGAAATATCCCGGTGCTAATTATATCATCAAGCCTGATGGAAAAAGAAAAACTATTACTTTGGAAACAAGAGACGAAATTTTGGCGGAATTAAGTGAGGGGTATATTGTGGAGAGACATTTGATTGATGGTGATGTAGCGTTATTTAACAGACAACCCTCTTTACATAGAATGAGCATGATGTGTCATAAGATCAAAGTTTTACCAGGAAGAACGTTTAGATTAAATCCTGCAGTATGTAATCCTTACAACGCAGATTTTGATGGGGATGAGATGAACTTGCATATCCCTCAAACTGAAGAAGCAAGGGCAGAAGCGAAAATTTTAATGTTAGTAGAAACACAAATAATCAGTCCAAGATATGGATTAAGTGTGGTAGGGTGCATCCATGATGCAATCACAGGCAATTATTTATTGACTAAAGAATTAGTTGTTTCACGTGTAGAAGCAGTGGATATGCTGTTTAGTTGCGGTGTAAATGACTTTTCAGTTTTGCCTGATAAAGAAAAAGTTGATGGACGGGAAGTATTCTCAGTATTATTACCCAGAGATTTCAATTTTATGGGGAAAGATAAAAGCGGAGCAGAGGTCAGAATTGTCAATGGTATATTAAAAACTGGTTCTATGGATAAATCCAACTTAGGACAAGAAAGCGGGTTGATGTTAAGAAATGTTTATGAGAAATATGGTGCGGCGTATACTGCTGATCTATTAGGAAAAATCTCCAAGTTAGGTATTGCCGTGCTGGCGAGGAGAGGATTTTCAATAGGCATTGGGGATATGGATTTATCTATAGATACACATAATGAAATCAAAGATACAATAAAAAAAGCAGAACAAGAATCATTACAGTTGATTGATGATTATTTTAAAGGAAATTTAGAAGCATTACCGGGAAGAACTGTTGAAGAAACTTTAGAATTAAGAATTTTAGAATCTTTGAACAGAGCACGTAACAAGAGCGGGGATATTGCGATGAAACAAGTAAGGGATAGCGCTGCTTTAACAATGGCACGGTGCGGTGCGAGAGGAAATGCATTAAATATAGCGCAGATGACAGCAGTTGTTGGACAGCAAGCTTTACGTGGAAGAAGGATTGATTCAGGGTTTAAAGGAAGAACTTTATCTTATTTTAAACAAAATGATCTATCTCCTAAAGCAAGAGGATTTATTAAAAATAATTTTAAGAGTGGATTAACTCCGTATGAGTTTTTCTTTGGAGCGATGACTGGAAGAGATGCTCTGATGGATACGGCTTTGAGAACTCCCAAGTCGGGTTATTTATACAGAAGATTGTCTAATGCGATGCAAGATCTGAAAGTGGAATATGATGGAACGGTTAGAGATTCCAGCAGCAAAATAGTACAATTTTCATATGGAGAAGACGGTTTAGATGTGTCTAAGACTAAAAATGGAGTTGTTGATGTTAAACGCATAGTACAGCAAATAGCTGGCGAGGCTAAATAAGAAAAGGTGAAGCGTATGAAGAAAGAACATGAAGAATTAATTGAAAGTTATGCTGATAAATTATCTTTATCTGTCTTGGATGAGGTTAAAATTACTGTTCCAGCGGATATTACTAAAGAAAAATTAAGTAAAATCATGGAAGAAATTGTAGCAGCGTATGAATCTGCCAAAGTAAATCCCGGTGAATGTGTAGGGTTAGTAAGCGCAGAAAGTATAGGTGAACCTGGTACACAGATGACATTAAACACATTCCACTTTGCAGGGGTTTCTGAGATGAACGTCACTACAGGGTTACCAAGAATAATTGAAATTTTTGATGCACAGAAAGAGATTAAAACACCTACTATGGAAATTTATTTGGAAAGCAAATACAATAATTTAGATGCGGTAAAGAAATTTGCGGCTAAGATTAAAGAGACATTGTTGGGAGAGTTAGTAGAAGAATATTCGTTAAATATCTTTGAACAGACTTTAAAATTGACTTTAAATAAAGGTTTATTGAAAGATTATGATTTAACCGGTAAGGAGATCATTAAGAATTTTAAAACTAAAATGAAAAATTTTAATTTAGACAGCGAGGATAATACTATTATTTTTACTCATAAGGGAAAGGCAGAAGAGATCAAAGAATTGTATAATTTAAAAGAAAAAGTCAAAGATGTTAAAATTAAAGGTATTAAAGGCATAAAACAAGTTTTACCTGTTAAAAGGGGGGGGGAGTATGTTATTTTAACATCAGGAACTAATTTGAAAGAGGTTTTAGAATTGGATGAAGTCGATTCACAAAGAACTTTTTGCAATGATATCTATGAAATTTATGAAGTATTAGGCATTGAAGCGGCAAGACAAGCAATAATCAATGAAGTTTACAAAGTTATTCAAGCACAAGGTTTGAATATTGATATCCGTCATATTATGCTGGTTGCAGATATCATGTGTGCAAATGGGATTGTCAAAGGAGTAACACGTTATGGGGTAGTTAGTGAGAAAGCAAGTGTTTTAGCAAGAGCTTCTTTTGAGACACCAATTAAACATTTGATTAATGCAGCATTAGAAGGAGAAGTTGATAATTTAACTTCTGTCGTAGAAAATGTAATGATCAATCAGCCTGTGCCGTTAGGTACGGGATTGCCCGGTTTAGTTACGAAGATGAAATAGTCTATGAACAAAAAAAACAAAGAGAATATTAATAAAGCGACGGGTATAAATAACGGTGTAAGGGTGTATATCAGTCAATTATAATAGTGGTAAACAATAAAAGTGAATGTTGGAGATTACAGGAAAACTTTGTTTTCATTGTTCCGAAAATTTGCAGTGTAAGTTCCGAACAGTAAATTTTCGTTATAAATAAAACGTTAATTTGAAAAATTCATTTATATGGGGTTAAGATTATGGCAAAAGCAGCAGAATTAAGCAAAGAAGTGAAGGAATTGAAGGAGAAGGTACAAGAGGGCAAGGCTATTATTGGCACAGAAAGAGTGTTAAAAGCACTGAAAAAGAAAGTTTTGATAAGTGTTTATTTAGCCAAAAATTGTCCGGTAAAATCAAAAGAAGATGTGGAATATTATGCCAAATTGGCTAAAATTAAAGTGGTGAATGTTGAATATACGAATGAGGAGCTGGGTATATTCTGCAAGAAAAACTTTTTTGTATCAGTTTTAGGCACAACGGAATAAAGATAATAATGAGTCGTTTAAAATTAGATCAAGATGATTTAGCGTTATCTTCTTTAATGGAGAGAATAACGCGTGCACGTGTAAAAGATTGTTTTAAAGATACAGAAGTAATTTATTTTGTAGTTGCTACTGGGGAGATAGGTAAAGCAGTGGGAAAAAATGGTTCCAATATAAGAAAAGCTCAAGAAGAATTAGGGAAGAGGATCAAAGTTATTGAGTTTAAAGATAATGCAGTTGATTTTGTGAGGAGCATAATTTATCCGTTGGCGGTAGAGAGTATTACTGAGGATGGAGGAATAGTATTAGTCAAAGATAGTAATAAAAAAACAAAAAGTTTATTAATAGGCAGGGAAAGCAGAAATTTACAGCTAATTAACAGGGCAGTAAAGAGGTTTTATAACGTTGAAGTTAAGGTTGTTTAAAATTCAAGATGATCTAAAATTAAAAAATGGGAAAAAAATCAAAAGGAATAAAGGCAGCAAAGAAGCTTATGGCGAGAAGGCGCGCATTTAAATTAAAGAGTAGAACAAAATTAAAAAGAAAATTTGATCCGCTAAGCGGAGCATCACAAGCAAAAGCTATTGTATTGGAGAAAATTCAAGTTGAAGCTAAGCAGCCAAACTCAGCAATGAGAAAATGTGCTAGAGTACAATTGGTCAAAAATGGCAAACAAATTACAGCATTCATGCCTGGTGATGGAGCACAAAAATTAATTAATGAGCACGATGAAGTTGTTATTGAATGTATTGGCGGTAAAATGGGGCGTGCAAAAGGAGATTTACCATGTATTCGATGGCAAGTTGTAATGGTTAATGATCAAAGTTTAGATGCTTTATTAAGAGGCAAGTTGGAGAAAGCTAGAAGATGAGTGAAATTAAATTTTTTAATAGATGGACTATCGATAAAGTTGCAGTCAATGATAAAGGATTGGTTAAATATTTGAATGTTGAACCAAGAGTTTTGCCTAAGACGGGGGGGAGACATGCAGCAAATAGATTTCACAAATCATATACTTCTATTGTTGAAAGATTGGTTGTTAAAGTCATGAATTCAGGTCATAAGGCTAAGAAACATTTTATGAGTTCTGGTCATAATACCGGCAAAAAATTTAAAGCTTTGAAAATAGTAGAATTAGCATTAGTAAAAGCAGAAATGAGATTAAAAATGAATCCTTTAGCGGCGTTAGTTAAGGCTGTAGAAAATGCCGCTCCCAGAGAAGAAGTTATTGCCATTGAATATGGCGGTGCAAGATATCCTAAAGCAGTTGATGTTGCTCCACAGAGAAGAATAGATATTGCGTTGAGATATATGACTCAAGGTGCGTATCAAAAATCATTCAATAAGAAAATGAAAATTGAAGACGCACTTGCAGAAGAGATCATCAGTGCGGCACAATGCAGCGCTAAAAGTAATGCGGTTGCTAAGAAAAGAGATTTAGAAAGACAGGCAGCGAGCAGTAAATAGATTTAATTTATTTTTATATCTCATATTTTGCTTTTTCCACCAGTGAAACACACTGGTGGTACACATCCACTAACACTTAAAGTGGAAAAAGCATGGTCAGAAAACCGACCCGAGCCCGCAGGCGAGCATGCCACCAGTCTATTGACTGGTGGTGGTCGGTTTTCTTTGACAAAGAAGTTATAATTTCATTGTCTTTTTTGCTTCTTCTACTTTAATTTCTTTGTAAGCGTTTTTGGTTTGGCAGGTTGGACACGTTTCTGGTCCAGCGTTACCATAATGGATATCTCCACATACAGAACATTTAAAGAATTTTTTCATGTTTTTACCTCTTTTATGTTTAAATTTTGTTTGAATTTTACTACTTGCTACCGTTTAGTGCATTGTTATTTAGTTTATATGAGAATCGTAAGTCCAAAATAGTTTTGGATTTGATTTTTGCATTTTGATGGTGGTGATGATGTTGCAGGCCATCTCTTCGGTCATCTTTTTATATTCTTCATTTTCTACTTTTTTGGTGTCGGTGTATGTGCTTTCGAGTACGCCGGCGGTAGCATACATATTACTAAATGGAGGAAAGGTCATGCCAAAATGGTTTAGAGTCATGTATAAAGAGGAGATGGTCAAAGAAGCGCCAGCTTCGTGGGCGGTGACAATAATCCCTCCTACTTTGCCGATAAATCTTCTGAGATAGCCTGAGCCAAAGATGTTGTCATCAGCGGTGAGTTCAATATATTTAGTGTGTTTTATGTTTAGTTCTTTGTCTTTGGGATTATCTTTATCTGCGGGAGAGAGGCTGCCGTCCATGCTGATAAGGCGGTCTAAAAAAAGGGCCATCAGGGAAGAGATTTTGAAGTTGTGTACAGGAGTAGCGAAAATAATACCGTCGGCGTCAAGGACTTTTTGGTATAGTTTATTGGTCATGTCATCGCCAACTTTTCCTTGCGGGTAGCATGAACATAGGAAATGGCATTGGGTGTTAGTGGTGGAGTAGCATCCTTTACAGGGCATGATTTTATAGTCTTTGAGTTTAATAAGTTCAGTGGATGCGCCCAATGATTTTGCTTTATTTAATGCTTGCTGGAGAAGCCATTCAGTCTTACTGTCTTCGGCGGCGGAATCGTTTGTTGTGCGCATACTGCCACTAATACCAATAATTTTTAAATGTTTGGCGAAGAATTTTTGTTTGTATTCTTGTGCTTCTTTAAGCGCTCGAGATTGGACGTTTTTGAAAAGATGCAGTTCTTCTTTGGTGCAGCCTATCCTTTTAATTAACTCTTTATCGGGGTAAGGTAATGTATATCTATTCATAAAACCTCTTTTTAGGAATATAATGTTTTGGTATTATTAAAGGTTTTGGATTAATGATATGTTAGTTTTTGTTCTGGTAATATTCACTATTTTGAATAAGCCACTCGTTATGAGTTCGTCTAAATAATCTATTCGATCAGGTTCTCCTGCGGGAGTATGAAAAAAGTGCGCAATAATAATTCTTCCTTTAGAATCTTGGTTTAGAACAATAGCAACATGTGTATTTCCCTCCCCGAAAATTTTAGCTTTCAATTTGAAATTACTGTTTTTATAAATAAAACCAATTATATCACCTTTTTTTAAAATATTATAATTAAAGTATCCATTACCATTCCAAAGAGATTGACCGTTTTTCTTAGTAATGTTTTTAGGCATATTCCAAGCGGCTCCAGTGACACCATCTCTTTCGGCGTTTCCTGCTCCGAATATCTTATTATATGCGTTTTTAATGTAGCGTGCGCAAAGCGGTCCTGTTTCATTGAATTTTAGCAAAGAAAGATCGCCTTGCTCATCAATTTGAATTAATTGTTTTAATTCAGCAATTTTTTCTATGTCTTCTTTTTTAACTGTATCCGCAGTAATAGTAACATTGTTTATATTATCTGTAATAGGGGGATTAGCTTGAATATTAGGTTGGCCAAGGGTTCCAATAAAAGTGGCTAAGGATATGATTCTTTTTTTTATTTTTGATGGACTTTTGATTTTATTATGTAAAAGAGAAAGGTCTAAACATTTTTTAATTACATGAACTAGTTCTGTTTTTAGATTTTTAGTACTTTGACTTGGTTCTTCTCGGATTAGGGAGATATAATTTAAGCTAGTAGTAATGGTTGATTTTAATTGATATAATTTGGATTGGGCTTTAGAGTATAAAGGGTGTTTTTCTTGAAATAGGGGGGATAATTGCCAGTGAATACTGTCAATGTTGTTAAGAAGTTGTTTAATTTTTTCTAAGTTTAATGGTTCTTGTTTGAGTTCATGATGAAGTTGTTGGGTAGAAATAATTAAAGTAGTTATAGGGTTAGAAGTATTATTATTATTTTGTGGTTGGTGAACCATATTGTAGTAAATATTCTGGTCTTTTTAATATTTTTGTATAATGATATTTGCGGAGATAATTTTTTAAAGAAATTGGCTGTTTTTTAGTGTATATGATGATAATAGGTGTGGAATGCACAGCACATACATTTGGTGTGGGAATCGCAACTTCGGAAGGGAAGGTATTAGCAAATGCTAGGGATAGTTATACTTCTTTAACAGGAGGGATGATTTTGAATGAGGTTGCTGAACATCATGTCCGTGTTGCGGAAGAAGTCTTAAAAAAAGCTTTTTCAGAAGCTAAATTGAGTTGGGATAAGGTTGATTTTGTGGCTTATTCTGCCGGACCTGGTATGGATCCGGCGTTGTGGGCTGGGTATAAGATAGCGAAGAGATGGGCTTTTGATAATGGTAAGAAATTAATTGGTGTGAATCATTGTGCGGCGCATTTGAGTATTGGAGTAGTTTGGAATATGTTAAATGATCCGTGCTATCTTTATGTTTCGGGTGTGAATACGCAGATTATTGTCAAAGAGAAAGGGAAGTATATTGTTATCGGGGAAACGCAAAATATTGGATTAGGTAATTTATTAGATAAATTTGGTCGAGTTTTAGGATTAGGTTTTCCTGCCGGACATAAAATTGAAGAGTTAGCTAAAAAGGGACGGTATATTGTATTACCGTATTCTGTTAAGGGGATGGATGTGTCTTTTTCGGGCATTTTAACTAAAGTTGAACAGTTGTATTCACAAGGTAAGGTGTCTAAGGAAGATTTATGTTTTTCGTTGCAAGAGACGTGTTTTGCGATGTGCACAGAAGTTGTAGAACGAGCTCTTGCGCATACTGGTAAAAAGGAATTGTTGTTAGTTGGGGGGGTGGGAGCGAATAAGCGGTTTTGTCAAATGTTGGAGATTATGTGTCGAGAACGAGGGGCGGTATTCTATAAAGTGCCGATGGAGCTAGCTGGTGATCAAGGAGCGATGATTGCGTGGGAGGGATTTCTTAGAGGTGATGAGAGCGGCGATATTCAGGTTAAACCGCATTGGAGGGTTGATGAGGTTTAGGCTAATGGCGTGTTTTCGTTACTTAATAAAAAAGTTTATATAATAATTAGGGGATAGTATACTTATGCGTAAGAAAGAGGTTACTAGGGTTTATTTTTATTGGTATGCGTTATTTATTTTTGTTATGGTTGTTTTCTTGGTATTACTTAAGAATTCTCCCACTATTACAGGGCGGGTGGTTTATCAAGAAACTTTGTCTCAAAAGGATTGGATTTTTGATACCGAGGATTATTCTTACAATTCTTCTGTACTTAATTTTTCTGTTCGGCAGGTTAATCTTATTCCTCAAATTAATATTACTCATTGGACTGAGGAAGTAATAATTGAAGCTCAAATTACTTCTGCGGTGCTCCGTGAACATGATGATATTTATGACAAAACAGTTAAAGTTCAATTTAAAGATGAGGAATTTGTTACTGTAAATAAGGAGAATGCAAGGCTAGATTTTCGTTTCTCAACTTCGTTGAGTAATGGGGATATTATTTCCTTTTTCTTACGAAGCAATAATGATGATACGGTAGTCTATCTTTGTGATGAAAATACAACGTGTGATACGCCAGATTATGGTCAAGTTGAAGTTGGTAATGAAGAGGGGTGGTATAATTTAACTATTACGGGGTTGGTTTCTCCTCACAGTGCATTTACGTTGAACCCGTCGCATAAACTTAAAGTAGATTATATTACAGCAGTGCATACCGATTTTCTGTATTATAATTCCACTACTCTTCGTTATCCTGCATCTGCGTTTCTGGAAACAAATGATTTTTATCTTCCAGATCTAGGCAGCTGGCAAATGTTTTCAAAAACTGAAGAATTAAATTCGCAGAATATTAGTTATTCTTATTCTCAGGATTCGGGGATTGCTTGGCTTACTCTTCCAGAGGGAGGGGATATAAGTTCTTTGGCGGGAAATAAAATTCGAATTAAAGCTCTGTTAACTTCGGATGGTACAGGAAGTTCTGTCTTACAGGGGTTACGTGTTTATTATGTTACTCGACAATGCATAGAAAATTGGACTTGCATGGAATGGAATCCAGAATTATGTCCTCTTAATCAAACTCAGATGCGGAGTTGTATAGATACTAATATGTGCGGTACTGAACAGAGCAAGCCGATAACAATACAGCAGTGCATTTATGTTCCTCCTCAAGTATGTATCGAAAACTGGACGATTAATTATGGTGTATGTCAAACTGATGATACTATACTTAAATCCTATGTTGATAACAATTATTGCGGAACAGCCAATAATTTGCCTTTGGATAATAATACACGAGTGAGCTGTGATTATTGTACTCCTTTTTGGCAGGAGATTAATGGCAGCTGCTGGCCAGGCAATACGTTTACGAGCAGGTTTAATGACACTCATAATTGTTATGTGTTAACGGGGTTGGAATTAGACAGTAACCAACCAGCAGATACTATTTATAGCTGTAATTATTGCGCGCTCTATAATTGCACTGGTTCTTTTGGAGGGATATATTCTCTGTTAAGCAATGAAACTTGGCAGGTTAATGCGATCAATGAGACAAATTCTTCTTTAGAATTGAGTTCTAATTACACTTTAGATAATGTTACGGTCACGCTTGTGGAATATTCTGTCAATCCTCAAAATAGTACCGTTGATGCGGTTTCTCTTTATCGTTATGTTGATGTTAATTCTAGTCTACGCAATTTTTCGTCGGTTAAAATAATCCAATATTATACTGAGGAAGAAGTTAATCAGAACAATGTTGAGGAGAATACTCTTACGGTTTATTATTACAATGAGGTGAGTCAACAGTGGGAAGAATTAAATTCGACTATAAATGTTACGGGAAAATATATTTATACGGTTGTTTCTCAGTGGGGTTTATATGGTTTATTTGGTCAGGGAAAGGCATCTTCTCCTATAGTTAGTAGTCCGGCTAGCAATTCTGGAGGGGGCGGCGGTGGAGGGGAAGGCGGAGCGAGTAATTCGGCGGTTCTTTCAAGCGCAGGAAATAAAAAATCTCTCGAGATTTCTAAAACTATGGATATTCCTCTTAAAACAAAAACAATTTCCTCTCTGGAAGCAGAACCAAAACCTTCTTTTGGACAGCGCTGTAATTATGTTTTGGAGGTTTTTCTCCCTGAAGAAATTTCCTTGATAAAAAATGATTTTTCCCAAGGGGAAATAGTTAATAGGGGCAATTGTATTATTCAAAAGCTTGATCTTTACTTAAGTCCGGAATTAGCTCCGTTGGTCGATCTTCCTCAGGCTTCTTTTACTAATCTTCAAGAGGGTAATACTACCAATTTTATATTAATCCGCAAATCTATGAAAGAAAAAAAAATGTTTGATTTTTTTACAGGGTCTGTGGTTGCGGATATTGTGACCCCCATGGGCTTAGTTACTCCCACGAAAACTAGTGGTTATTTGACTCTAGAAGGTTTGGATGATCAACAGTCTCTCTTTAAGAAAAATATTACGTTTACTGTGGAAGTTTTAAATGCGGGAAAAACGGCAAACTATTTCCGTGCTGTTTTTTTTACTTTGTTGGGTGTTCTTGGCATCTATTTTTTCTTTAGAGTTGGAAAGGGGTTCTTTGTCAAGAAAAAGAAATTCAAATGGAGATAGAAATTAGTTTAAGTGTTAGTTGTTAGTAAGCGAAATAAATTATCGCTAGTAAGTGATTAAATTGTAAAATAACCGATAGATTTATAAAGCAAAACGGTCTTAATTTTATGATATTTTATCGACGGTAAATCTAATTTCAATATAGTGGGAATTATACCTAAAAATGACAGGAGAAAATATGCTAAATACTGGAGAAAATCAGGTTAATAGTGTTCAGGGGTCTAGTGAGTATGGTGCAGCACAGATTACAGTATTAGAAGGTCTAGAAGCGGTCAGAAGGCGTCCAGGAATGTATATTGGAGATACTGGTCTGAGGGGATTACATCATTTAGTGTATGAAATCGTAGATAATTCTATTGATGAAGCTCTAGCAGGGTATTGTTCAAAAGTTATTGTTATTATTCATCATGATAATTCTATTACGGTTATTGATAATGGACGAGGAATTCCTGTGGATATGCATCAGCAGTTGAAGATGTCGGCGGTACAGGTAGCGTTAACAAAGTTACATGCAGGAGGGAAGTTTGATAAAAGTTCTTATAAAATTTCAGGAGGATTACACGGGGTGGGTTTGAGCGTGGTTAATGCACTTTCTATGGCGTTAGAGGTTAGTGTTAAACGGCAAGGTAAAGTGCATTATCAGAAATATTCAAGAGGTAATCCACTAATGGATTTAGAAGTTACAGGAGATACACAGGAAACGGGAACAACGGTTCATTTTAAACCTGATGCGGAGATATTCCAGGAAACAGTGTTTCATTATGATGTTTTAGCTAAACGATTGAGAGAGTTAGCGTTTTTGAATAAAGGGATCCAAATTGAACTGACTGATGAACGGGAAGAAAATAAGAAAGAAGCGTTTAAGTATGAGGGAGGAATTAAGGAGTTTGTGGAATTTGTAGATAAAATAAAAACGCCACTGCATGAAACAATCTATTTTGAAAAAACTAAAGAGGATGTTGTGGTAGAGGTTTCTTTACGGTATAATGCGGGTTATCAGGAAAATGTATTTTCGTATGTCAATAATATTGATACTATTGAAGGAGGAACGCATCTTTCTGGGTTTAAGACTGCTCTTACTAGGGTGTTGAATACTTCAGCGAAAGTGGTTTATACTAAAGAAGAGATTAAGCTTACAGGGGAGGATGTCAAAGAAGGTCTTACGGCGGTAGTTTCGGTAAAAGTGCAAGAGCCATTATTTGAGGGGCAAACGAAAACGAAGTTAGGCAATAGTGAAGTTTTCGGGGTGGTAAGCTCGGTAGTGCATGATGAGTTAAGCACATATTTTGCAGAGCATCCACAAGTGGTGAAGATGATTGTTGGTAAGTGTATTGATGCGGCGCGAGCGCGGGAAGCGGCACGAAAAGCCCGAGAGTTAACTCGACGTAAAGGGGCATTGGAAGGAGCGGGCTTGCCGGGAAAGTTAGCGGATTGCAGTAATCGTGATCCTCGGAAGTGTGAAATTTATATTGTGGAAGGAGATTCCGCGGGGGGGTCGGCAAAACAAGGACGTAACAGAGAATTCCAAGCAATATTGCCCTTGCGTGGTAAGATTCTTAATGTAGAAAAAGCGCGATTGCATAAAATTATGGAGAATAAAGAAATCATTGCGATGATTACTGCTCTGGGTACAGGGGTAGGTGAAGAGTTTACAATTGCAAAATTGAGATATAATAGAGTAATTATTATGACAGATGCGGATGTAGATGGTTCGCATATTATGACTTTATTGTTAACGTTTTTTTATCGTTATATGAAATTATTGATAGAGCAAGGACATGTCTATGTGGCTATGCCACCATTATATAGAATACAAAAAGGAAAGCATGTAGAATATGTTTATTCTGACGCTGAGATGACGAAGAAATCTACAGAGTTAGGCGAGGGTGTAGTTGTGCAGCGATACAAAGGTTTAGGGGAAATGAACCCAAAACAATTATGGGAAACTACGATGGATCCATCAGTAAGGGCGTTGAAAAAAATTACAGTTGAGGATGCGGTGGCAGCGGATCAAATGTTTACTATTTTAATGGGTGATGAGGTTGAACCGCGAAGATTATTTATTGAGAAGCATGCACATGAAGTGGTTAATTTGGATGTCTAGGGATTGAAAAAAGTTAAATATATATCTTTATCGCTTGTGTTGTAATAATATTTCTTTAGTAGTATCTACCCACTCTGCTTGTGGGGCTCTTAATCCAAAGTCAATTACAAAGTAAGGCCAGTCTATACTAGTCTCCATCTTATCAATATCATGGGCAGCAGGGATTATTACCTTCAAATTTGAAAAATAGATAATTTTTAGGCAAATATTTAAGAATATGATTTGAAATTTTTAGATGATTAATTATATAAGGAGGAAATAAAAAATGGCAGGATTTGATAAAAATTTGGATAAGGAATTGTTTGCAGAGAGTATTGATTTTGAGAAATCAAAAATTACAGTGGCAGTATTTGCTTATAATAATGGTACGCCTAAATTACAAATAGGCAGAGAAAATAAAAATGCAGCTGGAGAGTTGTCGTTTGCTAAACTTGGCCGTATGACCAAGGATGAGGTAGAGAAGGTTATGCCATTAATGGAAAAAGCTAAGAAATTTTTGTAAAATTATTTATGGGAAATTTCTCTGAGTGTAAAACCACTCACTTCAGTGAGAAATTTCGTTATTTTCTTAATTTAATTTATTATACATGTATCCAAAAGTCAGACCTAAAATTATACCATAGATTGCTGCTTCGGCCATGCCTGTTATGATGTTGAATGGATTTAAATTGTAAGTGAAAAAGAAGTTTTGTAAGATATTAACTGCACCCCAAAGATAAGGTGTAAATTTGGCGATTAAGGTTATTGCTAGTAAGATTAATGGACAAAGAAGACTTAATGTGTATGCTAAAGCAAGAGGATTAAGTTTAATGTTTACTTTAGGAAAGAGTTTGTGCTGAGGGATAGTTATAGTCTTTTTTAGATTTTTTTTAGATTTTTTTTTCTTTTTCATACTACCTCTTTTTTAGGAATGTAAGGATAAATAAATTATTTATAAATGTTTCTATTTGCTAAATTTTTAGGCTAGTTACTTTAGAAACGCCGTCGTTCATACTTATCCCATACAGAACGTCGGCTTCGGAGATGATGGAATCATTATGGGAAATTACGATATATTGCGCTTGATCGGCATAGGCTCTGATTAATTTAGCCAGAGTTTCGGAGTTGTGTTTATCTAAGGCAGCATCGATTTCGTCTAAGATATAAAAGGATGCGGGTTGGTATTCCTGGATGGAAAAGATGAAGGATAAGGCAGTGAGGGTTTTTTCTCCGCCAGAGAGAGATTTTATGTCGAGGAAACGGTTGCCGAGAAGTTTAACCTTAATGCTTAAGCCGTCTTCAAAAGGATTATCGGGATTGTCTAACTGCAAATATGCTTTGCCTTTTTTGAACAAACTGTTGAAGATACGTTCAAAGTTTTCATTGGCTTTATGGAAAGTTTTCATAAAGTGTTCTTTTTTGGTGGTTTCTATTTCGTTCATCAAGGTCATGACGTCGGTTTTTTCTTTGAAGAGAGATTCTTTCTTTTCAATTAATTTGTTGTATTCTGTTTCTACTTGTTCATAAATTTCCAAGGCTTTCATATTGACAGCAGACATTTCAGTCAAAAGAAATTCAAATTCAGCGGTCTCTTTTTGTAATTCTTCAATATTCTTATTTTCCAATATTTCCGCATTAGGGTATTTGCCTCTTTCTTCTTGCAAACCGGCTAGTCGGGCTTTAATTTCCGCATTTTTTAAGGAGTTTAAGTTCAGGTCACGTTCATGTGCACGAGATTTTTCACGGATGTTTTCAATTTCGTTTTCCGATCGATTTATTTCGGCGGATAATTTTTCTCTCTTATTGAATAATTCACGATATTTGGAATAGAATTCTCTACTTTCGTTTTCTTTGCGGATGAGTTCTGTTTCTTTCTGGGAAATTAATGAAGATAATTTTTTTATTTCTTCAGAAAACTGCGATTCTTCCTTATCGTGTTGTTTCATAATTTCGCGGATTTTTTCACGTTCCGGAGCAATCATCTGCTCAATTTGCATGTTGATATTTTTAAGCTCACTATCTAACTTAACAATATCTTCCCGATAACGCTGCTTAGATTCTTCGAAAGCGGTTAATTGAGCAAGCAAACGAGGGTCACGCAATTCATTGATTTGATTTCTTAACGTTTGTTTTTTAGATTTCAATCCAGCTAAATCTTTGTTAATTGAGGTTACGTCGCGGTTAATGTCATTTAAGGAATTGTTCACTAGATTCAGCTTTTCTGCGAGCTCTTTTTTGAGAATTTCATTGGCGTCAAGGTCTTGAGTTCCTAAATGCAGGGTTTTTTCTAATTTAATTATTTCTGCTTCTAGCTCTGCTTTCATATTTCTTAAAGAAGATATCTCTTTTTCGTTTCCTTCACGTTTAAGTTCAACATTGCCAATGATGCTCTGGAGCTCTTCAATCTCTTTTTCTAATTGATTCAATTCTTCCAGGGATTCTTTTTCCAAGAAGCTGGAAGCGGGTTTTTTGCCGATAAAACCACCGCGCATTACACCGCTGGCTTCAACGGAGTTCCCGTCAATCGTGGTCATTTTTATTCTGCCGATGCCGAGGGCACGAGCGGTGTCGATATTTTCTACGATAAGGGTATTACCAAAGACAAAAGAAAATGCTTTGTTATATTTTTGGTCGTAGTTAATCAAATTAAGGGCGAAATCATGGACTCCTTCTTGTTTAAGAAGTTTTTTATCTTCTAGAGAGATATCTTGAATCTTAATCTTGTTTAAAGGAATAAATGAAGCGGCGCCAAGCTTATTATTTTTTAAATAGTGGATACATTCCGCAGCGATTTTGTCATCTTCTACTACGATGTGCTGCATTCTATTACCAGCGGCGATATCCAACGCCAGAGAATATTTTTTGTCGGTTTGGCCGAGTTCAGCGATTGTTCCAAAAACTCCTTTTAATTTCTTACGATTTTCTAGAATGCTTCTTACTGCTTCGTTGCTGGATAAACCTGCCTGCGCGGATAGGGCTTTTGCGTTTAATTTGGAATGTCGCTCCTGCCATTCTACCAAGCGTTTGCGGGCATTACTGAGCTGGGAGGCAAAACTGCTGTCTTGGTCCAGAAGCTGATTTAATCTGAGGGTGGCGTTTTTAAAATTGTTTTTATGATCGTGCAGCGTCTTAAGCTGTTGGTTATTATTTTTCTCTATTTCCTGCACTTTTTTGATGCGTTCATCGATGCTTTGCAGCTGGTATTCCATCTTATCTTTTTCACGCAACTGTTCTTGCTGCTTTTGACGTATGTGCTGAATTTCTTCTTGTTTATGCTCAATTAATTTCTCTTTTTCTTCCATCTCTTTTTCAAGCGCTGGGGAGGATTCAATTTTATGTTTCTTTTTGAATTCGCTTATTTTCACTTCAATGTCAATCAATTCTTGTTTTTTTCTGGACAGGGTTATTTCTAGTTCTTTTTGTTTTTCACTGAAAGAAGATCCTCTCAACTCTAATTCTTCTATTTCTTCCTTAAATTTGTCTTTTCTTTGCTGGATTTTGCCAATTTCATCTTTTAAGGTAGAACTTCTGGTTTTGTCCTTGGCTAAATTTATTTTTAAGTCTTCTATTTCACGATGAACTTTAAGCTGTTCCTGCTCTCCTTTATGTTCAATTTCTTGGTTGATTTTAGAAGTTTCTTCCTTATTATTCTGAATTTTTGCTTTTAATTGCATGATTTCATGATATGATTGGGTTATTTTTTCTTGCTGGGCATTTATTTCGGCATCAAATTGTTTCTGGATATTCTCTTTCTCTTTTATTTGATGATGAATGAGAGTCACTTTGTGAGAATCAATTTTTCCTTTAACTTCTTTATATTTAAGAGCTTGATCGCGATCTTTTTTTAGTTCTTTCAAGTAAGTTTTACGTTCTTTCAAAATTATTTCTGCACTATTAAGCTGTTCTTCAACTTTTTGCAATTCTAGCATGGCTTTATGCTTTTTTTCTTCGTATAAGGCAACGTCACTAATTTCTTCAATTATTTTTCTACGTTCTAAAGGGCTCATATCAACAAAGCGCATGATATCACCTTGTAAGATAATGTTATATCCCTCAGGATTAATATGGGCAAGAGAAAGGAAGTCAATGATTTCTGTCCGAGTTAATTTTTTATCATTTATACGATAAATACTGTTCCCATTACTTGTTATGGTTCTGCTGATGGTAACTTCATCAGTGTTAAAAGGGAAAATATGATCTTCATTTGTAAAAGAAATCTCTACAGTTCCACTGGAGGCGGGTTTTTTATTTTTTCCACCATTAAAAATAAGGTTAGATGCTTTTTCTGCACGCATTGATTTTGCAGATAGACGACCAAGTACAAAACATAGAGCGTCTCCGATGTTACTCTTACCAGATCCGTTTGGGCCTAGAATACAATTATATTTGTCATTAAAAAGAATGTCAGTTTTATGGGCAAAACTTTTGAATCCATGAATGGTGATGCGTTTTACTTTGGTCATATCTTGTCCTCTTTTATTAGGTTAAGAGGTTTTATTTTTGCTTTATAAAGGTTCCTATAGCAGAACATATAATCTATTTTGGGGGTGATTTAAATTATTTGCGGTAGAATTTGATGATTTTTAAGGGGTATACTTTAGGATATAATATTTAACTAGAAGGGCCTTTAATATTGAAGCCTTTTTTGAAAGAAGTTATGGCAACGTCTTTTTCATCGTAGAGGGCAAATGTTATTTCTACATCAGATAAATCTCCCGCACTGACTTCGGAATAGGCCAAACCTTGAGGTACGTTTAATCCTCCAGAGATCTGCGTGCCTGCGTCAATTTTATGCAATGAGGGGGGGAGAACCATTTTTTTAGGTATATCATCATATCCTTCAACGGTCATGGTGATATAACTTACAAGTATAGGGCCGGTTTCTAAGTTTTTAATGGTATAGGAAATTTGGGTGATTTTTCCCCAGGTTTCTTTCCAGTCGAAATTTACATTGGTTATGGCAAGGGATACTTTAGAATATTGGGAGATAATGGTTTCGTTTTCGTTAGAAGTGATATTGACGGGCGGTTGTTCTACAACGGGAGGCGAGGCAGTTGTATTAGTTTCAGTGATAGTACTTAGTGTTTCTTCTAATTTGGGTTCGGGTGCTGACTCTTCTGTTATGGTGGCGGGAGTTATTTTTTCAGGGGATTCTTCTTTGTTTGTTTCTGAAGCGTTTTTCTGGAAGGGTGAAGATAAGCCACTGAATGTTTTGGAAAGGTTGAATTTTGGGAGACTTATTTCGTAGTCGCTAGTGCTCCAGCGGCCAGCAAAAAAAATGAATAATGCAATAAGTAAAATTATTGCTCCAAAAATAAGGTAGCGCGGACGGATTTTAATGTCTATTTCTCGATCAAGCGCAGAAGGAGCATTATTCTTAAATTTAATGTCAATAACCTTACGGTCACCTCTTTGTTCAATTTCTACATATTTATGTCCGTCGGGCATTTTTAACGAGGAGAAGTAAATTGTTTTAGTATATAAATATTATCTTTATGATACTTTCTAATTTATTGAGATTAAATGTTATAAAATATGCTTTTTCCACCAGTGTGTTTCACTGGCGGTACACATCCACTAACACTTAAAGTGGAAAAAGCATGGTCAGAAAACCGACCCGAGCCCGCAGGCGAGCATGCCACCAGTCTATTGACTGGTGGTGGTCGGTTTTCTTTGACATTACAATTAAAAAATCTTTATTTTTTTTAGCAAAAGTTGAAATCTATTTAATTTTATTAAAATTTATAGTGTAAAAATGAAAATAAGTGAATGCACCGGCCGGGACTTTCGAGACAGGTTTTATGACATCTGAGATGTTAACCAATTGGATTTTCTAAGCTAAACCTCTTCTTTCGAACCCGGATCAACGGCTTGGAAGGCCGCAATACTAGCCATTATACCACCGGTGCATTATTAGTGGAAAAGTAAGTTATAAAAATTTTGTTCTCAGTGAATGCACTATTTGAGATATTACTGTGTCTCTTTATGGTAATGTTTTAATAATTTTAATATTGTCTGATTATTCTTTTTGAAAAAAACGTAATATTTTTAAAGAAGAATTCTTTTTTAGGCGTTATGTCAGAAATCAAAGGAGAATTGTGCCATCTTTGCGGAGAAAAGAAGTTAACGTTGAAGGAGGAGGATGTAGATATTCCTTTTTTTGGCAAGGTGTTTGTTTTTTCGATGGATTGTGAAGCGTGCGGGTTTAGAAAAGCAGATGTGGAACCTGCGGAGAAAAAAGAGCCGTGCCGGTATACTATAGAGGTTTCTATGGAAGTGGATATGAATATTCGGGTGGTAAAATCGGGAGAAGCGACGGTTAAGATTCCACATATTATTACTATAGAGCCTGGTCCGGCTTCAGAAGGGTATGTTACTAATATCGAAGGGTTATTGGATAGGGTTAAGAAGATGATTGAGTCTTCAGTTGATGATGATGAGGATGAAGGTGGAGATTCAAAGAAAAAAGCTAAAAATATGATTAAAAAATTGACTAACGTAATGTTAGGAAGGGATTCTTTGAAGATTATTATTGAAGACCCTACCGGACATAGTGCGATTATTTCAGATAAAGCGCAGAAGAGTAAGTTGTAGGATGTTAATAGATGATGCGACGATGATACCACAATTATCGGGAATAAGTGAACGAGTAGCAGAACCTTATAGAAGTTATTATGGTAAACCACATGTTAAAATGCCTATCTTAATAAGTGGAAAAGACAAAAAAGGAAATGTTGTTGATCTTCCCCGCGAACCGGTTTCGTTTGCTAATGTTATTGAGCGAAGATTGAAAGCTCCAAAGGATGTGATAGAGCAATGGAGAATGCATAATTTCTTTACTGGAGACGGCTCCATCGAAGGAACAGAAGGAGACCATTTGATTGTTCTTGATGCGCAGATTCTCCGTGAACTTACTGAGAAGAGTAGATTGTTTCAAGGTGCGTATCTTCTTCCAAATGAGGCTTGGCAGGAGTTAAAAGGGCAGAAAGAGAATGTTTTGTATTTGACTGCAGAAGAAAAGTGGGAATTATATAATGATAGATATTATTTGGGATATGTTCGAAATAGGGGAGTGTGGATTCCTGCTAGTAGAACTGTTGGGAAGGTATGGGATACACTTAGCAGAGGGAGAAATCTTTCTTCCTATCTCCAGCTAGTAAGCGAATATTTTTCTCAGAGTGATAACTTATTAAGAATTCAGTTAAACACGAACAGAGGACAAACGAACCAACCAATAATGCAGTCTTTAGTTGCGGAGAAGATTGATTATGGTTCCTATGCTTATTGTTATAATAACTTTGACTCCGAGAATATATTGCTGGTGGGATTATTAAGGAGAATGAAGAGTGATGTTACGTATGAAAAAGGATTGGAAGAGCGAGTTAAAGTTGTTAGAAATTTGGGATAATAAATTTTCTTTACCATCCAGTCTATAGCGAACCGCAGTGAGCGGTGACCGGTGGCGTAGTTTAATATTCTCCTCTCGTTTTCTTATCCAAGAAGTTAACCTAAAGCAAAAAATACCCCCTGAGCCCTGTTCGTACAGAGTCGAGGGTCAAACTCAACCTGAGGAAAGCTACGATTAACTTCTAATTAAATCTTTTGTATAGCTTTAGCTGTACTCTTCGAAAAATAAATTCAAAAATAGAGGTGATTCTTATGAAATTTAACCCAACTAGATATAGCTCTGAAGTAGGTGAAGTGTGGATAATGCTCACACTCAAAACCAAGTACTGCCATAATGTTTTTGACAAGCGTTCCATCCGTGAGTATACGGATGCAGTGCTTACAGAAGCACTGACCAATTATGGAATCATGTGGAGAAAGAAAACATTTGATAGTAACCATGTACACATAAATTTGTGTATGGGAATTTACAGCAAGCCAGAATTGGCAAAGAGATTGAAAGGTTTTACCGCACCAAAAATCTTGAAAGAATTTTGGTGGCTGAAAAGCTGGCTTTTCAGGGGCGGAGGATTCTGGAATCCTGCTACAGATGGGAGAAGTGGAGATATGAACTTTTATGATCGCTACTTAGACAAGCAGAAGTATGGTGGGGAAACTGCGCAGAAAACACTTTTTGCTTTCGCTTAAAACTGCGAGCGACCCGAGCCCGCAGGCGAAGCATGCCACCAGTGTATAGTTCCACTGGTGGTGGTCGCTCGCTTTGACATTTGTCTAAAAACTAATGTCACTCACTATAAAAAAATAAAAAGGTGATTCTTATGAAATTAAATCCAACTAGATATAGTTCTCAAGTCGGTGAAGTGTGGGTACACTTTATGTTTAAAATAAAATATTGTCACAAGATTTTTGATAATTTTGGTTATCGTAATGCTTGTCATGCTCTATTCCTGAAAGCTTTGCGAAATTATGAAATACGATGTAAAGATAATGAACTTGGTTTTGATGATAACCATGTTCACATGGTTCTTGATCTCGGGA
>JACPNA010000019.1 GCA_016185725.1 Candidatus Woesearchaeota archaeon | reverse complement strand
TTAAGTTCGGGTGAAGGCTGGGCATTATCTGATAGACAATTTGAAGACATGATTAAATTCACGGTTAAATATTCAAAACTGCCTGTTTTTGCAGGAGTCGAATTCAAAACGACAGAGGAAGTTATAGAGAAAGCAAAAATAACCAAATCGCTTGGTGTTCAGGCCATTGTAATCACAACTCCGTTTAAGAAGAATATCACTCAAGAAGAGATTTATGAGCATTTCAAAAAAATTAAAGATGAAGTAAACATATCAATTTTTATCTACAATGAACATGCAATCTCCGGAAATTCGATTAATTTTGAAACTGTTGTAAAAATATGTCAATTAGGTAATATTGCTGGAATTAAAGAAGCGAGTGGCTCTGCGGAGTTTACACGGAAGTTAGTTCAAGCAAAATTAAATGTTCCTATTTTTCAAGGTTGGGAACATCTTTGTTTTGAATCGAAAGGAGTAGAAGGATATATTCTCCCGTTGTTAAACCTAGAACCTAAGCTTTGTTTTGAAATGTTACAACACCCCACGTTAAAAAAGCAAGGAGAAATAGATACTTTCTGCAAAAAATACAATATTCTAGGTAAAGACTGGTATGCTTGGCTTAAGAATGAGCTTCATCGAAGAGGGGTTATCAGTACCGAGAGAGTGATTTAAATGATGCAAGAACTCATGGATAAAAATGATTGTAACGAGTTACATATTCAGTACGATAAAGAATCAGGATGCACATTTATTATTGCTTTGAACACCAGTTATGGTGAAAAAGGAAATGGTGGAACGAGAATGCTTAATTATGTTAGTGTTGAAGAAGGAATAAAAGATGCCACTAAATTAGTTAATGTCATGACTAAAAAATGTGTAATGATTGGAAAAAAGTACAATGATGGTTACAGTGGCGGAAAGGGGGTAATAGTGGGAAATCCAGCAACACAAAAAACTCCAGAAATGTTAAGAAGATTTGGTAAATTTGTCCAAACTCTTAATGGAAGATTCCAAACAGGAACAGACATGAATATTAATCTTAAAGATATTGAGTACATGGCAGAAAAATCAGATTTTATTGATGGATTAGAAGTTGGTCTTGGAGATACAGCCATTCCTACTGCATTTGGTGTTTTACTTGCAATGAAAGAGTTGTGTAAATGGAAATATGGAAGTGATAGCTTGAAAGGTAAAGTCGTAGCTGTTCAAGGAGTTGGAAGCGTAGGAAGAGATTTAGTAAGAAGATTAGTAAAAGAAAGAGCTGAAGTGATTGCAACCGATGTTAATGCTAAGATTCTTCAATCTGTTAAAGAAGAATTTGGTATTAAAACGGTAAGCCCAGAAGAAATTTATTCAGTTAAATGTGATATTTTCTCTCCTAATGCTAGTGGAGGAATATTAACCAAGGAAAATATTGAAAAGTTAAATTGTGATTTAGTGATTGGAGCAGCTAATAATCCCCTGGCTGACGGTTTGCACTCTGTAATGAAGTTGAAAGAAAAAGGAATTATTTATGCATCTGATTACGTGATAAACATTGGCGGAGTGTTTTTGTCAATGTGTGAGGTACAGGGTAAAGCGTTTGAAAAGAATAGTGAAACTTTATTTGAAGCCTCCGAAAGAATAGTATCTGAAGAAACGTCTAGAACTTAGCCCCCACCGGTTTATAACCAAAAATTTTGTTTAACATACATCTCCCCTTCTCTCACACGATCAAAAATAAATGAAATAATGGGATAAGGGGAACCGGCGCCCCTTATGAACCCCTGCAACCTTTCGCCTTCACTCCCCCGTTAAGCCCTTTGGTCTAAACGTACCCCCGTTTCGGCGACAAAGAGGTCAAGTTTTTTCTGCCGATCATCAATCACTTGAATTTTGTGATGTTCCTGCTGGCTTCTGATGTACCGATTGGAAGCCTCTAAATCTTTTCTTCCTGTTGATTCGTGATGCTCATATCCTGACCAGAAACTTCCGCGTGGATACCGCTTACGGAAGTTTGGATGCTTCTCAAAGATTCTTTGAGAAGAGCGAGACTTCAGCATAATCTCGGCTACTTCAATGGAATATTTCTTTGGAACATCAACGGAGAAATGAACGTGGTTTCCACCGTAGCCTATCTCGCTATACTGAAAACCAAAGCGTTCAAATTCTTTGAACGCTGCAGTGCAGTCATCCATGACTGACTGCTTCCGCAGGCAGTTGTATCTACTTTTGCAAACAAACATAATTGTTACCCAATTATTTCTCGTATCTTTTTGTCTAGTCATGAGAATCACCTTTTTATTTAGAAAATATTTTTATAGCTAAAGCTATAAAGAAATAAATTGCCGTAAGCAAATCATATCGGTTCGACGGGTTGTCTCAGACCTTTAGCGCTATACGAATAGTGCCCAAAAGATGCTATTGATTTTGGTTTGCTTACTGCTTTCTTAAAGCTTTAACCAGTGAAAAAATAGTATTCTTTATTCTTGAAAAACTCTGCGGAGTTTTTAAGCGCATTCACCAGCAGGTCTTACGCCAAACATCAGAAAGCTCCAGACCTGCCGTACTCTGCGTGGAGAATGGGTTGCGACCCCTTATGAACCCCTTCCGCCTCCTCCCTCTGCGACTCCTATGGGAGTAGCAGTATCCTCGTCGGCGGCAAAAGAAACATATTTCTTTTGAACATCACGGATTACCTCAACCCCATGATGTTTCTCTTGGCTGAGGATATAAGCATCAGATGCTGCAATATCCTTCCTTCCCGTTGATTCATGATGCTCATATCCTGACCAGAAACTTCCGCGCGGATACCGCTTGCGGAAGTTAGGATGCTTCTCAAAGATTCTCAATGAAGATCTCGATTTGAGCATGATCTCAGCAACCTCAATGGAATATCTCTTTGGTACATCAACACGAAAGTGGGTATGATTGCCACCAAATCCTATCGGTCCAAATTTGAAGTCACACGCTTCAAATTCTCGGAATGCTGCTTCACAGTCGTTCATCACTGACTGCTTGCGCAGGCAGTTATATCGATATTTACATACAAACATTAATGTTATCCAATTATTTCTAGTATCATTTTGTCTTGTCATGAGAATCACCTTTTTTATTTTAGAACATTTTTTATAGCTAAAGCTATTAAGAGGAAAATTGCTGTAAGCAAATCATATCAGTTCGACGGGTTGCCTTTGACCATCAACGCTATACGAAAAGAATAGTGAAACTTTATTTGAAGCCTCCGAAAGAATAGTATCTGAAGAAACGTCTAGAACTTAGCCCCCACCGGTTTATAACCAAAAATTTTGTTTAACATACATCTCCCCTTCTCTCACACGATCAAAAATAAATAACAAAAATTCCTTATCCCATCCTATCTAAAATATCATGAGCATTAATCGTATTCAAATAATCCGTAAACTCTCTATTCTCCTTTCTTAACAAAATAGTAGCCATCAATGCATTCTTTTCTGCATTACTCACCCTTGCTAACTTATCCGCTAAGATCAAACCATAAGGATACCCTAAAAACAACGCATCCGCACTATTTTGCACTAATAAGCTAAATAACTTCTTATTCCCTTCAAATCTAAACACATGCTTTGCTTGTCCATGCAACTTCACAAAATAAAAATTTCCTTCAATACAATAACTCCAACAACCTTGAAATGGACTTAATTTACGCAGCAGAACCATAGGATTATTTCCTCCTGTTGTAAACAAGGTGCAACTTTTCGCCAACGCTCCCGCACCAATACCACTTAATAATCCTAAATACTTTTCTTCATTAACATAGGTTGCCGTTAAAGTTCCATCTAATAATACATAATCAGCTGAAACTAAAGAAGCAATTTTTAATTCCGCAAACCTTCTCGCCATAGTAGCCACAATACTAATCTGTGCACGTTCATTGCCTTGTCTTATCGAAGAATCACCAGAACAAACAACTAAATCTTTTTCCTCAACTAATTTTTCACCTAATATGGGAAAAATCTTTCCTTCATACCATATATCTCCTTTCTTATAAGAAGCCATGACCAAAACATAAAATTCATATTTCCGCGAACTGACCTTTTCCTTCCCCTTCATAACCTGCGCAAATACTCTGATAAAACTAAGACATAAATTTCCTCCTGATAAAATCTCCGCCTGTCCACCATCTACAAACGCTATAGTATTATCACCGTTTTTATCTCCTGATTTTATTTCTTCAAAATTCTCCTGAATAATTGGAACAACTTTATTATTAAAAATCAGCTCATCAGTTAAAAAAAAAACCTTCAGCTTCTTACGTAAATGTTCTGATATTTCTGCAAGCATATCCTCTAAAATAAATTTGGTAGTTAAATATTTTTTGTCGGCAAAATGCTATTTCTTGTCAAAAACATAACAAATATAAGCAAACATTTATAATAGAATATATATTATACCTAATATAAGCTTAATACTTCTCTTATAGTAAGTGACACAGATGATTATACAAAATATCACTTACTTATTAGGAAGCGACATACTAAAGGATATAATTATTTATGTCGCCGAGTATAAGTTTCGGATAAAATACTATGGAAAAACCACAATTTAAACATAAATGTAAAATCTGCAAACAAGAATGGATACTTGTAAAACCGCGTGAACAGGCAATCTGTCAAAAATGCAAAACTCGTTACGAAAAACGAGATAAGTAAATTATTTATCTGAACTCATATCCCTGCAAAACACGATCTGCCGCTTCATACCCTTTCTTAGCTATCCTTTCAACATAATCTTTAGACATACCTAAATGCCAATCAAAATAGAAATTATCATCTTCTATATCAGGTGATATGAAAACATAATCGACATTTCGTTTTATATCTAATTCCCTAACTAAATCCGCTAATAATGTTTCTTTATACTTATTTAATAAATCCTTTTTATCAGGTAATTCCTTATTTAATCTCTCAAAAGTTTCTTCAACTGCGTCATAAGCAAAATTTTTAGAAACATTAGATTTTTGTGAAGATAATATTTTTTCTTCAATCATTAAATAAATTGATTGAATCGCCACCCTTACAATACCATATTTTTTCAGTGAACCACGTACAATGTTAAAATTGTAAGGAACATGTGTGTATGAAACAAATACTAAATCCGCCCCATTATCCCCAGCAATTTTATAAGACAATGTTTTTCTTGTTTCTCCATCCACAACATCAATATTCTCTCCATTTTTATGTCTTATGCAGGCAGGATGTAAAAATTGTAACGAACAAGAGCCGGCAACAGTAGCAGAAATAGTTGCATCATTACGATAAACTATCCCCTCATTCTTCTCAAATTGTTTCCTGCAATAAATTATTCTCCCCGGAAAATTTAAAGGAGTAGTAACCACAAACAAATCTGCCGCTAACCTAGTAAAATCTTCCGTACCTAAAAAATTATGCAGTCTTTTTTCTAATGGCACAAGATTCAATGGACTCATCGGAAACAATATTGTTTCTGGATTTAACCCATCACTTAACACTCTTTTCATCCCTTTCAAAAATTCCTTCGCCGCCTGACTATTCAAACCAATATAATTAATCAGTCCCCTCTCTAAACCAGTCTGTTTCATTTTAGAATCATCCTGAAACAATTGTAATAATTGATCTGGTAGATACCCCATTGCCACACTCATTCCAAACAAAGAACCACCACTTGAACCAACATATAGCTCAATATCTTTATTCCCCTGGTCTCTCTTGCTGTTTGATCTTAAAACAGTCTCGCTATCCTCTAAAACTCCCCCCTTAAAATTAAAACCCTCCTCTTGTAACCTCATTCCTACACCAATATGAAAAAAATACGCCTTTAAACCGCCACCGCTCGCCACAAACGCATTACACTTCTTTCCCGAAATAATAAGTCAAAAAATTACTTATTATCAAATCTCGGAAGAGTAATTAAAATAGTTAAAATAAGAATATATATTGTCATTTCTGAAGTTGTTGGTGCTACTCCAACCTGATCATGAAATATTCTTAATAAAAAATAGGAAATAGAAGTAACAAATAAAAAACTAATTAAAATGACTTTAAAATCTTTACTAAGGATTAAGTCTTTAATTTTATTCCTTGCTTTTTTAAATATTAACATAATAATTGTTAGAACAACTCCTAATCCAATACTAAGACCAGCTGATCCATAAGTAAATAAAAATTTAAGAATAGACGAATAATAAGTTAGAACAACTCCTAATCCAATACTAAGACCAGCTGATCCATAAGTAAATAAAAATTTAAGAATATGCGAATAATAAGTATGTATTGTAGATATAATATTCATAATTAACCTTTAACACTATTTTCTTTTTAAATATTCACTGAGAAAAATAAGCCCTCGGCGAGGATTGAACTCGCGACCTCGTCCTCTTTGTTAAAAATCATACCAAGGACGCGCTCTACCACTGAGCCACGAGGGCAACAAAAAAATATAAGTGCCGGGGAAGGGATTTGAACCTTTTCGTTGAAACTATTTCCAATTTCAATCTCGAACCCACTAAGAGACAGGATCTCTTCTCTTCTGCATACACAGAAGTATCTCTGTTGTGGAACTTAAGTCCTGCGCATCTAGCCAACCTCAGATTGTTTATTTATGGGGCTACGCGAACGCAGTGAGCGCACGCACACCTTCCCGATAGAAACCTGAAAGGTTGTTGGCCAAGCTTTGCTACCCCGGCATTACTCATCAAACAAAACTAGAAATCATTTATAAAGATATCTACCCAAACAATTATGATTTAAAATCCGGACTATTTCTATCCAAATTATCTGCAATAGTTCCATAATTTTCTGATTTTATTCTATTGAGAATAGATTCATCAATAGCAGAAATTTTCAGGTCATTCAATAAATTTCCTACCGCATAAAAATACTCTCGCCCCTGTTTTGGATTAGAACTCGCGCTGAACCATTGATCTAATAAACTAATATTCTCAAACAGCTCCTTGACACTATCCTGTGTATTCGCCGAAAATCCTTGCGCCATTTCCCGAGTATATCGTGAAAACGTCGCCCCCAGCTGTACATTCTTAGCAATAGCATCAACAAAAAAACTTAATATAAAATCAGCATAATCTTGTTTAGACATAATTTCTCCTACTCTTTGTCTAAACTGCCCATTAGACGCTTTCATCAAATCTTTCGCTCTTTCCCAATCCTGCAATTCATACGCCTGTTCCAATGACAAATACGCTTGCAAAAAATAAGAAAAATCCTTATCCTTAAAAATAACATTATTTCCTTTACCTACTATAATACAATAACTGCTTATATCATCAGTCCAAGAACTATACCCGAAATCTTCCAGATCAATTAACCTCTCGCCAATCATATTCAATCCATTGCAATCCCTATGCTGCAATTTGCTATTTCTTTTTAACTGCGATTCCAAAGAAAATAATTCTCTCAATCGCTCTTCCAGATTAACCCCCATTGTCTTTTGGATATAACCGCAAATAGCGTCATAATCATAAATACTGCCTTCATGATTACTCTCTAAATTATTATAGACACTGCGTACTAAATTCTCTTTAAATAATCCCTTTGTCGCACTTAAAAACAAATCTTTATCCTTGCCATAATCATAAGATTTATTAAAATTATTTTCAAAAGCATTGCATAAACCATCAAATCGCGCAACATATTTTACTCCATCTAAAAAAAAATAGGATAAATCCTCTACTTTCTTTGCTTTTAACAACTGCTCTTTTCTATTCAATCCTCCCAGATAATTCATAACCACCATATGTTCTCTATTGAGAAATCCCTGCACATACGGCACAACCTTTCGCCCAAAATTCTTGTTTTTTCCCTGTGAAATAACCATGCGTATTAAATCTAAATTACGTAATTCTCGATTATACAAAAAATCTTGGTGATGCGCCATGGCATAGACCGGTTCATGAATTCCTTGTAATGGAGAAAACTGTTTAACCACTAAATCTAAATCATGCACAGCATCCTTCCTTTTTAATAGTACATGCGCAAAATCTGCATGATGGCTCCTCCAGCGGTGAAGTACTATAAATCTTTCTGCTTAGTTACTATTAAAGGATAGTTACCTTGTTGCTGGCAAATAATTAAGCGTATACACTGTTCTTCCTAAATTATGCACAAAACTAACCAATCTACGCTGACGGCTGAGCATTTTAATAAAATCCGGCACTTGCATATTTTTACGTTCTAGCTCCTCCAACTCTGTAAGATACGCTTTTTTTAACTCTGATAGTTTCAATCCCAATTCTGAATCTTTCGCATAAATCGCTTTCATCGTATCCGTATAATACCGCTCGACCTTATCAAAAAACTGTTCTAGTTGTTTCTTATCATGTGCAGAAACACTTATCTTTCGCGCAAATCGTGCCGTTCTTCTGACCTCATCAGCAATTCCCTCAATATAAAAACCGATAAAATGAAACTTCAACAAATCCACCGGCATATAATTAAAATTTTTAAATGCTTTCATCGGATACTCTAAATTATATAATACTGCCCTATACAATAAGAAATAAAGACGATTCACATCTCTATCCCTATCATTGATGTTTTCATAATTATCCTCCGCAAATATCCTGCTGCTCTCTTTTATCATTGTTCTGGCAATAACGTCCATCTTTCGAATCAGCTCTTCAATAGAAACCTTGTCCATATTTAAAAAATCCTTAGCATAAATAACATCAGACGTTTGTTCCATAATCTCCAGCGCAATAAGATTTTGTATTGCTCTCTGCAGCTCTTTGATTTTACTTTTCAATTCTACTCCCTTTAATATAATATTCCGGCAATTCGCAATATAGGCCGCATTAATCTCACGTTCAATTAACGTAATGCTTTTTCCATCAATTAGAATAACTCTTTGCCTTTCCTCTGTCCCCTTTTCAGAATCGCCTTTGCTTAAAATTAACTTTTGATTATTCTCCTCAATATAAATCAAATCTCCTTTCTTTAACTTGCTCTGTCTGACCCAATTTTTAGGCAGAGAAACTACAAAACTATTTTTTCCAAACGAAATTAATTTGCGATATTCCATATATTTCCCCCCATATAACTCTCTTAATACTTCTCTCTCCTCCAATAAGTATATACCTTTAATATACAGATATATAGTATTTCAATAAAGTATTTATATTTAAATGTTTTGTACTAAATAATATCAACTATATACCTAGTTGATAATCCATGGGGGTGGATAAAATGAAAACTAAAGCAGAAACAGTTCTAGCACTGGAGAATGAAGAATTTGCTAAGTTAGAAGAAAATTTTTATTTAAAAACAACCCGTATAAGATTACTAGAAGAAGACGCCTTGACCCACGAAGAAGACTGCTTCATGTCCGGCTACGAAAACTATGACCTAGAAAATAATGAAACCGTAAATTCTAACGAAAATCAACCTAATGAAATAGCGTAATGAGTTTAAAACAGATGCTTGGACTAGAACACTTGCCCATCACTGAAGAAGAAATCATTAAAATAGTAGAAACCGCTAGAACGAATAACCAAGAGATTATTGAATTTACT
>JACPNA010000018.1 GCA_016185725.1 Candidatus Woesearchaeota archaeon | reverse complement strand
ATCAGAAACACTTTGAATAGTCTTAGTGATTGTTGAACAATAGGTTAACTTATTACCTTGTTCTGTACAAATAAAAGTTTTAGGGTTGCATGCTATTGCTTGCCCTATTATTTTTTTTCCTTCATTTATTTCTTTTTTAACTGTTATCTGCTCTTGTATAGACAGATTTTCTATCCCTTCAATTTTTTCTTCGATTATAGATGTACAAGAAAACAGGAGAAAGCTGAATAGAAATATCCATACAATCTTTTTTTTGATATCCAACATTAGTTTTGAAGAAGTAGTTATACTTTATATTCTTTTGGGGCGAAATGATTCCCTCTGTACAGAATATAGTAATCTGGAACATAGTTTTTCATATATCATGATAATTTAGTGGCGGTATGGTTGTTTTTTAATTCACTTTCCTAATTGTGAAACTGTTACGTTGTTTTATTGTGGTATTTTGATGTTTTGAAGTTGTTTAAATAGGAAGGTTTAAAAAGGGTGAGAATATTATTCAGCAAGAGGGTATGATGGAGTTAGTGGAAGAGAAATTAGCACGGGCGATTAGCGCGTTTTCTAGGCGGGAGATTCTACGATTATTGGCAGATCAGGAGTTGACGGTTACAGAAATTGCAGAACAAACAACGATGTCAGTGTCGTTAGCGTCACGGCATTTAAAGATGCTGTATGATCTCGGTTTTTTGGCGGTCAAAGCGCAATTTCCCAATAAATTTTATTCTCTCAAAGTCAAAGAATTAAAAGAGTTATTGGTAGTCTATGACAAGGTGATCACGAAGTTATGAAAAAATTAAATTTAAAATTTAATAAAAAGAAAAAATTGAATTTTAAAGTTAGAAATAGCAATAGCACCAATAAAAGAAGAGTATCAGTGGGAGTGAAATTGGTGATAGTGTTAGGATTAGCAATAATTGTGTTACTATTTGGAATGGTAAGACAAAGAATGGATTTTGTTGATGAAGCAAAAATGAATGATTATGACCCCGGTGCAAGTTATTACGCCACCTCCTTGCAGCGGGGTTCTTTACTTCTCCAATCGCTATCTTCGGTTTGGTCTGAAGGGAAACAGACGCTAGTAAAGATGGCAGTCAATTCGGGACGGTTGATTACAGGAGCGAGTGTTACGGAGAGTTCGGAATTAAATGTAGCAGGAGTAACTGGGGATATGTCGTTAACCGTTATGGAAGCATTTCTCACGACAACGTGCGGAGTTCTTAATTCTACCAATGGGGTGTACACATTACAGAATAATGTTAATGCGAATGAGACGTGTTTTACTATTCTGGCGAATAATATAACTTTAGATGGAAATGGGATGACGATAACATATGGAATAAATGAATCTCCAGATCAATATGGCATTTATGTGAATAGTTCTAATTATACGATAGTACAAAATGCAATCATTATTCAAGGCAATGCTACGGGGGTGAATAAATACGCTCTGTATTATGCCAATGCGACCAATGGAACGATACAGAATAATAATATTACTACCAATGGGTTTACTGTTTATGGGATATATACTGTTTCCAGTTCTAATCTTACTATAGCATCTAATGTGGTAGAGACGCATGAGTCTTTAGGGCATGGAATATATTCGGTATCGAGTTCTAATGTTACAGTAATTTCTAATACCATCAATACTAATGCCAGCAGCGCGTACGGAATAGCGTTTACGCGCAGCAACAATTCGGGCATAGTTTCAAATACGATTAATACCAGCGGTGATAGCGCGTATGGAATTTATTGGGAGGATAATTCTGATTATAATACCCTCTCAACAAATATTATAACTACCAACGGGAGCACCGCATATGGAATAAGTTTGGATACCTGTCTACGACCGATTTTACTCTCTAATAATATCACGACGCGGGGGGTGGATGCGTATGGAATGAATATAGGAGGGTGTACTAATTCTAACGTCACAACAAATACAGTCATGACCTCTAACACGAGAGGGCAGGGAATATATCTTACGGTAAGTACAAATTCTCTTCTTGTATCCAATAATATAACCACACAAGGGGTGGATGCGTATGGTATTACGTTTAATGGCAACGCCAATTCCAATGCCACGGCAAATTCTATTGTTACATCCAATACCAATGCGAATGGAATACGTTTGTATAGTTCTGCAAATTCTAATTTTTTTACGAGCAATAGAATCAATGTTTCGAAAGCAGAGCGAATTTTTCTGACGAGTTCTTCACAAAACAATGTATTCACCAATAATTCTATTCTTCTGCGAAATTACTCTTATACTGATGTTAAGTTTGCAACTGCACTTAACGGAACGGTGTTTATTGATCAATATCTAGAGAATTATAATTTTACGGGTACAGGGGGAAAAATCAAGGTTAAAAATTCACAGTTTGGCGAGATTGTGTTTCTTAATGTGGTTAATGGCAGCGGACTTAATTTTTCCAATGATGTCAGAGTGGCAAATGATCTCGTATTTGTTAATTCTACACAGACGGGATTGAACGTTTCCGCGAATATTACGGTATACAATCTGGCAACGAATTTTCTCAGACCGGTGATGTTACGTGATGGAGTTGCGTGTCCTACGACTATTTGCACCAACTTAACTTCGCTTAACGCTGGGAATGTTCTGTTTAATGTTACGGGATGGAGTAATTATTCAGTTAATAATGATCCCACTGTGTTGACGGCATGTGGAAGTCTTACTTCGGCGAATACGGGATATACACTGCTGAATAATGTGGTGTCCAGCGGGACGTGTTTTACGATCGAGGCAGCTAATGTTACATTAGACTGCGCGGGGTATACAATTACGTTTGGCAATGCGACAGGAGCATCGTATGGAGTGTATGTTAATCAAACCAATGTTACGGTTAAAAATGGAATTATAACACGAACCAATGGTTCGTTTATACAAGGGGAAGGAATTTATTATACTAATGCAGTTAATGGGCTTATTTTTAATAATACGGTTTTAATTTATGGCAATCTAAGCGACGGGGTTCTTATGGCAGGGACATCACACGGTGTGAACATTTCATCTAATTTGATTACTACTCTGGGAAATAGCTCGCCGGCAATGAAGTTACAAGATTCGGTGTACAATATATCAGTACATAATAACATTATGAATACAACGGGTACGAGTGCATATGGTATCCATCTTAATCCGGGAAATAATTCGCAATTTATGAATAATGTGGTTGTTACTTGGAATGATCAGTCTTCAGGATTGGCCTTTGACAGCGGAACAGGGTGTAATTTTACTAATAATTCTATTTCAACGTACTATGGCGCCAATACAGCTCCGATTTTACTCAATGGAAATAACAATCAATTTCAAGAGAATACATTCAGCACTTATGGGGATTCTGCAGCGGTGGGATTACAAAATTCAAATAATGTTTTTAATCACAATCGGATTAATGTGTTTAATCAATCGGCAAGCGGAAGAGCAGGAATTGTGTTTGTTTCAGGTTCTAATAATTCGTTTACCAATGATATCTTAAATATCTCGGCGTTATCTTTTGCCGCTACGGTTATGGCTGGTGATGGTTTGTTTAGCAATGTTACGTTTGATAAGACGAATATTTCGTTTACGGGCGGGGCGGGAAATGTAACAGTACAATGGTATGTTATTACTACAGTAGTTAATAATACGGGAGGAGTATTATCGGGAGCAGAGGTTAATGGAACAACGGCGCAAACGGTTAGGGAAGATAGCAAAACCACAGGGGCGAGCGGGATAGCAACATTAACGTTAACAGATTTCACACGAAATGCGACACAGATTACCTATAAAACACCGCATAATATTACAACGACGTTAACGAATTATACGATGAATACTACTCAGGTTAATGTAACGCTGATGAATAGCACTTCATTAACGATTACTCTTACTTCTAATGCAGATATTACTGCGCCGTATTTTATGCAGGCATTAACCAACCAAACGGTAGAGTTAGGAACGGCGTTTAGTTATGATATCAATGCAACGGATGGGGTATTATTTGCGAATTATTCCATCAATGACACTACTAATTTTGCAATCAACTCCATTCCAGTATTTTTATAGTGTTTGTTCTGGATAGGACAGGACCAATACTACTTAATGTCAGTAATATTACCGTGGCGTATGGCGCTAATGTAGCGGCGCAATTCAATGCCAGTGATTTAAGCGGTATCAGCGGCTGGAAGGTGAATGATACTACCAATTTCGGAATTAATGGCACAGGTTATTTGACCAATGCGACGGCATTAGCGTTAACAACTTATTGGCTGAATGTAACGGTCAATGATACGATAGGGAATAATAATTCTAGAATTATTTTTGTGAATGTGACGGATATTGTCGCTCCGTATTTTGTTACGGCGTTAGCTAATCAAACGGTAGAGTTAGGAACGGCGTTTAGTTATGATATTGATGGAGCAGATAATTATTTGCTGGTGAATTATTCCATCAATGACACTACTAATTTTGCAATCAACTCCAGCGGTATCGTTATCAATACTACAGTACTCAGTCTGCGAAATTATAGCATCAATGTTAGCATCAATGATACTTCGAGCAATTCCAGTATTTTTATAGTGTTTGTTCTGGATAGGACAGGACCAATACTACTTAATGTCAGTAATATTACCGTGGCGTATGGCGCTAATGTAGCGGCGCAATTCAATGCCAGTGATTTAAGCGGTATCAGCGGCTGGAAGGTCAATGATACGACCAATTTTGGGATAAACGGTACGGGCTATTTGACCAATGCGACGGCATTAGCGTTAACAACTTATTGGCTGAATGCAACGGTCAATGATACGATAGGGAATAATAATTCCAGAATTATTTTTGTGAATGTGACGACTTCGGTAAATGTGACCTTAGATATGCCGGCAGCGAGTTATTATAATGATTCGGGAACGGCAGTGAATATTACATTCCGTTGTAATGCTACGGATAATTTTCAGTTGAAAAATGTTTCGTTGTATCTTACCAATAATACCAATCAGTCATTTGTTTTAAATCAATCGGCTACTATAACGGGGACTGTTAATAGCAGTAATTGGACGCTGCAATTAAGTCTCGGTAATTATACGTGGAATTGCCTAGCATATGATAATACTTCAGTAAGTGCGTGGGGAAGCGACAATAGGACAATCAAATTAAATTACACTGCTCCGAGCGCGTCGAGTTCTTCTAGTTCATCCAGTTCTTCCGGCGGCGGAGGCGGGGGAGGAATAACAAGTACGCCAGCATTAAGCAGTGAAGCACCGATAGCTTCAGAACACCCTAATCCAATCACTGATGCACAGAAGCAAGGAGGAATAGAGAGTGTTCCGGCAGGAGAAGCACCGATAATTAGTGCAGAAGAAAAAATAAGGGAAGAAGTTAAGAGTGAAGCAGTACAAGGCAAGCAGGGAGAGGGGGCAGGAAGTCCGTTGGCGGTGGGTATGGCGATAGCAATAAAACTTAAAGAGAGTATGGTGAGGTTTGGAGGGTATATTCTTTTGGCAGTGGCGGTGGTAGCGTTATTGGGCATATCAATGCATGGGTATTCACTATTTCAAAAGTCGCGTCAGAATAAATTACAACAATTACAGGCCATCAGATCAAGACGACCATTTGTGTATGATGCCGAGGCGATAGAAAAACCAAAGAAATTTCCCAAGACAAGTGTAAAAATTCAGCCATCGTTAGATGCAGAATTAGAAAAAGTGACAGGCAAATTGAATTCATTAAGGATGAGAGAAGGAGAGGAGGCTATATCGAGAGGTGTAACAGCAAGGAAAAAAGAGACTAAACATAGTTTTGAAAAGAAATTTTTAGATAATGAATTGGAAACGATTGAACGCAAGCTACAGGGATATCCAGCAGTTAAGAAAACAATTTTAGAAACGTCAATGAGCAAGCAGAAATATGACAAAGAAATAGGAATGATTGATCAAAATTTATCGCAATTAGATGAAGAGAGAATTGAAAAAGTTAGAATGATAACTACTGTTCCAGGGAAATATCAAAGAGAGGCAAGTGGTCAGGGAAATGGCGCACTAGATAATGGCGAGGAGAAAAGAATTAAGCGGAACAGTGCGGACAAGAAGAAATTAGAAGAAGGATTGAAAAAAGCGAAGGAGTCATTATCCAAAAAGAAAGATATTAATTATGAATTGGCGAGGGTGGAAAAAACATTGGCTTCTCTAAAATAAATTGCAGGGCTTATTTTCCAAAGTTCTCGTTTAGATGTCAAAGAAACCGCCCACCAATGGTGCATGAAATGAAACATCGATTTCATTTCAGCACAGAAATGTGATCTTCCTCACATTTCTTGTGATCGCCTGCGGGCTCAACACCAGTGGCACATGAAAACAAAAAAATATTTGTTTTCAGTGCTGAAATTGGATAGTTTTCAAATTTCATGCATGCTCGCTTCGTTCGGGGCGGTTTCTGACCATGAGTTTCCCAATTTAAGGTTACATTGATATGGCTAGGCCACCAGTGAAACTAACACTGGTGGAAAACTCATATTTTAATCTGTTCTACATTTTTGGAGTTATAAGATTTAAAGAAAATCATGCTACATTAATTTTACAAGGGCAGGGAAATTTGCTGGCACCACGTTCAAGAGCATCACGGGCTAGTTTAAGGTGAGTTTTGCTTATTCTTAATTCTAAAAGAGTTTGACCTTCACGTACACGAGCAGCAGAACTGATAGCTTTACCGTAAGATTTCTGCATACCTTTACTCATACGGTCAGCACCAGCTCCGGAAGCTAAAGGGTTCTCTCTAAGAACATGAAATGGATAAATTTTAACACGCAGATGATAATCTTTTCCGAGTGTTTTTTCTAATAAACGATTGGAAGTCATACGAGCAGCTTCGATAGCATTATGGCGGACGTTCATGTTTCGACATGAATTTAATGTCATAGTAGTATCGTATTCTTTTTGCGGCGTACCCATATCGAACTTGGTTATTTTGGAATGAGGATAACCGCCGCGCACATAATTTTTTTTAGAATATTTACTAATTCTAGTGTAAGGGCGTTCTAAGGTTTGATATGCAGCAAATTTACGTATACGAGCCATGGATTGTTAAAAAAATTGGTTATTTATAAAGTTTTGCTATTTCTTTATTAACAAGGTGAAGCCGTAAAATATGCTTTTTCCACTAGTGTGTTTCACTGGTGGTGGTCGGTTTTCTTTAACTTTATAGGGAATTTTCATTATAATAATGATTGGGGTAATAGAATATAAAAGATCATGTTTCGATAAAGATTATCTCAAATTCATTCATCAAAGAGTCATTGTCTATCTGCAAGGAATATTCTATGTTATTGAGATTCTTACTTTTTATAAAATTGAGAAAAGCGTGTTGTTTTTCTGGTTTCCATACAGAGAATTTTTTGGCAGTTTTACAGAGATAGTTTATATCGCAATGACCTTCACGAAGATCTTTGCCGTTATGTAAAAAGGGATGAAGAGGACAGCCGAGTCGGCCGGAGGGAAGAAGGATGAGATTTCTACAGACGCCGAAACGCAAGTTGTATAATTCGGTGCGGTTGCGAAAGGCGAGAAATTCCTGTTTGGTTTGAGGGTTCGCTCGATGAAATTCGTTGGTGTTTAGGGTTATAGCTTCGTTTATTTTTTCTGCAGAAGGGTAGTCATGACCACAGCAGCCCATACAACCGCCGTTCTGCTGACAGAGAATAGTCAAGGGCAATTTTTCCATGTTTAATCGATGTTTTAAAGAATTTATTTTAAATCTTTCTTAAATGTGATTTGAGATTACGCATTTTGAATGAGGATTTTACATTTTGACGGGCGCGGTTATGCCAAGGAGGTTAAGACCGTTTTCTAATACTTGACGGGTGGAATTTACCAAAAGCAAACGGGATTTTGCCAGGGTTTTATCGTCAGTTAAGACGGGGCAATGGTGATAAAAGTCGTTGAAGGTTTGGGCTAATTTTATTAAGTAATTTGCTAGAATATGGGGTTTATTATGCTGAATAACTTTGTGAAGAGTTTCAGGAAAATTATAGAGTTGTTTTATGAGTGTTTGTTCAGAAGTGTGGTTAAGAAGTTCAAAGTTTATTTTTGGCGATATGCTGAGGTTATATTCTTTTTTTGCTTTTCTGAGAATACTACAGGATCGGGCATGAGTGTATTGTATGTAGGGGGCGGTTTCTCCATCAAAGGAAAGCATACGTTTCCAGTCGAATTCGATGTTGCGAATGCGATCATTGCTCAGGTCAGCGAAAATTATTGCACCGATGCCAATGATTTTAGCGATTTCTTGTTTGTTTTTTAAATGGGGATTTTTTTCTTTGATGATTTCTTCTGCTACATTAATGGCTTTGTCAAGCACTTCTTCGAGGAAAATGATCTTGCCCTTACGGGTGGACATTTTTCCTTCAGGGAATAGGAATAAACCAAAGTCGATATGCTCAAAGGTTGAGGAGGGAAGGCCGTATAATTCTAGTGTTTTGAAGAGCTGCTGGAAATGCATTTTTTGTTCTGAACCGACGACGTAAAGTATTTTTACGGGTTTATAATGCTCGATTCGGTATAAAGCGGCGGCTAAGTCACGAGTGTGATACGTTGTGGATTCATTTGATTTTCTGAGGAGGACAGGCGGCAGTTTATATTGTTCTAAATTTATGATAAGGGCGCCGTCAGACATTTCTGTTTTTATTTTTGATTGGATTTTTTTAATAGTAGATTCTGTTTTATCATTATAGAATGCTTCTCCATTATAGGAATCGAATTTTACGTTAAGAAGGCGGTAGATGCGTTTGAATTCTTCTAAACTCAGAGATTTAAATGTTTCCCATAAGGCTAGGGAAGAGGGTGTGCCGTCTTCTAAATTTTTGAATTCAGTTCGGGCTTGTTCTTCTAATTCGGGGTGAGCAGTCGATTCTTGATGAAATTTCACATATAAGGATAAGAGGTACTTGATGGGGTCTTGTTCGAGTTCTTGTTTGTTGCCCCATTTTTGGTAGGCAATGATTAGTTTGCCGAATTGTGTGCCCCAATCTCCCAAATGGTTGATGCCAATGGTTTTATAACCAAGGAATCGGTAGGTTTTGTATAAGGAGTTGCCAATAACTGTGCTTCTGAGATGTCCAATACCGAAGGGTTTGGCGATATTAGGGGAAGAGAAGTCGATAACGATAGTTTTGTTTTTTCCTTCTGTTGATGAGCCGTACTTTTTTTTTTCTTTTTGAATCTGCGGGAGCGTGGTTTCAGCAAGGATTGTGGGATGAAGGAAGAAGTTGAGGTAAGGGCCGGAAACTTCGGTTTTGAGAAGGAAGCTTGTTTCTGGCAATTTATTTTTTAGTTTTTCGGCTTCTTCTGGAGGATTTTTGCCTAGTTTAAAACAAGGGAAGGCATAGTCACCAAGTTTTTCATCTGGCGGGACGGTGAGGAGAAGGGTTATTTCTTCTTTGGATAGCGAAGTGTGTTTTTTAAGCAGTTCGATTAATTGTTCGCGGAAGTTCATTCGCTAGGGTAATGAGAGGTTATTTATAATAGTTTTGAGCGTAATGGTTTGGAAATATTTTTCGTTATATTAACGATGGATATAAGTAATACATAAAATAGGGTCAGTTACTCAACAGAAATGTGAACATAATGATACATTTCTTATATGAATCATAAAGATCATAAATAGTAAACGATAGTACTATTGTGCTTTAATTATGCTGTTGACTCTATTACAGTTTTTTTAGTTCTGTGGCAATAAATTCCAATTCTTGCTCATATTTCTGCGGTTGATTTTTTTTCTGCGGGGTGGTTTTTGTTCTAGTAGATAAGAGTAATTCTTTGTTCTCGGACAGGTGCAGTTTTTGATGAAGTCGATTTATTCTTTCTAATTGTTGTTGACGCAGTTTTTGTAAGCGAAGGCGATCTTTTATTGGGAGTATTTCTTGTGTTTCTGGAGTATGTTTATATTTTTTTATTTGGCAAAGTATATTTTTTAAAAGAGGCATGATTTTTTGCTGATTTTTTTGGTATAGTTTTCTAATTAATAAAACAAGGCTGATAAAAATAAGGATTATAATTGAAGCGTAAATAATAGTTTTTTGATTTTTAGAGATGGTCTGTGAAATATTTTTGGTGAAGGAAAGGGCTTGTCCGAAAATGTTAGCTGGTTTTATTTGGGTAAGCTGTTCTGAACAAAGCTTTTGGGTGGGGTAAGGGTTGTCTTTACCGCAGTTGTTGATATCAAGACAAGCACGAGTTTGGGGCTGTTTTCCAGTACATTTTTCAGGATACCAGGTAGTGCATTCCCATTGTGGCTGACAAATACAAATGCGTTCTTCTATTGTTTCGGTGATTTTACAAAAGGTATTTGTGTTCATACAGGTGCGGGTTTGTTTTTGATCGTAGGGACAAGTGGAAGTTGGCCAGGGGTGGCATTCTCTTTGTTCAGCGCAGGTTTTTTCGGGGGGGAGAGGCAGTTCACGTTCTTTTCTAGAAATTTCACTGATTATCTCAATGAGATCAGGATAGATAGTTATACCGCCACCGCGGGGAGGGACGGAAGGGCAAGCACCACAATCCTGCGCGCAACTTGAACAGGTTTCGTTAGAATTACAAGTGTTATCACCGCAATAGTTGGTTACAGGGGTGATGTTAAGAGTAAGGTTGTTAGAATTGGTGGCGGCTAAAGAGTCGTTGGCTAGGAATATAATCCAAGTTAGACCGTAGAAATTTGTCTGGGGATAAATGGAAACGTTTCCGGAGGCGGTGATGTTGAGGGTTATATTATTTCCTTTTTGGTATGAAAAAGACATGTTGTCGTTTTCTGGATCAGTGAAATAGTTGTTGAGGTTTATGCCGGTTAAGGCAACATTTTCTTCCCAGGTTTGGTTAGGAATTGAGGAGGTGAGGTTAGGAGCGAGATTGTATATTTCTAAGTTGAAGTTTTTGTTGCTGGTGGCAGGGCAGGCGGTGAAGTTATCTTGAGCGTAAATTGTGATAGTATAGTTATTCACTTGCGCTAGAGCGGGGGTGAAGAGGATTTTTCCAGTGGTGGAATTTATTTGAAATAAGCTGGTATTATCGGTGTAGTTGAAATTGTCGTTGTCGCTATCAACAGCAGTGAGGTTTAGAGAGAATAAAAAATTGTGATCAGCGCGTTGGTCAGGGATAGCGGTAATTGCAGGGGGATGATTGAAGCAAATACTGACTGTGCCGGTAGTAGTACTTTGGCCGGTAATAGTGATTATGGTGAGAAGGTTGAGGGTGTTGATGGTCAACAATAGTATTACAACTAGGAAAATCAACCTCTTTGGTAGTTTCATTAGGATGAGGGAGTTAGTTTTAGTATAAATAGTTTTAGTTTTGGTTTTTGGAGACAGTAAAGTTTGTTTATGCTTTTGCTATTATGGACATAAAAGAAAGAATGTATATTGGCTATGGAATGAGTTTTAAAAGTGAAAAAGATGCATTTGAAAAATCATTGAATGTAGCAAAAGAGAGCGGTATAAACATAAAATCATTAAGACTAGATAAATATTATAGTGCAGAATCATATTTAGAACTTTGCCAAGAGAATCTTGGCAAGGTAAAAATGTTTATTATCCCTAAAAGTAATATAGCTACTATAGGTGTAGGTGAATGGTCTAAAATGATATATCGTTTCACAGATGATACTAATCTTTTTCTAGAAGATTATTTTCAGAGAAACCAATCTGAAAGCGGTTTTTCAGAGGATAAAAAAAGAACAGGATGGAGATTTGCTCAAAGAAAAGAAGAAAGAATAGAAACAGCTTATGG
>JACPNA010000008.1 GCA_016185725.1 Candidatus Woesearchaeota archaeon | reverse complement strand
ATATTTTGCAATACTATCTGCTTAAGAAGCATATAAAAACAAGAGAAAAATAGATTTATAGTCTTTTGTGTGGTGCAATATATCTATTAAGAGATAATATCAATTTATTAAGGATTTTTTTTTCTATGGTGATATGGACATTCGTGAAATTCCCTCCACTCAATTACGCGGTTCAACCATCGGTTTCTTTGCTCCGATGAATGGAGGAAAGACAGAAGGCATGATCCAAGAACTTAAACGCACAACATTTTACAACTTTCATCCTGTAGCTTATAACCACAAAAGAAATACACGAGAAATTAACAATATTGTCATTGATGGCAAAGAACCTTATCCTGCTGTAACGGTAGACGGCATACTTCAACTACGTGATGATCTCGATCAAAAGATTATGCAATTAAGAAAATTATATCACCAAGGAGAAATCGAACAGATAGAATTAAATACTACCTCGGGAAATAATCTCTCAAAGGGGATCCAAAACCTAAATGAAATTGCGGTGGGAATAGATGAAATTAATCTTTTCTGCTTAACAGAAAAAGAAACTCAAGATACTCTTCGTTTCATAGATTGGTGCCGAGAAAATAGTCTTGTTCTTTTTGTTGCGGGCTTACTCTATGATTTTCGCCACCGTCCCTTTGGTCATGTAACTACTCTTCTCCCTTATATTGATATTAAAGAAGAAAAAAAACCAGCGTGTATGGCTATTCGTTCTCATGGAAAAAAATGTGACAGTACGGCTAAACATACCCAGCGTGTTTGGTCGAAAGAATTTGTGCATGAATTAGGATTAGATTTTTTACTAGGATTACAACCAGATTATAATTATGTTAATAAAAACAAAGAACAAGTGCTGCATCAATATATTGCCGCTCCATTTTTTGATATGACTTTGCGTATTGAGGCAGAACGTGATAAAAAAATAGCATATCTTCCTGTCTGTACTGATTGCGCTAAACTTCCCTATAAAGAAGAAACTTTTAGAGTGTACAACCAAATTATACACAAGGAAAAACCAGTTTTGCAAGAAAATCAATTTACAAAACCAATTTTAGAATTTCTCTTAGAAGAACGATGGATCATAAAAGAAAAAAATAAATTAAGCGCGGTTGTATTTTATCGCAATAATTTAGGAAGTTTTTCCATTCGAATTTAGATAATTCACAAACATTTATATACCTAAAATATATCGTATTATCTCTACTGATAAACTAAAGGTGATATAAAATGTATAATCTAATAACATATGGTTTGAATGATAATCCGTTCTTTCCGGGAATTATTTTATTAGGGGCGATGATGATGTTTTTGATATTTCTGTTTTGCGCGGGGTTATATGTTTATTATGGCTTAGCCTTTTTCACCATTGCCAAAAAATTAAAATATAAACAACCATGGTTAGCTTGGATACCAATTGCTAATTTCTTCTTACTACCAATTCTTGCTAAAAAAGAATGGCAGTGGGGATTTATTTTATTAGTACCTTTTGTGAATATAGTCTTTGCCGTTATCTGGCTTTGGGCTATTTATGAACGAAGAAAGTATCCTGGTTGGCTAAGTTTGATTCCTATAGGACTAATTATTCCTATGATTGGCTGGCTAGCGGGAATTGCCCAACTAATAGTAATTGGATTTGTTGCTTGGAAAGACCAAAAATAATCTTTCTCTTTTAATCCTAATCCCTTATGTCTCACCAACAAAAATATGACAAAAATAACTAAAATAACTGCAAGACAAATTATTGATAGTCGCGGTAATCCTACTATTGAAGCAATTGTTTTCACTGATAAATCCTTGGGTATAGCTTCTGTTCCTTCTGGTGCAAGTACAGGCACGTATGAAGCCGTAGAATTACGAGATAATCAAAAAGAATATCTTGGTAAATCTGTACACAAAGCAATAAATAATATTAATATTACAATTTTTCCTTTATTAAAAAATCGAGATTGCACGCAACAAGAAGTGATTGATAAATTAATGTGCAAACTTGATGGCACAAAAAATAAAAGTAAATTAGGCGCAAATGCTACTTTAGCGGTATCTTTAGCCTGTGCGCGTGCTGCTGCAAATTCTTTACAAATTCCACTTTATGAATATCTGCAAAATTTCACTAAACAACACCACAAAATACCAAAAGCATTTTTTAATGTAATTAATGGCGGACAACATGCGGGGACTAAACTAGTATTCCAAGAATTTATGATTGTTCCACAAACCAATTCTTTTTCTAAAAACTTACAAATTGCGGCGGAGGTATATCATACCCTTAAAATTATTATCAAACAAAAATACGGTCCATCTGCTATTAATGTTGGTGATGAAGGCGGTTTCGCCCCGCCTCTTAACTCCGCAGAACAAGCTTTAGATCTTTTAACGTATGCTATTAAAAAATCAGGATATCATAAACAAGTTGCTTTGGCAATGGACTGCGCTGCTTCTGAATTTTATAATAAAGGAGATTATTATATTCCAAAAAAAACATCTCCTGAACAATTAATCAATCATTATCTAAAACTAATCAATAAATATGGTCTCATTTCTATAGAGGATCCATTCCATGAAGAAGATTTCTTTAGCTTTTCCGAATTAAAACAAAAAACAAAAATTCAGATAGTTGCTGATGATTTAACTACAACTAATCCAGAAAGAATCAAGCTAGCAATTAAACATAACAGCGCTAATTGTCTGCTTCTCAAACTAAACCAAATTGGTACTTTAACTGAAGGCTTGGAGGCGGCAAATATCGCTAGAAAAAACGGCTGGAAAATTATGGTTTCTCATCGCAGCGGCGAAACTGAGGATACTTTTATTGCTGATCTTGCTGCTGCTCTTGCCTGCGGCCAAATCAAAGCTGGTGCGCCCTGCCGCGGGGAAAGAACAGCTAAATACAATCAACTTTTAAGGATAGAAGAACTTCTTCAAAAAAACAGTTGACAATTATTGAATATTTATTTCCACTTAACATGATCATTATCACTAATTAATGGACCATTTAGTATTCTAAATTTCTTTTTTGTATTCCAAGTTTTGACCAATTCATCAAAATTTTTATCTGGTTCTAACATTAATTCAGCTAATTCATCAATCTCTTTAAAATCTTTTTCGGTCAGTTTATCAAATTTATAAAAGATATAACTGGGTAATAGGGTATAAAGAATTTCATTGTTCATTAAGCAGTGGAAGTCGTAGAATATTGCCCAAAGAGCGGGCATGAGTCCTGTAGAGCCATCGGCATTGATAAAATTGTCGGCATTTAATTTACCTTCTCTAATCCCAAGCCAAGTATTCGCGGCCCAATCAAATTTTTTCTCGGGCATATTGTATTGGTCAAATCCAATGGTACGATTAAAAAATCCGTCTGCATCAAAAGCAATCCATTTTTGTTTCTTTTTATCCCAATATTGATTTATCCAATGGTCCCAACTTCCTTTAGAAAAATAGGGGGCAAATCCTGAGCGAACTCTACAAGGAATTCCCTTTGATTTTAAAATAGAGGCCATGAGAATGGCAGCAAAACGGCAAGTGACAATAATTTTATCTTCAACTCTTCTATCTGCTAAAAATCCTCGGTCATCAAGTCTTAATAATTCTGCAATCATGGAAACGGCCGTAGTCAATATATCGTCTTCACATCTTAGTCTGTGCCAAGGATATGTTTCCATATTACCATAGCGTAAATCTCTATTGGCTTTGGTGTTGCCTTCTTTTAAGGTGATACGATGAATGATTTGATGACTGATTAAATTACCTAGTTCTTTTATATCCTCCGGAAGATTTTGAAGAAATTTTTTGTAACAACCAGGATTGGTAAATGCACTATAGCACAAATAATGATTCAATATTTTATTGTTCATATCATTAATGAATGAGCGATCTATATAAATTTTTGCCCAAAATTGTTGTCAAGGAAAACCGCCCACCACTGGTGATCGCCTATGGGCTCAACACCAGTGGCATGCTCGCTTCGCTCGGGGTGGTTTTCCGACCATGAGTTTTCCAATCGAAGTGAAGATTGTTGTGGCTACGCCACCAGTGGAACTATATACTGGTGGAAAACTCATATTTTAACGGTAGGTTTTTCTCTTTAATTTCCGAAGATAACTATTCTTTCGTAAATCTTTTTAACTACCACCTTATTACATCAAATAATGGATGAACAAACCTTTCTCAGCTTCTGTTCTAAACAAGAATACAAACAAGAAAATATCAATCTTTTCAAACTAGCTCTAGATTTTGCAGAACTCCATTTAAAGAATAAACAACGTTTGTCAGGAGATAGTTATTATGATCATAATTTAAGAACAGCATATATTCTTATCGAAACTAAATCTGCTCCGGAAATCATTATTGCCAGCATTCTTAATGGCACAGAAAAAGGACAGGAATCAGAAATAACAAAAAGATTCAATAAAGAAATAATCTCTTTACTTCATGAAGTACAAGAATTAAAAACCTTAAAATTAAAAAACCATAATCTTGAAGCGGAATCATTAAGAAAAATATTTCTTACTACTTTAAAAGATGTGCGCGCTATCCTCATTAAACTCGCCGGGAAATTGGATAACAAATACCACGAAATTTTTAACTTTTTAGAACAAACTAGCGATGAACAACAAAAATATCTGGAACAAATCATTAAATTAATCGAACAGCTTTCTAAAAATAAAATAAATATTCTTAAAATCAAAGGACGTCCTAAACATATTTATAGCATTTATAAAAAAATGATTGATAGGGGGGTAAATTTACATGAACAATATGATCTGTTAGGAATCCGCATTATTGTTCCTGAAGAAAAAGATTGCTATACCATGCTTGGTCTTCTGCATGAAAACTTTGAACCTATGCAGGGGAGATTAAAAGATTATATCGCTACTCCAAAAGATAATTTATATCGTTCTATCCACACGGGAGTAAAGTTACTTAACGGTAAAATTGCTGAAATCCAAATTCGCACTCCGGAAATGGATGAATTTGCGGAAGAAGGTCTAGCTGCTCACTGGCGCTATAAAAAAGTAAAATCATCTGAACTTTTTGAAAAGAAAATTGCCTGGTTAAGAAATGTTCTTGAACTCCATAAAGATAACAAAGAACTGATGGAAACAATTAAAGTTGATATTTTTGGGGATACTATCAATTGCTATACTCCCAAAGGTGATATTAAAGAATTGCCAAAAAATTCTACTTTACTCGATTTTGCTTATCTTATCCACCAACATATTGGTGATCATTGTATTGGCGGAAATGTCAATGGTAAATTTGCTGCGCTTAAACATATCTTACAATCAGGTGATGTTATAGAAATAATCACTAATAAAAATCAACATCCGCGCAGAACTTGGTTAAAAATAGTGCATTCACCACAAGCCAAACAAAAAATTCGTAAAGCTCTGCGTGAATATGAAAAACTTCCTGTGTTGCACTATCGCGCTCCTAAACCATTAATCAATGAAGAACAGGGCACCCTTGTTATTTCACAAGAATACTCCAACGCTTTTTGCACTCTTGCCAAATGTTGTCAACCTATTCCTGATGAGCCCATTGTGGGAATAGCAACTAAAAGAAGAATAATTTCTGTACATAAAATAGAATGTCGTCTTGCTTTAAAAGAACAAGAACGCTGGATAAACGTTCAATGGAAAGAAACATTCAATCAAAAAATAAGCTTTATCATCAATGCCGAAGAACGCAGTGGGATTTTAGCGGACTTGCTGCATACTATTGCTTCAGCTGGTTTTGAGATAAAAGAAGCTAAAGCAAAAATGCTTGATCAAAACCTTGCCCAATGCTTATTTTTAGTCATACCTCGAGATTTACAGGAATTAAAAGAGATGATTAAACGCGTAAAAAAAGTCAAAGGGATAAAAAGAATTTATTTTGAGTAGGATGGGATCTACTCAATTATCTACCCGAAATTTTGAGGTATGTTTTAATATCACAAATATGGTTATTACCAATCATACATCCTGGACAGGCTGGTTCTCCTGTTGGTACTCCATTCAAAACAGGCCCCATAGTCATAAACATATTGCCATCTTGTGCACAAAGTTCCTTGAGTGAAGGTTCTCTTGCAATCGCATTAGCACTAATATCTACCGCCTTACCGGTTATTCCATTGCCAAAATTGCTTTTCAGTGCGAAGAATAGAAGAACAGCAATTAGAATAACTACACCACTCTTCCATAATGTTGATTTTTTTATTGAAAGATTATTATTTCCCATGATAGAACCTCCTTATGGCGCAATACTGCACGTTTTTGTTGTTATTTTTTTGGATAGATAAATAGTTGATACCCCCAGTAATCCGATTCCAAGAAAACCAAGCTCTAATCCTTTAAATGGAAGCACTGCTAAGAAACCACTCAATCCTAAAACGCTAAGAAGTCCCATTGCGCATGAGGGACAGGATGGTGTTATTAAACTAACTATGATGCTAGAACTAGTTCTAAGAGTTCCTTTAACTTGTCTCTTTACAAGATAGATTGTCATTGCTGTTATAATACCAGCAAGAACTGACATTATAATGAGAAGCAGGATTGAAAATGTAGTCATTGAGGCAAGTGTTCCTTTAAGCAAAGAGAAGAAAAATGAAAACGAAAACTCAGAGAAAATTATGCCGTAATTGCTCACCAGCGTATTAAACAAAAAAATGACTATAACTACAAGTAACGTAACTAAAAAATATTTTTTTGAAGTATACACTTCTTTTAGTGCTTCCTGGACACAGCTTATATAATTCATTTTAAAAAATGAAAATAAAAAAATTAATTGAGTTCAGCTTCAATGACTTGCTGGAATACACTAAATGGCTGTGCGCCACTTATTAATTTACCATTGATGATGAAACCAGGCGTTCCAGATACTCCTACAGCACTTCCATCACGGATATCTTTTTGAATTTCTTGCTTTTGCGCTGGATCACTTAAACATTCTTCCCATTGAGCGATATCCAATTTAAGTTCTTGAGCCCATCTCTTATAATCAGCGTTGCTTTTCCCTGCTGCTCCACCATTATTGAAGATTTTGTCATGAAACTCGAAATATTTTTCTTGTTTTCCCGCACAATTAGCAGCGATGGCAGCTGATTCAGCTTGTTGATGAAAACTTAACGGGAAATCCCGGTACACAAATTTTGCTTTTCCCGTTTCAACGTAGTTGCTCTTAATTTGTGATAATGTTTGTTGGTAGAACCTGACACAAAATGGGCATTCATAATCACTAAATTCCACTATTGTAACTGGAGCATCTTTTTTTCCTAAAAAGGGGTCATCATCCGAAAGTACGTTCATATCAGTAACTACCGCACTTGGTGCTTGGGGGAGCGGTGCTGCTCCACTTGGTGCGGCTACAACTGCTCCACTGGGAGAATTACTTCCTAAGCTAAAGCCTCCCGTAAAAATAGAAATAACTAATAATAATCCTAATACTCCTGAAACTATTTTCCACAATGTTATTTTACTAAATGTTACAGTTTCTTCTTTTTGATGCTCTTTAAAGTCATGTTCTTTTTGTTCTTCCATTTTTAAATACCTCTATTTTAATTTTTAGCAAACATCCGCAAACATCTCTTTGTTTCATAAGATGAAACAATATATAAATGGTTCCGAAGCGATGCTTATTGGGGGGATATAAAGTTATAAATATTAGTAACGGACATAAGTAATACATAAAATAGTGTCTGTTACTCAACAGAAATGTGAATAGAATGATACATTTCTTAGATGAATCATAAAGATTCATAAATAGTAAACGACAGATAATATTATAATTTAATTGGGTCGCTTACTATATTGTAGCAAAACTTAAATAAGATTTGATACTGCTACATATTAATGGATAGTCACTCAGTTAAGCTTTATCAATATATCAGTCTTGGATTTTCAGCGATAACTATTGGTCTCGCTATTGTAATCTATCTTGTAACTTATATCCATCAAGATGTGACGAGTAAGAATCTGTTAATATTTTGGACAGTTCAAAATCATTTATCAATAACAATTGGTCTGATCATACTCTCTGGATTTATTGGTTATACGTCATCAACTTTAATATATAAACAGGTTACCAATACCAAGAAAGAATCACAAAAATTATTAGAGATGTTATTTCTCTTCTTGAATAAAGAAGAGAAAGAGATTATCAATTATCTTGTTCAAAAAAATGGCATGGTGGGACAAGCAGAAATTTCTAGACTGCCAAATATGAATAGAGTAAAAGCATATCGTTCTCTACAAAAAATGCAGGAAAAAAATCTGATAGATATCGCGGCATATGGCAAAGTGAGAAAAGTATCGTTAAAAGATAATATATTGACTATGCTCACCAAAAAGTAATCTCTTCTCCTACTAAAATATGCTTTTTCCACCAGTGTGTTTCACTGGTGGTACACATCCACTAACACTTAAAGTGGAAAAAGCATGGTCAGAAAACCGACCAGAGCCCGCAGGCGAGCATGCCACTAGTTTATTGACTGGTGGTGGTCTGTTTTCTTTGACTAGGGATATTTTTAGCACATCCTACTTATAAAATATTTATATTTTTTTTATAGGAAATTTCTCTAGGTGTAAAACATAAAACCTCTTACTTTAGTAAGAAATTTCATTATTTTACAATATATTTAATCGTATCAATAACCCGGCAACTATATCCCCACTCATTATCATACCATGCTACCAGTTCTAGCATTCTCTTATCAACAACCTTTGTCAACAATGAATCAAAGATAGAAGAATAAGGATTATGGATGATATCTGAAGAAACCAATTCCCGTTCAGAATATTCAATTATCCCTTTAAAATGTCCCGCCGCTTCTTTCTTAAACAGCGCATTAACATTTTCTGGAGTAACATCCTTGCTTGTTTCGATTGTAAATATTGTTACACTGCCATCGGCTACGGGAACTCTAAATGCTGAGCCTTTAATTTTACCGGCCAGTTCGGGTATAGCTTCAGTAGTAGCAATATCTGCTCCTGAAGATGTGGGCACAATATTAAGCGCGGCGGCTCTCGCTCTCCGCAAATCCTTGTGCGGTCCGTCTACTATATTCTGATCAGCGGTATAGGCATGAATTGTGGAAAAGAAACATTTTTTTACTCCAATATGGTCTTCTACAACTTTAAAAATAGGCGCAACACAATTGGTTGTGCATGAAGCATTAGAAATAACCTGGTGCTTGTGGGGATTATATTTTTTTTCATTAACACCCATAACAATAGTAAAAGTGTTAGCTGGACAAATGTTATTCTCACATTTATAGGGAGCAGAAACTAATACTTTTTTTGCTCCTGCTTTAAGATGTTGCTCCGCATCATAGGGGGCAGTAAATCTTCCCGTACTCTCTACAACAACATCTACTTTTAATTTCTTCCAGGGCAATTTAGTTGGTTCTTTCTCGGCAAACACTCTCATTTTCTTGGAACCAATGATAATATTCTCTTGATCATAACTCACTTTTTCTTCAAATATTCCATGTACAGTATCATATTGCAATAAATGTGCTAATGTTTTCGTATCGGTTAAATCATTAACAGCTATAAAATTAACTTTTTTATCTTTCCATCCGGATCTCAGAACCATCCTCCCAATACGACCAAAACCGTTAATCGCAACATTAACCATAATTACACCTCTTTATTATTAGATATATTACTATAATATTAAATATTCATATATAAAACAAAAAGAGTTTATATACATTTTGTCCCAAAACCATTTTAAATAAACTACTCTTCTTCATAATATGGTTCAACCTGAAGTCATGTCTAATGCTGGGAAAATTGAATTTAAACCACATTTTATAGAACGATATTCTCAATTAACGGATTGGGAAAAATTCAAATTTTATTCCTTGTCATTCTTAAGAAGAAGCATCCGTATTAATACTGTTATGGGAAATGTACAAGAAACTAAAAAGAACATTGAAGCAAAAGGATGGCATCTAAAACAAATCCCTTGGTGTAAAGAAGGGTTTTGGATTGAACATCCAGATAGAAGAGATGTTGGTAATTTATTTGAACATCATATTGGCAAAATTTATGTGCAAGAAGCAGCTTCGATGATTCCTCCTCTCATTTTAAATCCTCAACCCTATGAAATAGTACTTGACCTTTGCGCTGCTCCGGGATCTAAAACCACACAAATGGGGGCAATGATGCAAAATACCGGATTAATTATCGCTAACGATTACAAAGGCCAACGTTTACAATCTTTAGGTATTAACATTCAACGCAGTGGTTTAACTAATGTTCTAATTTCATTAATGCACGGAAAACGATTTTATCAATTCCAGTTCGATAAAATTCTCGTTGATGCGCCTTGCTCGGGCACAGGTGCGATTAGAAAATCTCTAAAAACAATTAATATTTGGAATCCTGTTATGATCACTAAATTAGCCAAACAACAAAAAGAACTGGTTCATAGAGCATTTGAAAACCTTAAACTGGGAGGCGAAATGGTTTACTCTACTTGTTCTGTTGAACCAGAAGAAGATGAAGGTGTCGTTAGTTACTTATTACAAACATTTCCAGACGCTGAGATTGTAAAAATAAAACTCCCTGGATTAAAAACTACTCCGGCAATTATAGAATTTAATGGAGAGAAATATGATCCACGAGTAAAACATACATTACGCATCTGGCCGCAGGATAATGATACGGAGGGTTTCTTCATTGCCAAAATAAAGAAAACAACTTAACGTTCTTTCACTGTTCCTTCTACATAATTAATAATTTTTGACGGTCTGCCTTCCTTTTCTCCTTCATAAATCATAAATTCTACCTCTTTTTCAAGGTCATAATCTACATTTTCTAATTTTGTCATAAATGGGTTTGCGGTTTTATTGGCTGAAGTTGTAATAATGGGTACATTCAACTTTTCTATTATTTTACCAAACCAGTGTTCTGGGATTCTTACTCCTAATGTTTCACTATTAGGCGCAACAAACTTAGAAATGGCTTTTTTGTTTTTCAATTTTAAAATTAAAGTATATTTTCCGGGCAATAATTTTAATTTATTTTCAACTTCTTTATCAATCAAGCAATTTTTCCTAATCCAATCTTTAGAAGGCACCCATACGGAAAACGGCTGTTTATTTCTTTCTTTAATGAATCTCATTTTTTTTACTGCTTTATCGTTTGAGGCATTGCAACCAATACCATAAATCGTATCCGTAGGATAAATAAATATCACTCCTTTCTTAATTTTATCTACCATTTCCTGTTCTCTCAACTTGAATTCTACTTGCGTCAAAACTTCCATAGAAAAATAAAATAAGATGATGGTTTATATTTTTTTTGTGTGAAATATAAACCACCAATCTCTTTAGGTGGCGTATCAATGGCTGGTTGATAATGACCGTCTTTATTTTTAGGTGTATACTGCCGTAAAATCGTCAATGAATGTTTGCATGTCATTAGGACAATCTTGCGTATTTTGATGCAAGTGTTCATATTTTTGCAACAACGAACTTATTCTATCTTTCAAATTATATTTCATCTTATCCACCCTCCGCTTAATTGATAATCGAATGTATCTTCTCTTTCGATAACTGTCCTGCGTGTAAGATCTAAAACCTGTTTTTCAAACAATCGTTTAATTGTCCTATTTGTCAGATCCACCATCTTCCCACCTCCTTTTCGAACCTCGCTCATAGAATACTTACTGATGGAGGTGCTATATAAACCCTGTCTGGACTTGTCCAGTGACCAGTGGCTTTTTTTTCGCGGCTATGGAAATTTTCTGGGGTTGTGTAAGATCCAGTAGAGAAATGAAGCAAAGACCAAACAATCTATCCTGCACTCCCTTGATGGGGTAACTGGGGGTATTAGTAAGCGAAATAAATTATTGTTAATACTTTTCGCTTACTAAATAGTAAATGAAAGAAGTTTCGAGCAAAAACTTAATTCATTTACTATATTTATTCTACTTAAGATTTTCTACAGAGTGGTTTTTCAGTAGTTGATGAAAAATAATATACGAAACTTTTGTCATCAATTATATATTAGGAAACTTTATAAATAAAAATGAAACTTTACTTCCCAATCGGTCGAGATGGGACCATAGTTCAGACCGGGAGAACACATGGCTGAAGAAGGCTTGTTGATGTTTAGAATGTCAGAGCGACTCTGAGACCATGACGTCCGGGGTTCAAAAGGCAAGTATCCTAGGCGAGATTCCCTAGTGAGATATTCTTTAAGAAGTCTTACGGCGAGAAGCAAAATAGGATATTTTTATGAAATTCCCCGTGGTCCCATTTTTTCTTAAACTTTTAAGTTCATTTGGCGTTAAGTTTATATATGATTAAGATTTAATTTAAGATTAATTATGAATAAAAGGGGAAAGGGGAAGTCTTTTAAGGTTAGGAAAGAAAAACAAAGTCCAAAGTGTGAAGTTCAACATAAAACATTTTGGGCGTTGATGGGAATATTTTTCTTAGTTTCGTTTATTTTTTTAATCAATACTTTGCAGGAAAATTCTAATTTAACGGGGAGAGTGGCTATTCAAACGATATCTTATGCGTTTAAAGGCAGTGATTTATCTTTTGAAGTAAGGAATGTATTGAATGTCAAGGATTTTAAGATACGCTTAGCAGAGGATGTTAAGAATGGGAAACTGGAATTTAAGGAAAAGGTCAATCCAAAGTTTGAGGGTATAGCGATTTCTGGGTTTTATGTTAGTAAGAATGATGTTGTGCAGTTAAGCAGTATTGAAATAACATTAAAGGTTAAGGAAGCAGATATAATTAAAAAAGGGTTGAGCAATGCCGAGGTTAAATTGTATTTGGATGGGGAATTGCTGGATACTAGAATAATGGAAGTCAAAGAGGGATATGTTTTTTATCAAGCTAGTGCAAGCAGGCTAGGAGAGTTTGTGATTGGTAAAGCAAGGGAAAGGGAAGCGGAGGTAATTGTTAGTAAAAATCAGGAAGCAGAAGCTGTTAAACCAATTGAACAACAGCCGCTTTTAGAAAAACCAAGGTCTATTGTCGAAGGAGAAAAAAACCAATTAATTGGCGAAGCTATAGCAATAGAAAAGGAACAGAAAGGATTTTTTGGGAGTATCACTGATTTTTTTAAAGGGCTGTTTAATTAAATGTTAGTAATTAGGATTCTTATTGGTTTTATTGAGGAGATTAAATAAAAAAAATAGAAAAAAAAGAATCAATATCCACGGCAATCGCTGCAGTAATATCGATTGGCGTTTTCGACGACAATACGCTTACCACAACTTTTGCAACATCTCTGGATTTTAAATTTTTTAACTTCCTGAAAGATGTGCTGCTTCAGTTTAATCACCTTCTTTTTTTTGCAAAGAAACGCATGCAGTTTTTAATGAAAGTATCATAACTATATAAATGTTTGGTGGAGCACGTCGGAAAAATAATTACTGCGGTGGTTTAACGACGTGAAATATGTTCCGATATTCTAGCAAAGATTAATAAAAGAAGGTATATTTTGCAGTAGTTATGAATTTTGAAAAAATTGCACCGGTAGACAGAGGCAAGCAAATAGTAGATATTGCGTTCCGTAAAGCACGTGAAAAAGGCAGCGAGAAGAAGCTTACCGGCAATCATCTGCAAATAATACGTAAAAAGGAGTCGTTGAAGATTGATATTGTCAAGGACATTTTAGTTTCACGATTAAATAAAGTTATTAAGGATTTTCCGGAAACGGAAAAATTGCCGGTTTTTTATCAGGATCTGATTAAATTGACGCTGGATTATGCGTTGTTCAAAAAGTCGTTTGGAGCGTTAGCGTGGGCGGAAGATAAAATTCGTTTTTTTCAGAGAATATATGTAAGAAAAATCAATCATGAAACGAATGTGGCGAGAATCAAGTCAGCTATTGGCGAGTTTTACGGCAGAGTTGCTTCGGTAATGAAGCAAATTGATCCGCAATTAGACTTTTTAGAGCATTCGAGGAGGATTATGAAGACTTATCCTGATATAAAAGATATGTTTACAGTTTGTGTTTATGGTTTTCCCAATGTGGGGAAGACAACATTATTAAATAAAATTACCGGAACTAAGGCAGAGGTGGCAGCATATGCGTTTACAACCAAATCAATAAATGCGGGGTATTTTATATTAAACGAAGAAAAAATTCAAGTGTTAGATGTTCCGGGAATATTAGGAAGAGATGAGAAGAGAAATATTATTGAACTGCAAGCGGAATTAGTATTAAAGGAATTGGCGAATGTAATTATTTTTGTGTTTGATGTCAGCGAATATTGCGGTTATTCGTTGAAGAAACAAGAGCAATTATATAAAAAGTTAGGCAAGGGGAAGAAAGTTTTAGTGTATGTCAGCAAATTGGATTTGATTGAGGATATAAGAGAGTTTGATTTTAAGCATAGGTATTATTCTGTGGAAGAGTTGAAGGAAGAGATTCTTAAGGCGAAAGCAAAATATGATACGGAAAAGATAAAGGCGGATGA
>JACPNA010000017.1 GCA_016185725.1 Candidatus Woesearchaeota archaeon | reverse complement strand
AGCTGGTCTCTTACTTTCTCTAAAAATCTAAGTTTTCGTTCATCTTCAATATGATGATAAGCGGAACTTGCAATAATAATATCTACCAAACTTGGATGAGTATAATCAACAGCATCAGTAATTACAAATTTTGTTTCTGCTCCACAGCCATGATAAAGAACATGCGCATCCATGGTTATATCATCACATTTTTTCGTCAGAAAGTCTAAATAAGCTTGGTTTATATCAACTCCAGTTACACTTCTAATCAGCTTATTTTCATCAAGCTGAAGAGAACGTATTATTGCTGAAGTTCCACAACATAAATCCAAAATGCTTATTCCTTGGCTTTGGGAATTTCTCTTAGCATAATCCATTATTATTTTTGCGGCTTTTTGGAACATAGCTTTTTCTCCGGGAATGTCCTCTACTGCTTCGTACAATTCTGCATTATTTCTGTAATCTGGCATTTTTACCACTAAATAATAGGTATTTCCTTATTACCAGTATATAATAATTGTTATCTAAATTTAGATAATAATGACAAAATTTATATATCAAAAAGTAGTTATAGACAAAATATGCAGAAATTAGACATATTGGATAGAAAAATTTTGATGGAATTTGATCAGGACAGCAGACAGCCTTTTTCAATAATTGCTAAGAAAGTTAGAGCTTCCAGAACAGTTGTAGAATATAGAGTTAAGAAATTAATTGAAAATAATATAATCACATCTCTTTCTGCTTTTGTTGATCCTGCCAAATTTGGATTAACCAGCTGGAAAGTCTATTTACAATTCCACAACAAGAGTAAAGAAATAGATGAAACTATAACTCAATTTCTCCAGGAAGAAAAAAGAGTTTGGTGGGTTATCAAGTGTGAGGGAAATTTTGATTTGATGTTTTTAGTCCTTACTAAAAGTGTCCATGAATTTTATGAATTCCTCAGCAATTTTCAATCAAAATTTAGCAAACATGAAGCAAGAATTGAAATTACCACCCACATTAATCCTGATTTCTTCTCTCGTGGCTATTTGTTAGATAAAGAGTCTAAAAAAGTATGCCCAACTTTCCTTAAAGAGCCGACTTTTGAGAAGCTTGATAAGACAGATATTGAAATTCTTAAAATTATTATTAAAAATTCTCGTACGCCATCAACTGAAATTGCTACAAAACTAAAAACTACTGCAAGAATTGTTAATTATAGGATTAAAGATCTTCTCAAAAGAAACATAATAACTCATTTTAGATTAATTCCTAATGTAAATAAAATTGGAATGGATTATTACAAAGTTATGATCAAATTAAAAGACTTAACAAAAGATAAAGAAAAGAGATTAAAGACATTTTTAGAACTACATCCAAACATTATTAATTATTCTAATTCGTGGGGACCTTGGGAGATTGAATTTGAGACGGAAATTGAAAGTTATAAAAAACTAACAGAACTTATTAACAATATCAGAAATGAATTTTCAGAGATTATCAAAAAGATTGAATTTGTTTTAATCTATGAGGAATTAAAGGCGACAAATGACTTTCTTGATTATATGCACTATCAATGATTATTTTTTATCTTCAATCTGTTTCTTCTTTTTCTCAAGTACAGAAAGATAATTTTCTCCAGTTATTACTGGACGACCTAATTCTTTTTCAGCTTCTATCCTAGCATTTCCTGCGACTTTTCCGCCTCTTTTTGCTACATCTTTGCTTTTATCAAAAGTTTCTGGTTTTTCATCTTGTGAAAGTTCGGTTGTCATACGTCACAAACATTGTAAAAATTAGCTCTAAATCATTCATGTGATCTCTTAGATTGGCTTTTGATTGTTTTGGAAGATTTTTGAATTCTTTGTATACGCTCGGAGTCATTCCAAAGGTAGCTTTAGAAATCTCTGCTGTGAGGATTGCAAAATCTCTTTTTTCTTCAATACCCCTTTCTTTCCATTCATAAGTCAGATTTTGCCTTACGGCAATACCTCTTAATCGCTTATCAATCCAATCTTTAGGATAGCCTTTCAGCTCATAGTATTCTTTTACTCTATCTTGGGCAAGTTCTGGGTTTTCGATTTCTTCAATTCTTTCTTTTCCAACTTCAGCCAACCACATCTTGAACGGTTCTGCTTTCTTTGAGGAGATGGACTGAACAAGTCTAAAAGCATTTTTGAGATTAACACAATCTGTATATCGCAATTTTCCATCTTCCGCAGGCAGTTTTAACTGTACCCAAATTGGGGACAGTTCAAGTTGGATAAATTCCCGGTCTTTAACTTTCCCCCAGTATTGCCTTGGTGTTGGACTATCTGTTAAAACTTCAACCATATCAACAACTGAATAAAACCATTCGTTATTATACCATAGCCTACGAATTTTCCTGTCCTGAAAAACAATAAGCCCCTTTTGAGATTCTCGATCTACCATCTTTTATATTTAAAATAATTACTGATTTAAATATTTAGCCTCCAATTCTAGAAGTATAGTCAACCGAGAGTGTCCCCTTCTCCTTGTTCTTTATGGCTCTCCGATCTTGATTGACAGAAACCACCCTAAACTATAGTCTGCTAACGCAGGATTTATTGAAGTAAGAATTTTACTCTCCGGTTTAATGTTCCTTCGGAACTTAAACCTCGTGCCTCCCACTTTGTAGTCGGCAGGATTTAACAGGAATTCCATACTAATATTTATAGAAGGATTAGGAGTTATTTCTTTTTCTTTTTAATCTCTTTTATACCGTTCATGTATGACCAGAGGACAGGGGGTATTTTTACGGTTCCGTTTTTCGTTTGAAAGTTTTCGAGAATTGCGATGATGGGTCTAGTATCGGTAAGAGCAGTATTATTTAAGATGTGGACATATTCTTTAGTGCCGTCTTTTTTAAGGAATTTAGTGTTCATTGTTATGGATTGATAATTGGTACAGTTGCTGCAAGAGGTTACTTCACGATATTGGCCGTTTTTATTATTTTGACCGGGCATCCAGGCTTCGATATCATATTGTAATGCTTGTTTATTGCCAAGATCACCGGTGCAAATTTGGACGACGCGAAAAGGCAATTCTAGTTCTTGGAATAATTCTTCGGAATTTTTCTGCATTTCGTTAAAATATTTATAAGAATCTTCTGGTTTACAATAGACTATCTGTTCGATCTTATTAAATTGATGGACGCGAAAAATGCCTTTATCATCGCGACCGTGAGAGCCGAGTTCTTTTCTGAAGCAGGCGCTTATACCACAAAATTTTAAGGGAAGTTCTTTTTCGTTAAGGACTTCATTTTTTTTTAGAGCGACTAAAGGATGTTCGGAGGTGCCGATTAAGTACAAATCTTCTTCTTCGATTTTGTAGATGGTATCTTTAAATTCAGAGAGATTGATGCCACCTTCTAAGGAGGCGCGGTTGAGCATAAACGGCGGTTGAATAAGGGTGTATCTCTTTTTGAGCAATCGGTCAATAGCAAAACGTTGCAGGGCTTGGCTTAAGAGAACGCCTTCGTTTTTAAGGTAATAAAATCGCGCACCAGAGTTTTGAGAAGCGGTATCTAAATCAATAAGGTCTAATTCTAAGCCTAATTCAATATGATCTTTAAGGGGAAAATTGAATTGTGGTATTTTACCGCATTTTTTAAGTTCTTTATTTTCAGTATCATCACGACCTTGGGGTACAGAATCATGTAAAATGTTACCTACGGTTTTAATTAAAGCATTTCTTTGATCAAGAAGCTGAGCAACTATCGTTTCTTTGGCGTTGATATCATTGACAACAAGGCGCATTTCTTTGATTTTTTGGTTGGCAAGAGGTTCGTTCTTGGCTTTTTTTGCGTTATTAATTTCTTCGGAAACAACATTACGGTGATGTTTAAGCTCTTCTAAAGATTTAAGGGTTTTACGCCAATCTAGGTCAAGTTGGAGAATTTTATTAATGTTTTGAGGGTTGTGATTGCGACGTTGTTCAGAATTTTGTATAATTTCAGGATTTTCACGAATAAAGTTGATATCTAACATACGTTAAGGGATTTGATAAGAGGTATTTAAAGATTTTTATGTTGAATAACATTTATAGAGGGGTTAACCCAAAAGTATATAAAGCAAAAAGTAATCTTTACGATAGAAAAGAGGAATGGTAATACAAAATAAGTTTTATTTAGTGGTTGGTGTGGTTTTTGTAGTTTTTAGTATGAGTTTGGTGTTAGGGTTGAAAGATTTAGCGGAGGATATTAGTTTACAGTTTTGGTGTACCACGAATGAAGAGTGTAAGGGTTATTGTTCTGAGGAAGCGTTATTAGCACCATTTAATGTTAAACCGGAAGAGTTGAATTGTGTTTGTGATTTAACGGAAAATTCTTGTTATGATAACAATCTTCCGCCGAGCTGGGTGACGTTAGTCTCTCAACAATTAAACGAAGCGAGTTCCAATCAATCAACTCCGGTAATTTCAAGCGTAGTTACCGATTTAAATACGAAAATTGATACGAAAATAAAGGATATAGAGCAAAGTCAAAAACAAGTAGAGGAAGGAGTGGTTACTTTAGAAAGCAAGTCGAAAGACTTGGAGCAAAGAGTAGGCACAGTAGAGAATAGTTATAATGATTTATCGATTCAAATTGAACAGTTAAATACCAATGTGCAGACGTTAAATAATATGCAAATTCAAGCAAGTAATGAATTGAAAAATGATGTTAATACGGTTGCAGTGGGATTAGCGACAGCACAAAATGATTTGCAGGTGACAAAAGAAAATTTGAGCGCAGTGGGACAAAAATTAGAAGAGGAGAAAAGTTCTAGGCAATTATTGAGTTATGTTTTTTTTGGGTTGTTGGCGTTAGCGGCGGCATTAGGAGCAATATATTATGTCAGCGGTGTCAAAGAGAGCAGTAGTAAAGAAGAGAGGGGCGCAAGCAATGAGGTGGTTGATTATATTACTAAAGGATTAAAGAGCGGAAAAAAGTATATGCATCTTAAAGATAATTTAATGAAGGTTGGCTGGGCGGCAGAAGAGGTGGAGAATGGTTTTAAGCAAGCGGTAAAGCAAAGTTTTCCCAGGATGGTACAACAATCGCCGAGTGTAAAAGTAGCGGTGAATGCACCAAGACAGGTAAAAACACAACCCGTAAATAATAAAAATAAGGTTATGGCAATTGCGGGGATTATATTTATTGTTTTGTCGGTCGTTTTGGTGGTGATGTTTTCTCAATCTTCTGGGCAAGCGATTTACACTAAACAATTAGTTGGTGGTAAAGAGGGAGGAACGGCGGGAGAGATTACGTATACTGTAGAATGTACACCGCCGCATATTTTACTGCCGAGTAAAAAAGGATGTTGTTTGGATAATGATAAAAATGGGGCGTGTGATTATTTAGAAAAAGAGCGGGAAAAGAGGAGAAGCACGGGGAGAGCAGAAATTGCGGAAAAGGGAGACATTTGTATTGAAAATACGCAATGCAAGAATGGAATGTTGTGTATCAATAGTAAATGTTCAACGCTGGATGTATTGTATAAAGGAACGGGAGATTGTTCAAAAGTTTGTAATTATTATGCGATTAAAATTTTAACCAGCGATAAAGAAACATATAATGTCAAACCAAATGAGGGCAGTTATACGGCGGCGGGGGCGGTAGAGTGGATAGTCTTAGAAGCACCGATTCATTGTAAAGGCGAACCGGCAGTTGTGCCTATTGAGATTATTAAGAAGAAACCAGGAGAAATTATTAGTGATGAAGTGATTACGTTGTCTAAAGGACAGTCAAGCAATGCGATTACGCATCCGGAGATTTCCAGATTATTATTTACGTTGAAAGTACAGGAGATTCATGAGTTATGTTCGGAATAAGGTTTGGTCTGCTTATTTTTTTTGTGTGCTACTATTTTACTCAATAAAACTAACCACTAAAATTAGCTTGGATAATTAAAATTCATTTGTTTCATTGGTCCATTTACAAAAACCACATTCTGTGGAGGGCGGGGGAATTTCTGATTCTAAAACTTGAACTGCTTTCTTAAAAATATTCTCGGCGTTCTTGATATTAACTAAAGCAAATGTGACCATTAGATTCTATATGATGAGGATGATAGAAGAGGAGATAGGTGTAATCATCGGTTTCGTAGCCATTCTTTCGTAAGAGAAAATTGTAGATATCCATCTGGTCTTGGTAATGCTCGGGTGTATCTTTTTTTAATGGAAAACCTCTGGTTTTGTAGTCTAAAACGATTAATTTCTTGCCTTTTTGGAGGAGATTATCGATTGCTCCATGAAAGAGGTTACCTTTCTTATCTGTCCATGGGATCCCATTAAAGTTGCTTCTCCAGACTTTCAGCAATTCTTCGTTGTCGAAGAGCTTGACTTCGCTGTTCAGCTCTTGGAGTTCTGGTGGTAATTCTCCTTTCTTCATAAATCGGTCAAAATGTTCTTTGAGAATTTTGTCCATCCCTGATGGTAGGGAGGGAAAGATAGTATCAGGGCGTTTGATATTCTTATTAAAATTGAGCCAGAAACATCTAGGG